>NZ_JAKUDH010000010.1:0-180455 GCF_031570495.1 Pseudomonas sp. JL2
ACCTTAACTGGTGTCCAGAATTACTTGACCAGTTCAGGCTCCCTCCCACAGGACCAGCGGTGGTTATGAGCTAGAGCACATAGAACAAGATCGCCACAAAATGCAGCAAACTGCCGGCGATCACGAACAGATGCCAGATGCCATGGGCGTGCCGCAACCGATGGTCCAGCGCGAAAAAGACAATGCCGACGGTGTACAACACACCACCCGAAGCCAGCCAGGCAAAGCCGGCGCTGCCCAAGGCGGCCAATAACGGTTTGACCGCCACCAGCACGATCCAGCCCATCACCGCGTAGATCACGATCGACAGGATTCGCGCTTCAGAGCGCGGCTTGATCTCCTGCAAGATCCCGATCAGCGCCAGCCCCCAGACAATCCCGAACAAGGTCCAGCCCCACGGCCCGCGCAGGGTGACCAGGCAGAACGGCGTATAGCTGCCGGCGATCAGCAGATAGATCGAAAAGTGATCGACCTTCTGCATGATTGCTTTCTTGCGCCCGCGCACACTGTGGTAAACCGTCGAAGCGCTGTACAGCACCAGCAAGGTGAAACCGTAGATCGCCACGCTGACGATCTTCCACGCATCGCCCGTCATCCCGGCAATTACCAGCAACCACACCGCCCCGATAAAAGCCGCCACCGCCCCGACCAGGTGGGTCCAGGCGTTGAGTCGCTCTCCGTGATACATCCAGTCCCACCTCACATTCCAAAACAGACGCCAAGGCTCAGGCTTGGCGCTACAAAGTGCAATGTTTAGCTCTCTGTGGGAGCAAGGCTTGCCCGCGATGAAGATAACGCGGTGCCTCAGGAGCCCAGTCGCCTGCATCGCGAGCAAGCTTTGCTCCCACAGATCAACATCCTCCTACCGATTGGGGCACAATCGGGCGATACGAATAAGAGTCCACCCCATGCTGATCGACGAAGAATTGACCCTGAAAAAACTCGAGGTGTTCCTGGCGTTCATGCGCACCGGCAATCTTGCGCGGGCGGCGGCCGAGTTGCAGACCAGCAACGTCAGCGTACACCGGGCCATTCACTCGTTGGAAAGCGCCTTGCGTTGCCCGTTGTTCAAGCACGAGGGCCGCAACCTCACCCCCCTGGAAAGCGCTTATGTGCTGGAAGAACGCACACAGAAGCTGATTCAGGACGTAATCGAAAGCGTGCGCCTGACCCGTGAAGCCGCCGGGTTTTCCGCGGAGCGGTTCAAGCTCGGCTCGCTGTATTCACTGACGGTCAAGACCGTGCCGCAGTTGATCATGGGCCTGAAAATCCGCCGCAGCGAACTGAACATCGACCTGATCCTGGGCTCGAACATCGACCTGCTGTACAAGCTCAAGAACATGGAGGTGGACGCCATCCTGATCTCCCTGGACGACAGCGTGAACGATCCGGACTGCGAGCATATCGAGCTGTTTTCAGACGACATTTTTCTCGCCACGCCAGCCGATTCCGCCTTCGCCCAACGCAGTGAAGTGGACTTGGCCGAAGTGTGCAACGAAACCTTCATCACCCTCACCCAGGGCTTCGCCACCCATCAGGATGGTAATCGAGTGTTCAAACAGGCGGGGTTCGAGCCGAAGGTGGCGATGCAGGTCAACGACATCTTCACCCTGCTGAGCATGGTCAGCTCCGGGGTCGGTTATGCCTTGCTGCCGGGACGGATTGCGGCGGTGTATGAAAACCGGGTGAAACTGATCCCGTTGCAGGAAAAGTATCGGCTGCAGCAGCACATCGGCGTGGTATTCCTGAAGGCCAAGGAGCGCGATCCGAATTTGCTGGCGTTGCTGGCGGAGTGCCGGATGTATGCCAATCGCCAGGCTTGAGACCCAGTCGCCTTCATCGCGAGCAGGCTCGCTCCCACACGGGATGGTGAACACCGATCCAATGTGGGAGCGAGCCTGCTCGCGACGAGGACAGCCCGCTCAGCGAAAATTCAAAGCCTTAGCCCAACAACCCCCGCATGATCAGATACAACAGCGAAGGCCCGAGCAAGCACCCGAGCGCCGTGTAGAACGCCGCCGTCAGGCAACCATACGGCACCAGTTTCGGATCGGTGGCCGCCAGGCCGCCGGCCACGCCGCTGGAAGTGCCCATCAACCCGCCAAAGATCACCGCACTGCGCGGATTGTTAAGGCCGATAAAAGGTGCCACGAACGGCGTCGCCACCATCACCAGGATCGCCTTGATCAAACCGGCGGCGATGGACAGCGCCATTACCTCGGAACTGGCACCGATCGCCGCGCCAGTGACCGGCCCGACGATGTAGGTCACCGCTCCGGCGCCGATGGTGGTCAGGCTCACCGCGTCGGTGTAACCGAAGGCCATCGCCACTCCGACACCGGCGATGAACGAGGTGGCCACCCCGACGAACAACGCCAGCACCCCGACGAAACCGGCGCGCTTGAGCTCCTCGACACTCACCCCAAACGCCGTGGCGACAATGGCGAAGTCACGCAGCATGGCGCCGCCCAGCAAGCCGATGCCCGAGAGCAGCGGAATGTCTACTACACCCTTCTGCCCGCCGGTCATCGCACCGCCGATGTACGACAGCACCAACCCCAGGAGAATCGCGATGGCCGAACCGTGCAGGCGGCCCTTGGTGAACGTGTCGCTGATCCAGTACGACACCCACATGGTGATGCCGACAATCGCAAAGCCACTGAGCAGACCGTAGCCGGTGATCACTTTCATCATTGATTCGTACATGGCAATCACCCGACTGTCTTGGCGGAAACATCGGTTTCAGGCCCTTTGTTGCCGATGCGCACCAGCACCGGCACCATCGCAAAGGCAATCACCACCGCCAGGGTCCCAGCCAGAATCGCCATTGGCCCGCCCTTGAGCGCGCCATAGACGTTTTGCTGGGCCGCCATCGCGACCACGATAGGAATGTAGATCGCACTCCAGAATTCCACGCCGGCTTCGGACTTGCCCTTGAACAGGCCGCGTTTGCTCAGGTAACTGCCCAGGCCGATCAACAGCAGCATCGCAATGCCGACACCGCCGACGTTGGCCGGCACGCCGATCAGTTTGCCCAGCAGCTCACCGATGAAAATACCCGCCAGGGTACAAAAGGCCAAAAACGCCACACCGTAAATAATCATTGTTGTAGTCCTCAAAGTGCATCGTCGAAGTTGTTGTTTTTGTGCTTCGCCAGCTTGAGTCGGTGGTTTAGGGTCGGCGGCGTCCCTCCTCTCTGAGCAGCGTCTGCAAGGTGTCCAGGCGCGCACCGTCGAAGGCAATGACGGTGCCCTGCTCGAACACCCGACGCGCCAGTCCCGTCAAAACCGCACCGGGTGGCAGTTCGATCTGTAACCGCACGCCTCGCTCGTAGGCGCTTTGCACGGTGCCGCGCCAATCCACCACGCGGCACATGTTGAAGGCCAGGTCCTCACGCAAGGCGTCGGTGTTCACCACGGGCCGGGCACGACTGCCGCTCAGATAACCCAAAACGGGCGCTTTCAACGGCACGTCGGCAAACGCCTGGGCCAGTGCCCGGGCCGGGACCTCCAGCAACGGGCAGTGGGACGGTACGCTCACCGCCAGCCGACACGCTTTCGCGGCGCCCTGGCGGCGTGCTCTCTCGGCAACGCTGGCCAAGGCCTCGTCACTGCCAGCGATGACCACCTGGTTATCGGCATTGATGTTGGCCAGGTAAACCGGCGTCATGGCGCTGTGTACCTGCGCGAGCAACGCCTCCACTGTCGCCAGATCAAGGCCGATGATCGCCGTCATGCCGTAGCCTCGCGGATACGCCTGCTGCATCAGTTCGCCACGCAGGCTGACCAGGCGCAATGCATCATCGAACCCCAGCGCACCAGCCACCACCGCCGCCGGGTACGCGCCGATGGACAGGCCCGCGACGTAATCCGGCACAGGTGCCTGTTCCAACAATTGCCGGGCCGCCGCGACACCCGCGATCAACAGACACAGTTGTACGGCTCGGGTCGATTGCAACGCCTCGGTGCTGTCCAGCTGTCGTACGTTTTCGCCGAGCACTTCACAGGCCAGTTCCAGCAGTTGCGGCGACACGCCCTGGAGCATGCCCGCTCGCTGCGCACCCTGGCCGGGGAATACCAAAAGGCTGCTCACGCCACTTGCTCCAGCGCCGGTTGCCATGGATCGGTCACCAGACGCGCCTGAAGATTATCCTTGAGCAACACCCGCCGCGCCGAGCCTGCCCACTCGCGCAGGGCGACGGCGCCGAAAGGGGTTTGCAGTTGCATGTCTACGGCGCACGTCGAACCGTCCAGTTGCGCCAACAAATCCCTGGCCTGAATACGATCCAGCGGATGCGGTGTGCGCAGGATCAAGTCCAGATCGCTGCGTGCATGCAGCACCTCGATGCCACTGGCCAGTTCAAATCCGGCGCTGCCGCTGACGCCCCAGATCCAGCCGCTGGCATCCAGCATTGGCCGCACTTGAGCGAGCGCCTGCAACGCCGGCAAGTCACGGCGCAATGCGACATGGCAAAGGTCCTCCGGGCGCACCCGGCGCTGGATCGCCGCCACCGGCATCGACGTGGCGTAACGCTGTTCCCGCGAGACGCCTCGCACGCCCACGGCAATGTGTCCCGGCGCGGTGATCGCTCGCCGCACCACCACCGGCTGCTCAAGGCTCAAGGACTCAATGACCCACGCCGGCGCATCCGCAGGCAACGCCTGTGGAGTCATTCCCCATAGCAGGTCGTGGGCCAGGAAGGTGCTCACCACTGCGCTCTCAACAATTGGCGAACGGTGCTGGAAGCCGCACGATGCGTCGCCCCGAGACGGCTGCTCAGGTCCCGAGGCGCACCTGCCACTTCGTTGATCGCCTGTTGCAGACAATCCCTGACCCGTGCCAGATCCGCCGCGTTTGGCTGTTCGATCTGCTCCACCGACAGGGTTTCCCAGAGCAAACCGAGGCTGGCGAAACTGTCGATGTCGTAGGCCATCGGCGGCACGCTGGCGGCCAGGGCCTCAAGCTCTTCGACACTGCGCAGGGTCACCCGCGCCGCCGAGGCCTTGCCCATGGCGTGGACCATCACGCCCGGATCACGCAAGGCGATCAACCGGTTGGCCTGATAACCGTGGGCCAGGAACGCCCCGGACATGGCCTTGCCCACCAGCAAACCAATCACCGGATGCCCGGCCAGCCGCGCTCGGGCATAACTGTCTGCGGCACCGGCCAAGGCCTGATGAATGCCCAGGGCTTCTTCGCGACGACCGTAGGCCTGGCTCGGCACATCGACGATGGCAATCAGCGCGCGCTTGCTGGACGCATCACGGTCGGCGTCAATAGCCTCATCCACGGCTTTGGCCAAGCCCCAGCCTTCCAGCAAACCGACTTCGCCGTTGCGGGCACGAGGGAAACGGCTATCGGGATCGGCCACGACGGCCAACAGCCGCACGTTTTGCTCGCCCAGTGTGACGTCGGCCACTTTCAGCGAAGCGGGCAGTCCTGCCAACGGCGTGGCGCCGTCGCTCAGAGCCGCGAACCAGCGCAAGCCTCTCAACGAATACGAATTCATGGGCGTTCTCCCTGATACAGCTGGCGAACCGCGGCCGGTTCGATTTGCACTTCAGTGTCCAGTCGGGCCAAACGTTGCAGGAATACCTCGGCCTGACCGCTGCGGTGCTCGGCGGGTACACCCAACTGCAACAACTGGCTGACTTGCTCGCGGATCTGCGCCACGTCATCAGCCACATAGCGGTCCACCAACCCGGTGGCGAAGCGTTGCTCACCGCCGGTCAGGCTCCAGATGAACGGCCGATCACGCGAGTCGTACTCGTCGATCCCGGCTTCCTGCTCGATCACTTGCGGACCGTTCAGGCCCAGTCGCGCTTCCTGGGTCACCAGCAGATAGCTGCACAGCCCAGCGGCGATGGACATGCCGCCAAAACAACCGACGCTGCCGGCCACCACGCCGATGACGGGCTGGTACTGGCGCAAGTCGACAATCGCCGAATGAATCTCGGCAATCGCCGCCAGCCCCAGATTGGCCTCTTGCAGACGCACGCCGCCGGTTTCCAGCAGCAACACGGCGCGGGTCGGGATGCCCTTGCGGTTGTCTTCAGCGGCCAGCTCCAGCGCGCCGGCGATCTTCGCCCCCCCGACTTCGCCAAGGCTGCCGCCCTGGAACGCACCTTCGATGGCCGCGATCACCACCGGCAGGCCAGCAAGCAAACCCTTGGCGATCACCACACCGTCGTCGCTTTGCGGCACCACGCCCTGGCGCAGCAGCCACGGCGACATGACTCGCTGAAAGGGGTCGAGCAGTTCACGGAACGAACCGTTATCCAGCAGGGCCTTGGCCCGTTGCCGGGCACCCAGCTCGACGAAGCTGTGTTTGTTGAGCAACGCGGCGCTGTCAGTCATGGCCGATCTCCTCGAAGCCCTGTTCCAGGCGCAAACGCACCACCCCGGGGGTGGCGCCGAAATCGTGGATGTCGATCGCCAGGGCCGGCGGCATCTGGCCGTCGAACATGCGGGCGAACAGGTGTTGCCAGCGTTGTTCACTGCCGTTGACCGAGGTCTGCACCTGAATGGTCAACTTGCCCGCCAGGCCCGGCTCGATCAGCACTTCCAGGTCGCCCGAGCCGACACAGCCCACCAGCGCCCGGCCCCGTGGCGGCTGCCCGGCGGGAAATTCAAAGGATAAGGTTTGCATCAGCACACTCCTGGGAAGAGGCCATCGCCGCGCTCGATACGGTCGAGGAACAGGCAGGCGGCGAGCAAGTCAGCAGCGCCGCCGGGCGAGGCGTTCATGGCAATCAGTTGTTGGTCCAGCGCATGCAACTGGCGACGACCGCCCAGGCTGGCACTGCCACCAGCGTCGAGCACCGCTCTGGCACCGTGGTGCATGGCCTGCAAACCCGGCTCACCGGCGCGGTAGAGCACGCAGGTGTCGGCCAACGTCGTCATGATCGCCAACAAGGCATCGAGCCGCGCGTTCTGTTCTCCCGCCCCCGCCGCGCGACTGCGCTTGAGTTGTGGCAGGCCCAGGCCGGTGACGGCCGGGAATGCCAGTTGCGCTTCTTCCCGGGCACCGCGCACGCCGTAGCGTTGGGCCACTTGAGCGCCATGGCTGAAAGGTTTGGGGGCGTAGCGATCGTTGAGCAAGGCCAGGCGGGCGGCACGTAAGGTGACGGCGCTGGCGACGCTGGATTCAGGTTCCAGCGCGGCCGCAGCCACCAACAACCCCAACGCCCAGATCGCGCCGCGGTGGGTGTTCACACCATCGGTGGTAGCGAGCATCGCCGCTTCCCCCTCACGGCCGATCCGCCCAAGGGCTTCGCGTAACGGCAGGCCGATCTCGCCGCATTCAAGGGCGGCGTCGGCCATTTCCTTGAATGCCGGCCACAGCGACAGCGCCGAAGCGTGCATCAGCCCCAAGTGCAGATCAGTGTGGGCGCCATTGCCGCGCCGATCCACCAGGGCCGGTTTGGGTGACAGGTCGGCTTCGTCGATCAGCGCGTCCACGGCCATGTCCGCCAAGCGCTCGGCCAAGGACAATTTTTTCGGTTGCAGGTTGAAGGCGTGCATTTACCAACTCCTGAACTTGGCGGGCGGGTTGTAGAGACCACCGGACCACTCCACCAGATCGGCCACGCTCTTGGCGGCGAGCAACTCGCGGGTGGCATCGGTGCGACGAATGCCGAGGTCTTCAGGCAGGGCAATCAAGCCTTCGCGGCGCATACGGGCAGTGTCTTTCGGGTTATGGCGCAAACCGATGGCAGTGACCCCGGCCACGGCCGCGATCATTGCCTGACGCTCTTCCAGCGAGCGGGCCTTGTACAGGTAGGCGATGCCTTCTTCGGTGAGCAAATGGGTGACGTCGTCGCCGTAGATCATGATCGGTGCCAGGGGCATGCCGGCTTTTTTCGCCACCTCCACCGCGTCGAGGGTTTCGACGAAGGTGGGTTTGCCGCCCTCCTGGAAGGTCTCGACCATCTGCACCACCAGTTTCTTGCCCCGTTCGAGCAACGGCGCCTCGCCATCGCCGTGGCGCATGTCGAGCCAGGCCGGCGTGCCGTGACGGCGCCCGCGCGGGTCGTGGCCCATGTTCGGCGCACCGCCGAAACCGGCCAGTCGGCCACGGGTCACCGTCGAGGAATGTCCGTCACCGTCCACCTGCAAAGTGGCGCCGATGAACAGGTCCACCGCGTATTGCCCGGCCAGTTGGCAGACCATGCGGTTGGAGCGCAGCGAGCCGTCATGACCGGTGAAGAACACGTCCGGCCGCGCGGCGATGTAGTTTTCCATGCCCAGTTCGGTGCCAAAGCAATGCACGCTTTCGACCCAGCCGCTTTCGATGGCCGGAATCAGGGTCGGATGGGGATTGAGGGTCCAGTTACGGCAGATCTTGCCCTTCAGGCCGAGGGACTCGCCGTAGGTCGGCAGGATCAGCTCGATGGCGGCGGTGTTGAACCCGATGCCGTGATTGAGGGACTGGACGTTGTGTTTTTCGTAGATCCCGCGGATGGCCATCATCGCCATCAATACATGCACCGGCTTGATGTGGCGCGGGTCGCGAGTGAACAACGGTTCGATGTAGAACGGCTTGTCGGCCACCACCACGAAATCGACCCAGGACGCCGGGATATCAACCCGTGGCAGGTCGCTGACATCGTCCACCAATTGGTTGACCTGGACGATGACGATGCCATCGCTGAAGGCCGCCGGCTCGATCAGCGCGGGGGTATCTTCGGTGCTGGGGCCGGTGTAGATATTGCCGGCACGGTCGGCCATGAACCCGGCCGAGAGCACCACGTTGGGAATCAGGTCCACCACCAACCGGGCATAGAGCTCGATGTAGGTGTGGATCGCGCCGACTTCCAGCAGCCCGTCTTCGAGCAACTGGCTGATGCGCAGGCTCTGGGTTCCGGCGAAGGAAAAATCCAGCTTGCGGGCAATGCCGCGTTCGAACAGGTCCAGATGTTCGGAGCGGCCGACGCTGGGCATGATCATGTGCAGGTCGTGCAGCTTCGCCGGGTCGACTTTGGCCAGAGAGCGTGACAGGAAATCCGCCTGCTTCTGGTTATTGCCTTCCAGCACCACGCGATCGCCCGGCAGAATCAACGCCTCCAGCGCCGCAACGATCTTGTCGGTGGGCAACACCACACCGTCGGCAAGCCCCTTCACCAGCTCGAGACGCCGCTGCTTTTCGCAACGCCGCCGCGTCCAGCGCGAGTCGGGGGATATTGTTGTTGTCATGACCACTCCACGGGTTCGCTGTCGTGGAGGCCACATTAGGAGTGTTGTGGCGAGGGCATCAATCAAGCTTAGCGGCGGATCGTTACGGTTGGCGTAATGGTTGTCCGGGTTGGAATCAGCCCATCCAATGCAAAACCATCCGTCGCATAACCGATCGGACCTGTCAGCCCTGACAGTATCTGATTTGCCGTTTGCAGGGCTGAATAAGCTGTGCAGCGATCCTCAATGCTCGCTTTCCAGGAACAAGGTCGATGCGCCTGTAACCTCACACAATATTTTGGAGGCATTTATGGAATACGAAGATCTCACCACATTCGATAGGGAAGACAGGAACAAGTGGGTTGATGGCGATGGGGCAGTCGACGCAAGAGTTGTGACTGAAGGCGAGAACAGTTTCTGGTCTGGAAAAATCGAGGGGCGTGAAATTTCTACGTTCAAACCAAGTCTGCGCAAGATCTTTAATATCGATCCCAGGTTGATGGGGAACATGTTTCTAGTAACTTACCGTTACCGCTTCAAACAGGAAGTGCTTCACTATATTCAGATTGCGATGACCAACGATAAGCATCAGATTTGGGCCGGCACATTGGTACATCCTGGCACACCTGGCGAAGAGTGGCAGGATTCAGAAACGTTTGCTTTTTCCCTTCACCCCTAACAATCGAGAGATGCTGCTAGGCCTGCGTGTCGGTAAGGACCATGCCGGAACGCTCTACGAATTTGAAATCGATAACATCAGGGTCAAGATGGTGTCCTAATCTGCGGAAAGCTGTAACACCCCCTGTGGGAGCGAGCTTGCTCGCGATGGCGGAGTGTCAGGCAACGTCAATGCTGACCTGTTCTGCCGCTATCGCGAGCAAGCTCGCTCCCACAGGGGAACGGGTTGGATTGGAAGTTTGCGGCGACCGCAACGGGTCAACTCATACTCATCAATTGCCGGACCCGTTCGAGCAGTTCTACCGCACTCTCAATCAGCTGGGTAAGCAGTGCATCATCTTCATTCATATACCCCTCGTACTCGGCAAGGTTGCGCCGCTCATGGCACAGCGCGAATAACCGGACCTGCACTTTACTGGCGTCTGCGGTGTGGACCAGACATTGAAAGACCAGATAACGCTTGTCCGAACGATAGCCGCTCAAGCGTAGCGCCGTGAGCGCTGCGGCATGGGCGGCGTTGTAGGCCAGGTCGAACCGGCTGGCAAATGAGAGGGAAGTTGTTTGTGCGTCCTTCAGGCGATCCACTGCAGAACGCATCAAGCCTTCACATTCCTGACGATCAGGCGGTTCGGCTTTCAGGCCGCCGCTATGTAACAGATTCTTCAGGTTTTCGTGCTTGCCCATCCTTGGACTCCAAAGGGTCTTCACCCAGCAAATTGATCTTGTCCTGTTGCGCTACCCGCACCACGAAACTGTTGCCAGCCGCAAATTTCGCAGCCCAGTCCTGGGGCGTGTAGAGCGTAGGGTTGAGGGGGCGACCCAGCTGCTCTTCCAAGGGCATGAGCCGCTCCATCACTTCACTGTAGTGCAGGCCTTCGCCGATCAGCATGAGATCTATGTCACTGGATGCGTTTGCCTGGCCCTTGGCAATGGAGCCATAGACGAACGCCCAGCTCAGTTGTTCTGAAAAGGGTTCCAGCGCCTGGCGCAACGGTTCGGCGATGCCGATGGTTTTCTGCACGATGCCCAACAGTTCGCTGTAAATCGGGCAATGTGGATTGGCTTGATAATGGGTTTGATTGCCCAGACGCGTCATGGTGAGCACACCAGAGCGTTGCAGGCGCTCCAACTCCCGCACGAGGCTGCCCTTACCGACTTGAGCCCAGCGGGCGATTTCGTTGGTGTAGAAGCTTTGATCCGGCTTACCGAACAACAAGCCCAAGACTCGCTGCTGGGTGGCAGTGAATAGAGCATCACTGAGAGAGAGCTGATTCATGGAGGCCACCGCGAGTCCCAAAAAGGGAACGATAGATCCCTTTTTGGGACCTATCAAGCTCTGAGCCCTGAATAAGTCCCAAGAAGGGACTGATCAGACCCTTTATGGGAACGATCCGTTGATATGACGCTGAATCAGCGGCATGCCTGAATCCAGTAATCGACACATAAATCATTGTGGGAGCGAGCTGGGTCTCGATAGCGGTGGGTCTACTTGCATCAATGCTGAATGTGCCGCCGCCTTCGCGAGCAAGCTTTGCTCCCACAGGTCCTACTCAAACAGGTCCAGTCCAAACAGGTCTGATGGCTGTACGCCCCCCGCAAGAGCCCGGCCGGCTATCAGGCCGCCTCGCGCAGGACGTTGATCTCGGGCGCCCCGTTAACCACGCTGGCCGAACGCAGGCATTGTGGAGTGGGCATCCCGGCATGGGTGCCGGGATAGCCGCGCTGGGCCATGGATGGCCCTTCGCGGCGGGCCCACGGAGCAATGCCTTCGTTCGGGCACACCGAGCCTAGGCGAGGTGTCAAGTGGTGGGGCAAAAGCGTTTTGCTTACTTTTGCCTGGGCCGGCATTCCGGCTTCTCAAAAGTGAGCCGCTGTAAGAGCGGAACCGCCAGCGGCCGTTACCGCATCAATGGATATGTACCCGGTCAACAAAACCCTGGTCGGCTGTCAGGCCGCCATCGCGAGCAAGCCCGCTCCCACAGGTACTGTGTCTGACCTAGTTTTTTGCCAACCCCGAGGCAACGACCAACTCCTCCAGCGCCAACAAATCCGGCACCTTCGCTACATGCTCGCCCACTTGTACCGCCGCCTGTTCCAGCCCACACAGCGGTACATCGACGTAGCTCAACTGGGTGTCGAGTTTGTAGGAACGCGGGATACCCTGGACCAGCAACGCAATGAACCGCAACTCCGGGTGCCCGCCCAGGGCATTGAGCACGACGATGCGCGCACGCTCGCCGATCACGGTTTTCTGGCCGCAGGCCGACTCGAAACTCAGCAACGGGATTTGCCGTTCGCGCCAGCTCACCCAACCCAGGAACCACGGCGGAGTGTCCATATCGAACGCGCTGCTCTGGTAGTCGATCAGCTCGGCCACAGCCACGTTGGGCAAAATCAGGTGCCGGTCGGCCAGGGGTAGCAGCAGCCCGGTGATGTGCCCGGTGCGCGGGTGAAGGTCATGCATGGGTTTTGCTCCAGCGGGCGATGCTGTCGAGCAGCACCGATTCCTGGTACGGCTTGCCCAGGTAGTCGTTGACGCCGATGGCCATGGCGCGGTCGCGGTGTTTCTGGCCGGTGCGGGAGGTGATCATGATGATCGGCAGGTGGGCCAGGCGCGGGTCATTGCGTACTTGCGTGGCCACTTCGAAGCCGTCCATGCGCGGCATTTCGATGTCCAGCAACATCAGGTCGGGGGAGTGTTCGGCCAGCAGCGCCATGGCATCCACGCCGTCCTTGGCGGTGAGCACGTGCATGCCGTGGCGCTCCAGCAGGCGGCTGGTGACCTTGCGGACCGTCACCGAGTCGTCCACCACCAGCACCAGCAATGCTCGCGGGTGTTCGCCCTCGCCTTGCGCCGCTGCCGGGCGGCGTGGGACCTGATGAGGCAAGGCGCGGATCGGCGCCAACAGGTCGAGAATCAACACCACCCGGCCATCGCCCAGGATCGTCGCCCCCGACAAGCCCTGCACCGCCGAAAATTGCGGGCCGAGGCTCTTGACCACGATCTCCCGGGTCCCGGCGGTAGCATCCACTTGCACCGCGATATGCCGCTCGCTGCATTGCATCAGCAGCACCGGCAACGGTTGGCTCTGGCCCAACAGTTTCGGGCGAGCGCCGGTTTTCAATAGCTCACCCAGGTAGCACAGCTCATAGCGTTGCCCGGCGTAGGTGTAGGTCGGCGGGTCGAGCTGGTAATAGCCATCCAGTTCAGCGGGCAACACCCGGACGATACTTTCGATGGTGTTCAGTGGGATCGCGTACTGGTCTTCGTGACATTGCACCATCAACGCCCGGTTGACCGCCACGGTAAACGGCAGGCGAATGCGGAAATGCACGCCCTGCCCCGGTGTGGAGTCGATGACCATACTGCCACCCAGTTGCCGCACCTCTTCATGGACCACGTCCATGCCGACGCCGCGCCCGGAAATCTGGGTGATTTTTTCGGCGGTGGAAAAGCCCGGCTGCAAGATGAATTGCAGCACGTCGCGGTCGCTGATGTCGCTGTCCGGTGCCAGCAGGCCACGCTTGATCGCCTTGCTGCGCACCGCCTCCAGCGGCACGCCGGCGCCGTCGTCGCGAATGTCGAAAATGATGTCGCCACCTTCCCGGGACAGGTCGAGGCTGATGCGCCCCCGGGCCGGTTTCCCGGCAGCGATGCGCACGTCGGCCGGCTCCAGGCCGTGGTCGACGGCATTGCGCAGCATATGCTCCAAGGGCGCGGCCATGCGCTCCAGCACGCTACGGTCCATTTCGCCTTCAGCATTGCCAACCACGAACTCCACGTCCTTGCCCAACTCCTGCGCCACTTGCCGCACGATGCGTTTGAGGCGCGGCAACATGCGCTCGAACGGCACCATGCGCGTGCGCATCAACCCTTCCTGAAGTTCGGTGTTGACCCGCCCCTGCTGTTGCAGCAGGTTCTCAGCGTCGTGATTGCTGCGTTCGAGGGTTTCCTTGAGATCGAGCAAGTCCGAGGCCGATTCGAACAGCGCCCGGGACAATTGCTGCAACTGGGAATGCCGGTCCATCTCCAGCGGGTCGAATTCTTCGTAGCCCAGGCGCTCGGCCTCGACCTGCTGGCGACTGAGGATCCGGCCCTGGGTTTCGGTATCAAGACGGCGCAACTGGTCGCGCATGCGCTCGATGGTGGTTTCCATCTCGCCCAGGGCCACGCGCGCGTCGTTGACCTGCTGTTCGATACGCCCACGGAAAATCGAGGTTTCCCCAGCCAGGTTCACCAGGTCGTCAAGCAGTTCGGCGGAGACCTTGACCATGTCCGCGCCGTCGCTCGGGGTGCCGGTCTCAAGCCTTGTGGGCGCAGGCGGCGGGGTCGGGGCCGGTTCCGGCGCGGGGACGACTTTGGGCGTCTCGCTGTCCTGCGGATGATTCACCGCCTGGATCTGCGCGATCAGCCGGTCGGCAACAGGGCACGGGTGGCCGGCGCGTACCGCATCGAGCATCTGCGCCAGCCGGTCATGGCTGCTTTGCAGCAAGGCGAACAGCGCCGGTGTCGGTTGGAGCAGCCCCGCCGACAAGCCTTCATAAAGATTTTCCAGCTCATGGGCCAGGTCGCCGATGGGGACGATTTCCACCATCCGCGCTCCACCCTTGAGGGTGTGCAAATCCCGCAACAGCGTTTCCAGGGCCTGACGGTTCGATGGTTCGTCCTGCCAGCGCAGCAGCGCTGAGCCTGCGCTGTCGAGAATGTCGAAACCTTCTTCGAGGAAGATTTCCAGCAGCTCCGGGTCATGTCCGGCCCCCTCGCCCTGGATCGCCCCTGCCGAATCGATTGGGTTCGGCTTGTCCTGACGGAACCGGCGAATGGCGTCGATCAGCGCAACGGGATCGCCCAACGGCTGGCCCTGCTGCAACTGCCCGAGCAGCAGATCGAGGCGTTCGTGACTGCTGCTGAGCAGTTGCTCGAGTTCCTCGCTGTGGCTGTAACGGCGGTCCACCAGCCCTTCGTAGAGATTTTCCAGCTCCTGGGCCAAGTCGCTCACCGGCCGGATATCGGCCATTCGTGCGCCGCCCTTGAGGGTGTGCAAGTCTCGTTGCAACGAGGACAGCGGTGCTGCGTTGTCCGGGTCGGCCAGCCAACGTTGCAGGGCCTGGGCGGCGCTTTCGAGGATGTCCTGCGCCTCTTCGAGGAAAATCGAGGCAATGTCGTCGTCCACTGAGGTCTCAGCAGGGGCGCTGCGCTGCAGTTCCGCTGTCGCGTTACCCAGTTCGCGGATGCTCAGGGTGCGGCTGCCATCGCTGCGGATCAGGCCGGTGGCGGATGGGTCCAGGCTCTCTTGGAGCAAGCCGCGCAGGGCCTGCACCCGCTCGGGCTGCGAGTGCACGTGTTGCCCGGCGGCCAGTTCATCGAGCATGTCGATCAAGGCTTCATGGGCGCGCTGCGCTTCCTGGAAAAACACGTCGCTGACTGCCAGGCTGCTTTCCTCCACTGCGCCATAGAGATCGAGCAAGGCTTCACAGAGCTCGTCCACCGGGTGCAAGTCGGCCAAGTGCGCGCCTTCGCCGAGGGTGGTCAGCTCGTCCAGCAGCGCACTGAGTTCCTGGCCTTCGCCGGGGTGCTGCTGCCAACGGCGCAAGAGGTTTTCGGCATCGAGCAGGATATCCATGCCCTGGGCGAGGAAGTTGTTGATCAGTTGGGGATCGCGCTTGGTCCGCAAGCCTTTGTCCGGTGCACTGAGGGCCGTTTGCAGGCGCTCGGCCAGCAGCGTTTGGGTTCGCTGGATCAGCTCTTCTGCGCCGGGGATCGGCGCCAGGGGGTCACCGTGCAACTGACGCAAGCCCAGGCGCAACAGGCCCTCGGCCTCCAGCAGCAATTCAGTTTCATCAAGGTCGAGGGCGATCAGGTGCGCCTTGTATTCCCGGGCCAACTGGTCCATCGCGCCGGCCAGCTCGGCAATCGGCAACACGCCGGCCATTGATGCGCTGCCCTTGAGGGTATGCAAGGCTCGCTGCAATTCGTCGTTGGCCTGCAGCGGCAAGTGTTCGGCGGCCTGGTCGAGAAAGCGATTGAGGCTGGCAAGGTGACCCTGGGCTTCGTTGTCGAATATCTTCAGCAACAACGGGTCGAGGGCGGCGACATCCTGGGCGTCTTCATCGTCATCGACGCCCTTTGCCAGCGCATGGGCACGGGCCGCCAGACGGTCGACATCGTCGCGCTGACGCTGGCGGTTGTCTGCAAACTCGCTCACCAGGGCCGGTAGCAACTGCACCGTCTCATCGAGCAACTGCCGGACCGCAGCACCCGGCTCAACACTGCGCTCCAGCACCCGGTTGAGCAGGTTTTCCACAGCCCAGGCCAGCTCTCCCAAGACCAGCGCCCGCACCATCCGACCGCTGCCCTTGAGGGTATGGAAGGCCCTGCGCAATTCGGCCAGGGCGCCATGGTCGTCAGGGTGAGCGGCCCAGCGCGGCAGGTATTCGCGCAAAACGTCGAGTACCTCGTCGGCTTCTT
The DNA here is from genome assembly GCF_031570495.1 of Pseudomonas sp. JL2. Taxonomy (NCBI): domain Bacteria; kingdom Pseudomonadati; phylum Pseudomonadota; class Gammaproteobacteria; order Pseudomonadales; family Pseudomonadaceae; genus Pseudomonas; species Pseudomonas sp. JL2. The sequence continues at coordinate 16,322 of NZ_JAKUDH010000010.1, forward strand.
CAAGGAAGACCTCGCGCAGCTCGTCGTCCACCGGATGCTCGTCCAACGGCGGCGGCAGCAGGCTACCCGGCGTGCTCCGGGCCGGCGGGTTGACCGCCGAGACCGGGCTGGCCAGCATTTGGGCCAAGGACTGCACGGTCTGCGGGTCATCCAGCTCCTGCAAGTCCTGCATGACCTGGGCCTCGTTCGGGCTCAGCACATCGTCAAGCAACGGCACCCGGGCTTCGTCGGGGAAATAACCGAGGGCCCCCAGGCTGCGCTCGACCACGTCCAACAAGGGTTCGCCGGGCGTTTCCGGGTCTTCGCTCAAACGTTCCAGGTAATATTCGAGGCCGGTGATTACGTCGGCCAGGTGATCGAGTTCTTCCCAGCCCGGCTGGGCGTGATCCAACAGCAGATGCTCGCGAATGAAACCATTGCACGCCTCCACAAGGCTGGCGGCGCGGCTCAAGGGGATCATCGCCAGCGCGCCGCGCACCTGGGTCAGCAACGCCGGTAGCGCTTGCAGTTGTTCGCTGTTCCAGTCGGCGTCGATGTAGTCGACGATCATGTCCTTGGCCTGTTGCAGGCAGGTGTGGGCTTCCTTGATGACGATTTGGTGGATCTGGGTCAGGTCTGTGGTGGGCAGGTGGCTGTCTTCAGGGCTCTCGGGCTCGACGGTGCCGACCATGCCGGCCAGAGTGGCCTCGACGTAGAGCAAGGCCCCGGCGACATCCATGAGCGTCGCGTCATCCGGCTCGCGATGACCTTGGGCGAGGCTCAGGACCACCGCCAATTGATCGATGATCACTTTTCGCGGCTGACCGAAGCCGAGCACCGCCAGGGTGTCGGCGATCTGTCGCAGGGGCGCCAGCAGGCTGTCCAGCTCCGAGGCGTGCTGGCGGTCACTGCGCACGAACAGGTCGAGCCGCTCCTTGACCCGCACCAGCTCTTCGCAGAGTGCGGCGAGCACCGAGCGCATGGCATCGCGGTCCGGTCCGGCCAGGCGTGCGCGTTCTTCGTCGACCATGGCGCTGTCGGGCAGCGCGTCGTCCAGTGAGTAGCGTTCTTTCATGATCTGCATCTGCCCGCTGGGATGTTCGGCCTTGGCAATATAGAACAACAAACTCGTCAGCAACTGTGGCGGCGCCGGTTGATTGATGCCTTGCAGGCCCTGGTCCAACAGGCGCTTGAGTTCCTTGTCCGCTTCCTTGAATAAGCTGCGCAGGGCCGGGCTATTGGCGATACGCCCCTCGCGCATGCCTTCGACCAGGGCCGACGCCACCTGCCACAGCGCATTGAGCGGTGCGCCGGCGCACAGCCCTTCCAGGCGGTGGAAGACCTTGGCCAGATAGCCGAGATGGGTGGCGTCGTCCTGTTCGCGCAACAGCCCCACCAGGGCCACTTGCAGGGTCTGGCGCAGTTTGCGCAAGGTGTTGGGCAGGTCAGGCGGTTCGAGTCGCTTCAAGGCCTCGTCACTGAGCGGCGCGATCAGCGGTAACTCTGGACTGAACAGGCTGGTCTCCGACAACAGGCTCTCGCCCCGGGCGCTGCGCAAATCATTGATCAACGGCAGCACCACCAACGGCAGGTCGCGGCGGGCACCTTGGATGCGGTCCAGATAGATCGGCAACTGCCCAAGGGCCTGGCTCAACAGACTGATGGCTTCGTCGCGATGGGCGATGCGGTTGTCCTGCAGGGCGACGCACAGCTGTTCCATCTCCTCGGCCAGCAGCGCCGCACCATAGAACTCGACCATCTGCAGGCCGCCGTGCACCTGATGAATGCACGCCAGACAGTGCGCGAGGGCATCCGCCGCCTGCGGGTCGTCCACCAGGCGATTGAGCGCCAGATGGGCCTGCTTCAGCGTTTCGGCAATCTCGCCCTTGACCCACTCCAGGGCCACATAGTCGTGCCGATCACCCATAACCACTCCAATCAGCAGAACCTAACACCTCTGTGGGGAAGAAGTTTCTCTGTGGGAGCAAAGCTTGCTCGCGATGCAGACGCCGCAGCTCCCGAAGTACCGCGTTATCTTCATCGCGGGCAAGCCTTGCTCCCACAGTCACACTTTTCCCTCATCAACAGCCGCCGCCGGCAAAGTAAACCCCGACACCGAACGACGCAGCTGACTGGCCATTTTCGCCAGGTTGCCGATGCTCTCGGCGGTGGCGGTGGAGCCGGAAGAGGTTTGCGTGGTGATCTGCTGGATCACGTTCATGGTCAAGGAAATCTGCCCCGCCGACGTGGTCTGTTGCTGCGCCGCGTTGGAAATGCTCTGGATCAGCGCCGCCAGGGTCTTGGACACGCCTTCGATTTCTTCCAGGGCCACCCCGGCATCCTGGGCCAGTCGGGCGCCGCGCACCACTTCGGTGGTGGTCTGTTCCATGGAAATCACCGCCTCGTTCGTATCAGCCTGAATCGCCCGCACCAGGGTCTCGATCTGCCGGGTCGCCGCCGAAGAGCGCTCCGCCAGCCGCTGCACTTCATCGGCCACCACCGCGAACCCGCGCCCGGCGTCACCGGCCATGGACGCCTGGATAGCGGCGTTGAGTGCCAGGATGTTGGTCTGGTCGGCAATGTCATCGATCAGGCTGACAATGTCGCCGATTTCCTGAGACGACTCCCCCAGGCGCTTGATGCGCTTGGCCGTGTCCTGGATCTGCTCGCGAATGTTGTCCATGCCATGAATGGTGTTGTGCACCACCTCGTTGCCTTTGTTGGCGATCTCCACGGAGCGCTCGGCCACCGCCGACGACTCGGCGGCATTGGCCGAGACCTGATCGATGGACTGGGCCATTTCATTGATTGAAGTCGAAGCTTCGGATATCTGCTGGGCCTGATGTTCGGAAGCCTGCGCCAGGTGCATGGCCGTAGCCTGGGTTTCCTGCACCGCAGCGGCGACCTGGCCGGCGGTGAGGTTGATGGTGGCCACAAGGTCACGCAGTTGGTCCACCGAATAGTTGATGGAATCGGCGATGGTGCCGGTAAAGTCTTCGGTAACCGAGGCGGTCACGGTCAGGTCGCCATCGGCCAGGTCTTCGATCTCGTCCAGCAGACGCATGATCGCGTTCTGGTTGCGCTCATTCTTTTCTGCGGTTTCACGCAACTGCCGGTTGGTTTCGCGGACCATCACCAGCCCGATCAGGATGATCGACATCAGCGCCAACAGACCCAGCACATAACCACCGATGGCGTTTGCGGAACGCCCGCCGGCCAGGTTTTCGAACGCGGTGGCCAGGTGCGACGCTTCGTCCAGCAAGGTTTGCGACAGGTTGAAGATGTTGCCTGCCGACTCGCGGACCTTGAACAGCTCAGGAGAGGTTTCGAGGATTTCGTCCACCGAGCCGGAGACGAATTCGAAGAGTTCGCTGATCTCACTCAGGCGAGCCCGGGCATCGCGGTCCTGTACTTGGGAGATCTTCAAGGCCGGGTCACCTTGCGACATGCCATTGAGCACCTGACCAAAACGTGCGGCATCGCGGCCAAAGGTATCGGCGGCCTGACTAGCGTTTTCATCCCCCGCCAGCACGGTGTTCACCGCCCCGAGAATCCGTTCGGCCAGCAACGACTGGCGCTGGGCCATGGCGACCTGCGCGGCGGGCGCGCCGCGTTGCAGGAGAATTTCGACGACTTTTTCGTACTCGACCTGCAATTGCGGCACGGTTTCGGCGAGGGTTGCCGCCACCTGATGCAGCGACAGCACAGTCTGTTCGCTGGACAGGATGGCATCGGTGTTCTTGAGCAAGCGTTCCCAGTCCAGCTGTACGGCACGCATCTGCGGGCGCAGGGCAGCAGGTGCCGGTGGCAGGCCGGTCACCGGGTCGCCTTGCTTCAGGTAGCCCCAGCGCTGGGCGAAATCATTGCGCGCCTCGCTCAGCAACTTGAACGCCGCGGCCTTGCCGGCGGCCGCCTCGGTGGCGTTCTTGGCGATGCGCTGGGACAGCACCCGCAACTCACCGGCGTGGCCGATGTACTGCTTGTCGTAGTTGGACTGGGTGTTGAGGTAAGCGAAGTTGGCGAACAGCAGCATGATGAAGACAATCAGCGCGACGAACAGCACGATGATCTGCGAACGACTGCGCGACGCTTCCAGAGGCTTGCCTGTATTTGCTTTGATCATCGGTTCTCGCCTGTACTGCCCAATCCAACCCACTCACCACTGCCAACTGTAAGCAAGCCCTTGTAGTGCAGCCTGCTCAATCAGTGTGACTCTGTGGGAGCAAGGCTTGCCTGCGATGAAAACAACACGGTTTCCCGCCTACCGAGGCGCCGCCATCGCGAGCAAGCTTTGCTCCCACTGGCTCGTTCCCACAAGGGACCGTGTGGCATCTCGTCAAACAGCTACATCCATGAACCCCGGCGAGCGCGTCAGCGCAAACGGGCTGAACACCTGCCACTGCCGTTCACCGCGAAACCGGCCCTTGACGAAGGCCGACTCCGGGCCGTCAAGGTCGTCCATCAGCGTCGGCTCCAGGCTGTCCTGGGCAAAATGCTGCAATCCGAGGACTTCATCCACCAGCAACCCGGTAAAGACCTCGTCATGATCCACCACCAGCACCCGCCGCTGCTTGCGCACGCTCGACAGCTCATGGCCGAAGAAACCGCACAAATCCATCAACGGCAATAAGCGCCCGCGCAGATTAGCCACACCACGAACCCATGGCTTGACCCCGGGCAAATGTGTGTAGCGCGGTTCGTGCAGCACTTCGCTAACTTCGCCCATGGGCGCCACGTACCAGTGTTCGCCGAGGCGAAAACCGATGCCGCTCCAGCTGTCGCCGTGGGTCGGTTGTGACGGCAGGTCCGCCCCCAGCAGCCGGCAACGCCGGTCGATCTGCAGGAGCAGTTCGAAAGCGGTCAGGGATTGGCTCATGGCCGCGTCATCAACCCGCCAGCACGTTGTTCAGGGTCTTGATCAGGGTTTCTTCGTCCACCGGTTTGGTCAGGTAGTCCTTCGCGCCTTGGCGAGTGCCCCAGACCTTGTCGGTGTCCTGGTCCTTGGTGGTGATGATGATCACCGGGATGTGCCCGGTGTCCGGATCCTTGGTCAACTGGCGCGTGGCCTGGAAACCGTTGAGGCCGGGCATGACGATATCCATCAGGACCGCGTCGGGCTTTTCCTGGCGAGCCAGGGCCACGCCGTCGGCACCGTTTTCGGCCTTCAGGACCTGGTGGCCGTGCTTTTCCAGCATGCCGGTCAGTTTGTACATTTCGGTCGGCGAATCATCGACGATCAGAATTCGTGCCATGGTGTTCCCCATTTTTCGTTGACCCCAGGCCCGATGGCCGAGTGTCATTAATGTGCCTGGTGCGGCTGGACAGCGGCAAAGCCCGGAACATGAGCCCGTATCGCGCCCAGCAGTTCTTCCTTGCTGAAAGGCTTGGTCAAAAACTGATCGGAGCCGACGATGCGCCCCTTGGCCTTGTCGAACAAACCGTCCCGGGACGACAACATGATCACCGGCGTGGCCTTGAAAACGCTGTTGTTCTTGATCAGGGCACAAGTCTGGTAACCGTCCAGGCGCGGCATCATGATGTCGACAAAGATAATGCCCGGATGATGGTCGGCGATCTTGGCCAGGGCATCGAAGCCATCGACCGCCGTGATGACCTCGCAACCCACGTTGCGCAACAAGGTCTCGGCGGTGCGGCGGATGGTCTTCGAGTCGTCGATGACCATGACCTTCAAGGCGCTGGGTTGCTGCTGCGTAAGATGCTCTGCCATTGCCACTGCAAACCGGTTTTTAACGCGTAAGTGTGAACGACAGCGCAAACCCTTGATGTTCAAGGCCCGCACGTCACATGCCAGCCTTTTTAGCACAGTCTCCATCGCCGATCTATCGGCCGCTCGGTACAGTGGTTTTTCCTTGACCGCCAATCTTCCGGGCGCCACTCTGACGCCACTTTTTCACACCATTTGTGCCCATCAATTTTCGAGGAACCAAGCCATGAGCGTACGCGTCGGCATTGTCATGGACCCTATCGCCAGCATTTCCTATAAAAAGGATAGCTCGCTGGCCATGCTGCTGGCCGCTCAGAAGCGCGGCTGGGAGCTGTTCTACATGGAGCAGCGCGACCTCTACCAGGCCGAAGGCCAGGCGCGGGCACGGATGAAGCCGCTGAACGTCTTCGCCAACCCCGAAAAATGGTTTGAGCTGGGTACCGAACGCGATGCGCTGCTCAGCGACCTGGACGTGATCCTCATGCGCAAGGATCCGCCTTTCGACATGGAGTTCGTGTATTCCACCTACCTGCTGGAACAGGCCGAAAACGCCGGTGTGCTGGTGGTCAACAAACCCCAGAGCCTGCGCGACTGCAACGAAAAGCTGTTCGCCACGCTGTTCCCGCAATGCACGCCGCCCACCATCGTCAGCCGTCGCCCGGACGTGCTGCGTGAATTCGCCGACCATCACGGCGACGTGATCCTCAAGCCCCTGGACGGCATGGGCGGCTCCTCGATTTTCCGTCACACCGCCGGCCACCCCAACCTGTCGGTGATCCTGGAAACCCTGACCCTGCACGGCCAACAGCAGATCATGATCCAGGGTTACCTGCCGGCCATCGTCGATGGCGACAAGCGCATCCTGATGATCGACGGCGAACCGGTGGACTATTGCCTGGCGCGCATTCCCGCGGCCGGCGAAACCCGCGGCAACCTGGCGGCCGGCGGGCGTGGCGAGGCGCGTCCGTTGACTGAAAAGGACCGCTGGATCGCGGCCAAGGTCGGCCCGACCCTGCGGGAGAAAGGTCTGCTGTTCGTGGGCCTGGACGTGATCGGCGAGCACCTGACGGAAATCAACGTCACCAGCCCGACCTGCATCCGCGAGATCGACAACGCCTTCGGCACCGACATCGGCGCGATGCTGATGGATGCCATCGATCAGAAGCTCAAGGCTCGTTGATCCAGATCCTGCTGAAGGAAACCCACATTGCGTTATCATGCCCGGCCTGAAAAAAACGCGATGTTGGTTTCCTTGCCATGACCCTCCCGTCCGATCTGCCCCAAGAGCTCGCCCATCGCGGCGTGCGCCCGGCTGATCGTCTCGGTTTTACCCTGTTCCTGGCGGCATTGATCCACTTGGCACTGCTGCTGGGCGTCGGGTTTGCCACGGTAGAACCCAAACAGATCAGCCAGACCCTGGAAATCACCCTGGCCACCTTCAAAAGCGAAGCCAAGCCACAAAAAGCGGACTTCCTCGCCCAGGAAAACCAGCAAGGCAGTGGCACCCTGGAAAAAAAGGCAACGCCCAAGACCACCCAGATCGCGCCATTCCAGGACAATAAAGTGCAGAAGGTCACACCGCCGCCAGCGGCCAAGCCCGAGGTCCGGGAGACGGCGCCCAAGGCAGCCGTGACCACCGTGGCGCCGAAGCCGAAAAAAGCCCCGGTCAAGGAAGAGGTCAGGCCCGACCCCAAACCCAAGGCCCCGGTGCCCACCTTCGACAGCGCCCAACTGTCCAGCGACATCGCCAGCCTGGAAGCCGAGCTGGCCCAGGAACAGCAGTTGTATGCCAAACGCCCGCGTATCCACCGCCTGAGCGCCGCCTCGACCATGCGCGACAAGGGCGCCTGGTACAAAGATGAGTGGCGCAAGAAAGTCGAGCGCATCGGCAATCTCAACTACCCCGACGAAGCCCGGCGCAAGCAGATCTATGGCAACTTGCGGCTGCTGGTCTCGATCAACCGCGACGGCTCGTTGTATGAAGTGCTGGTGCTGGAGTCCTCCGGCCAGCCATTGCTGGATCAGGCCGCCCAGCGGATCGTGCGCCTGGCCGCGCCGTTCGCACCGTTTACCGGGGACCTGTCGGACATCGACCGCCTGGAAATCATCCGCACCTGGAAGTTCGCCCGGGGCGATCGTCTCTCCAGCAACTGACCCCATCCCCTTGTGGGAGCGAGCCTGCTCGCGATAGCAATCGAACATCCAGCATCGACGTCGCCTGACACACTGCATCGCGAGCAGGCTCGCTCCCACAGGGGTTTCGTGACAGTCTCCGGCATTTGCTGCACATCGCCAGCTTGTCAGTTCGCCCCTGCGCCGCCACACTAGCGCCTATGAAAAACGTCAGCCCCACCTACCTCAAGCATCACTTCCTGATTGCCATGCCACACATGGCCGATCCGAACTTTGCCCACACCTTGACCTACATCGTCGAGCACACGGCCAATGGGGCCATGGGGCTGGTGGTCAATCGGCCGCAGGAACTGAACCTGGCGGACATTCTTGAGCAGTTGCGCCCGGATGTAGAACCGCCACTCTTGTGCCAGCACGTCCCGATTTTCATCGGCGGCCCGGTGCAGACCGACCGAGGCTTCGTGCTCCACCCGACGGGGCCGTCCTACCAGGCCACCGTGGACCTGGATGGCGTCTCGCTGTCCACCTCCCAGGATGTGCTGTTCGCCATCGCCGACGGCGTAGGCCCGGAAAAAAGCCTGATCGCCCTCGGCTATGCCGGTTGGGAAGCCGGGCAATTGGAAGCCGAGCTGGCCGATAACGCCTGGCTGACCTGCCCGTTCGACGCCGACATCCTGTTCAACACCAGCAGCGAACTGCGCCTGGAAGCAGCGGCCAGCCGGCTGGGGGTCAACCTCAGTCTGCTCACCAGCCAGGCAGGACACGCCTGATGGCCCTGCGCTTGCTGCTGGGCTTCGATTACGGCACCAAACAGATCGGCGTGGCGGTCGGCCAGGTGATTACCGGCCAGGCCCGCGAGCTGTGCACCCTCAAGGCGCAGAACGGCGTTCCCGACTGGAACCAGGTCGAAGCGCTGATCAAGGAGTGGAAACCCGACGCCGTGGTGGTCGGCCTGCCGCTGAACATGGACGGCACGCCCAGCGAGATGTGCGTTCGTGCGGAGAAATTCGCCCGCAGGCTCAACGGCCGCTACAACCTGCCTTTCTATACCCACGACGAGCGTCTGACCACGTTCGAGGCCAAGGGTGAACGCTTGGTACGTGGCGGGCAGAAAGGCAGTTACCGCAACAACCCGGTAGACGCCATCGCGGCCGCCCTGCTGCTGCAAGGCTGGCTCGACGCCAACGCCGCCCTGTTCGAAACCTGATTTTTTTGAAAGCGCCGCCAGGGCGCTTTCTTTTAGCGATAAACCGGGCCTCTGACCACCGGCCCGGGAACCTGAAGGAGCCAGCATGAGCCTGCCCAATCCCGCCGAACTGATCAGCCAGATGGCGATTCGTCTCACGGCGCATCTGGAACAACGCGGCATCAGCGAACCGCGCTACATCGGCATTCGCACCGGTGGCGTCTGGGTCGCCCAGGCCTTGCTCGAAGAACTGGGCAGCGATGCGCCGCTGGGCACCCTCGATGTGTCGTTCTACCGCGACGACTTCAGCCAGAACGGCCTGCACCCGCAAGTACGCCCTTCGGCCCTGCCATTCGAGATTGAAGGCCAGCATCTGGTACTGATCGACGATGTGCTGATGAGCGGCCGGACCATCCGCGCCGCCATGAACGAACTGTTCGATTATGGCCGCCCCGCCAGCGTGACCCTGGTGTGCCTGCTGGACCTGGACGCCGCCGAGCTGCCGATCCGCCCGAACGTGGTCGGCGCGACGCTGACGCTGGCCGCTCACGAGCGAGTCAAGCTGTCCGGCCCCGCGCCGCTGCAACTCGAACTGCAAGACCTTGCCCTTTAACTGCCCTTGTAAGAGTCCATTGCGATGACGCCTCTCGAAACCAAGCGAGCGCTACAGCTCAACGATCAGGGCCAGCTGCGGCACTTCCTGTCCCTCGACGGCCTGCGCCGCGAGCTGCTGACGGAAATCCTCGACACCGCCGATTCGTTCCTCGAAGTCGGGGCCCGGGCGGTCAAGAAAGTCCCGTTGCTGCGCGGCAAGACCGTGTGCAACGTGTTCTTCGAAAACTCCACCCGCACCCGCACCACCTTCGAACTGGCGGCCCAGCGACTGTCGGCGGACGTGATCACCCTGAACGTGTCCACCTCCTCGGCGAGCAAGGGCGAAACCCTGCTCGATACCTTGCGCAACCTCGAGGCCATGGCGGCCGACATGTTCGTCGTGCGTCACGGTGATTCCGGCGCCGCGCATTTCATTGCCGAGCATGTATGCCCACAAGTGGCGATCATCAACGGCGGCGACGGCCGTCACGCCCACCCAACCCAGGGCATGCTGGACATGCTGACCATCCGTCGGCACAAGGGCAGCTTCGAGAACCTGTCGGTGGCTATCGTCGGCGACATCCTGCACTCGCGGGTGGCCCGCTCGAACATGCTCGCCCTCAAGACTCTCGGCTGCCCGGACATCCGCGTGATCGCGCCGAAAACCCTGCTGCCCATTGGCGTCGAGCAGTACGGTGTGAAGGTCTACACCGACATGACCGAAGGCCTCAAGGACGTGGACGTGGTGATCATGCTGCGCCTGCAGCGCGAACGCATGACCGGCGGCCTGTTGCCCAGCGAAGGCGAGTTCTACCGCCTGTTCGGCCTGACCACCGCGCGCCTGGCCGGGGCCAAGCCGGACGCCATCGTCATGCACCCGGGGCCGATCAACCGCGGGGTGGAGATCGAGTCGGCAGTGGCCGACGGACCACATTCGGTGATCCTCAACCAGGTGACCTACGGCATCGCCATCCGCATGGCCGTGCTGTCCATGGCCATGAGCGGGCAAACGGCCCAGCGCCAATTCGACCAGGAGAACGCCCAGTGAAGCTCAGCATTCTCGGCGCACGCGTGATCGATCCGGCCAGCGGCCTGGATCAAGTGACTGACATCCACATCGATGCCTGCAAAATTGTCGCCCTTGGCGCCGCTCCGGCCGGTTTTACCGCCGTTGATACCCTCAACGCCCAAGGCCTGGTGGCCGCCCCTGGCCTGGTGGACCTGAACGTCGCCCTGCGCGAACCCGGTTATAGCCGCAAAGGCAGTATCGTCAGCGAAACCCAGGCTGCCGCCGCCGGTGGCGTGACCAGTTTGTGCTGCCCGCCACAGACCAAGCCGGTACTGGACACCTCGGCCGTGGCCGAGCTGATCCTCGATCGCGCCCGCGAAGCCGGCAACACCAAGGTCTTCCCTATCGGCGCCTTGAGCAAAGGCCTCGATGGCGAGCAACTGGCAGAACTCATTGCGCTACGCGACGCCGGTTGCGTGGCGTTCGGCAATGGTCTGAACAGTTTTCGCAATACCCGCACCCTGTGCCGCGCCCTGGAATACGCTGCGACCTTCGGCCTGACGGTGATCTTCAACTCCCAGGATCACGATCTGGCTGAAGGTGGGCTGGCCCACGAAGGCCCGACCGCCAGTTTCCTCGGCCTGCCGGGCATTCCGGAAACCGCCGAAACCGTGGCCCTGGCCCGGGACCTGCTGCTGGTGGAACAAAGCGGCGTGCGCGCACACTTCAGCCAGTTGACCAGCGCCCGCGGCGCCGCACTGATCGCCCAGGCCCAGGCTCGCGGCCTGCCCGTCACCGCCGATGTGGCGCTGTACCAACTGATCCTGACTGACGAAGCGCTGATCGACTTCAACAGCGTCTATCACGTCCAGCCGCCGCTGCGCACCCGCGCCGACCGCGATGGCTTGCGCGAGGCCGTGAAGTCCGGGGTGATCTCGGCCATCTCCAGCCATCACCAGCCCCACGAGCGCGATGCCAAGCTGGCACCATTCGGCGCCACGGAACCGGGCATCAGCAGCGTCGAACTGTTGCTGCCACTGGCCATGACACTGGTGGAAGACGGATTGCTGGACCTGCCGACCCTGCTGGCACGCCTGAGCAACGGCCCGGCCGACGCGCTGCAATTACCGGTGGGTAAACTGGCAGTGGGCGCGGCGGCGGACCTGGTGCTGTTCGACCCGGCGGCGTCCACCGTGGCGGGTGAAGCCTGGCGTTCCAAGGGTGACAACTGCCCGTTCCTTGGCCACAGTTTGCCGGGGGTGGTGCGTTATACGCTGATGGATGGGCGGATTACTCACCAGGCCTGACACCGCATCGCTCTTATCGCGAGCAGGCTCGCTCCCACAGGGATCTTCGGTGAACACATAACCTGTGAACACCTTGATCCAGTGTGGGAGCGAGCCTGCTCGCGATGCAGGCGACTCGGTCTTAATGAAAAGCCCCGCGCTTCTGCGCATTGCGAATCGAGACCTGATCGTTCAGCGTCCAGAAGTCATACAGCACCCCCAGGAAAAACACCCCGCCAGTCAGCAGGTAAAGGATGCCGGTGAGCCATTTGCCCTGGTACATGCGGTGCACACCCAGCACACCGAGAAACGTCAGCAGAATCCACGCCACGCTGTACTCGAGGGGACCCGGGGTGAAGCGCAGATCGGCCTCCCGATCCATGGCCGGAATCAGGAACAGGTCGATCAGCCAGCCGATGCCCAACAAGCCGAAGGTGAAAAACCAGATCGTGCCGGTGATCGGCTTGCCGTAGTAGAAGCGGTGGGCGCCGGTAAAGCCGAAAATCCACAAGAGATAGCCGATCACTTTGCTGTGGGTATCGCGTAAAGCGTCCTGCTGATAGCTGTTCATGAATCGCCTCTTTTGCCTCGATAGATAAATTTGTTCGGATTATTTGTGACTTTTTTATGGATTGCCGACAAGCGGTCTCCAGCGTCAGGAACCCGGTAAACCCCCGTGCTGTCTGGGTTCTGTCAGACAATCAGGTCAATATGTCGCAATTATGCGGGTTTCACCTGGGGTTGCGATTCGACAAACGGCCTCGGAACAGTAAAAAAAGCTGTTATAAAGTTGCGCGCTTACCTTCAAGAGCCCTGCCTAATGCGTCCATTTATCAAGACATGGCTAACCATTTGCCTATTATTGCCCCTGGCCGCCCACGCCACCAATCGTGAGCAACGTCTTCCCAACGTCAACGGCTACACCCCCAAATCCCATGTTTCTGCTCCTTCAAGCAAGAACAAGCGAAACACCCAGCGTTTGAGCACCGCCAATAGCAAGCTGGTTCCGGTCATGACCGCCAAGACAAGCAGCAACGTCTTGAGCCGTGCCGTGAACGTACTGGGAACACCTTACCGTTGGGGCGGCAGTAGCCCAAGCAAAGGTTTCGATTGCAGCGGGCTGGTGAAGTACGCCTTCAACGATGCCACCTTCGACCTGCCGCGCACTTCCAATGCGATGGCCAGCGGTCACGGCCAGAAGGTCGATCGCAAGGACCTCAAGCCCGGCGATCTGATCTTCTTCAAGCTCAAGAGCCGCCGGGTCAACCACGTGGCCATCTACCTGGGCAATGACCGCTTCATCCACGCCCCGCGCCGTGGCAAGTCGGTGACCATCGATACCTTGAACAAGCCGTACTGGAACAGCCACTACGTCCTTGCCAAGCGGGTGCTGCCCAAAGAGCCGAAAGGGATGCAGCTGGTTCAGCGCTGATTTGAAAGTGGCACATTTGCCAGTTCAAGCAAACTGTGGGAGCGAGCCTGTTCGCGATAGCGGTACATCCGTCAACTTCAATGTTGGCTGATCCAACGCTATCGCGAGCAAGCTCGCTCCCACAGGAGGTTTTGTGGCCGATCCTCAGAAGTTATCCGGCGTACGCGCCCGCTCCCGCGCATGTTCGCGACTGATCAGCCCCTTGTTCAGCAAATCCTTCAAACACATATCCAATGTCTGCATCCCCAGCGACCCACCGGTCTGGATCGCCGAGTACATCTGCGCCACCTTGTCCTCGCGGATCAGGTTACGGATCGCCGACGTTCCCAGCATGATTTCATGAGCCGCGACCCGGCCGCCGCCAATCTTCTTGACCAGCGTCTGTGAAATCACCGCCTGCAAGGATTCGGACAACATCGAACGAACCATGGATTTCTCATCCCCCGGGAACACGTCCACCACCCGGTCGATGGTCTTGGCCGCCGAGGTGGTGTGCAAGGTGCCAAACACCAGATGACCGGTTTCGGCGGCGGTCAGGGCCAGGCGGATGGTCTCCAGGTCACGCATCTCCCCCACCAGAATCACGTCCGGGTCTTCGCGCAGGGCTGAGCGCAGGGCCGTGGAGAAACTTTGGGTGTCGCGGTGCACTTCGCGCTGGTTGATCAGGCATTTGCGCGGCTCGTGGACAAACTCGATGGGATCTTCGATGGTGAGGATGTGATGGTGTTTGTGGGTGTTGAGGTAGTCGATCATCGCCGCCAGGGTGGTGGACTTGCCGGAGCCGGTCGGCCCGGTCACCAACACCAGCCCGCGAGGCGCCTCGGTCACTTTGCGAAACACTTCGCCCATCCCCAGGTCTTCCATGGTCAGGACTTTCGACGGGATGGTCCGGAACACCGCACCTGCACCGCGATTCTGGTTGAACGCATTGACCCGGAACCGTGCGACGCCCGGCACGTCGAAGGAAAAGTCGGTTTCCAGAAACTTCTCGTAATCTACCCGCTGCCGGTCGTTCATGATGTCGTAGATCAGCTCATGGACCTGCTTGTGGTCCAGGGCCGGCAGGTTGATCCGCCTCACATCGCCATCGACACGGATCATCGGCGGCAGCCCGGCGGACAAGTGCAGGTCCGATGCGCCCTGTTTGGCGCTGAACGCCAGTAGCTCAGTGATATCCATAGCGCTCCTCAATTCCAGTAGAATGCCGCGAACCTCACCGCTGGCGCTTCTTTAATGTCCACGATAGCAGACAACATTGCTCAGGTTAGATCGCGTATCCGCGCAGCCGAACAAGCCGCCCACCGCGACGAACACAGCGTGCAGCTGCTGGCGGTGAGCAAGACCAAGCCCGCCCAGGCCCTGCGTGAAGCCTATGCCGCCGGCCTGCGGGACTTTGGCGAGAACTATCTGCAGGAGGCGCTGGGCAAACAGGCCGAACTGACCGACCTGCCCTTGATCTGGCACTTCATCGGCCCCATTCAATCGAACAAGACGCGCGCTATCGCCGAACATTTCGACTGGGTGCATTCCGTGGATCGTTTGAAAATTGCACAACGCCTGTCCGAGCAGCGCCCGGCCGACCTACCGCCGCTGAATATCTGCATCCAGGTCAACGTCAGCGGTGAAGACAGCAAATCCGGCTGCACCGCGGCGGACCTGCCCGCTCTGGCCAGCGCCATCAGCGCGTTGCCACGCCTGAAGCTGCGTGGGTTGATGGCGATTCCCGAACCGACCGAGGAGCGTGCCGCCCAGGATGCCGCCTTCGCAGCGGTTCAACGCTTGCAAGCCGATCTGAAGCTACCGCTGGACACCCTTTCCATGGGCATGAGCCATGACCTCGAGTCGGCCATTGCCCAGGGCGCCACCTGGGTGCGGATCGGTACCGCGCTGTTTGGTGCGCGCGACTATAGCCGTAGCTAGCCGTACGCCATGCTGACTCAACTCTCTAATCAAGGACCTGTCATGAGCAACACACGTATTGCCTTCATCGGCGCCGGCAACATGGCCGCCAGCCTGATCGGCGGCCTGCGGGCCAAGGGTCTGGACGCTTCGCAGATCCGCGCCAGCGATCCGGGGGCCGAGACTCGCGCCCGGGTGAGCACAGAGCACGGCATCGAAACGTTCGCCGACAACGCCCAGGCCATCGAGGGCGCGGACGTCGTCGTGCTGGCGGTCAAGCCACAGGCGATGAAAACTGTTTGCGAGGCCATTCGTCCAAGCCTCAAACCCCATCAGATGGTGGTGTCGATCGCCGCCGGCATTACCTGCGCCAGCATGAACAACTGGCTCGGGTCCCAGCCGATCGTGCGCTGCATGCCCAACACCCCGGCGCTGCTGCGCCAGGGCGTCAGTGGGCTGTTCGCGACCGCACAAGTGACCGCCGAACAGCGCCAGCAGGCCGAAGAGCTGCTCTCGGCCGTAGGCCTGGCACTGTGGCTGGAAACCGAGCAGCAACTGGATGCGGTGACGGCCGTGTCCGGCTCGGGCCCGGCATACTTTTTCCTGCTGATCGAAGCCATGACCGCCGCCGGTGAAAAACTCGGCCTGCCGCGCGAAACCGCCGCCAAACTGACGTTGCAGACCGCCCTGGGCGCCGCCCACATGGCAGTGTCCAGCGATGTCGATGCGGCCGAACTGCGGCGCCGGGTGACTTCGCCAGCCGGCACCACCGAAGCCGCCATCAAATCGTTCCAGGCCGGGGGCTTCGAAGCCCTGGTGGAAAAAGCACTCGGCGCCGCCGCGCACCGCTCGGCCGAAATGGCCGAACAACTGGGCCAATAAGGAGCCATTCATGATCGGATTGAACACTGCAGCGGTCTACGTGCTGCAAACCCTCGGCAGCCTGTACCTGCTGATCGTACTGCTGCGCTTTGTGCTGCAACTGGTGCGCGCCAACTTCTACAACCCACTGTGCCAGTTCATCGTCAAGGCCACCCAGCCATTGCTCAAGCCACTGCGCCGGATCATTCCGAGCGTGTTCGGCCTGGACATGTCGTCGCTGGTACTGGCGATCATCGTGCAACTGGCGCTGATGGCCCTGACCCTGCTGCTGACCTACGGCACCACCGGCAACCCGCTGCAACTGCTGATCTGGTCGATCATTGGCGTGACCGCGCTGTTCCTGAAGATTTTCTTCTTCGCCCTGATCATCAGCGTGATCCTGTCCTGGGTCGCTCCCGGCAGCCACAACCCGGGCGCCGAACTGGTGAACCAGATCTGCGAGCCGGCGCTGGCACCGTTCCGCCGCATCGTGCCGAACCTCGGCGGGCTGGATATCTCGCCGATCCTGGCGTTCCTGGTGCTCAAGCTGATCGACATGCTGGTGATCAACAATCTGGCGGCGATGACCATGATGCCAGAAATCCTGCGCCTGCTGATCTAAAACGCTGCAGCCTTTCCTGTGGCGAGGGAGCTTGCTCCCGCTGGGCTGCGAAGCAGCCCCAAAGCGGGCGCCACCGTATCCCGGACAGTCACGGGCAGCAGCTTTCAGGGCCGCTTCGCGCCCCAGCGGGAGCAAGCTCCCTCGCCACGGGTAAAGCGGCGGACAATCAGCTCCGCCCTTTGCTTGCCGCTTGCCACAGCGGTCTTTAGACTTACGCCTCATTTCAACGAGAGCAGGGTCGATGCCAGCTGCCTTTCCCCCCGATTCCGTTGGTCTGGTGACGCCGCAAATGGCGCATTTCAGCGAGCCCCTGGCCCTGGCCTGCGGTCGTTCGTTGCCAGCCTATGACCTGATTTTCGAAACCTACGGCACCCTCAATGCCACGGCGAGCAATGCCGTGCTGATCTGCCATGCCTTGTCGGGGCATCACCACGCCGCCGGCTATCACAGTGTCGACGACCGCAAGCCGGGCTGGTGGGACAGTTGCATCGGCCCGGGCAAGCCCATCGACACCAACAAGTTCTTCGTGGTCAGCCTGAACAACCTCGGCGGCTGCAACGGCTCCACCGGCCCCAGCAGCGTCAACCCGGACACCGGCAAACCCTTCGGCGCCGACTTTCCGGTGCTGACCGTGGAAGACTGGGTCCACAGTCAGGCACGCCTGGCGGACCGCCTCGGTATCGCCCAGTGGGCCGCAGTGATCGGCGGCAGCCTGGGCGGCATGCAAGCCCTGCAATGGACCATCACTTACCCGGACCGTGTGCGCCACTGCCTGGCAATCGCCTCGGCCCCCAAGCTGTCGGCGCAGAACATCGCCTTCAACGAAGTGGCGCGCCAGGCGATCCTCACCGATCCGGAATTCCACGGCGGCTCGTTCCAGGAACACGGCGTGATTCCCAAGCGCGGGCTGATGCTGGCGCGGATGGTCGGGCATATCACCTACCTGTCCGATGATTCCATGGGCGAGAAATTCGGCCGCGGTCTCAAGAGCGAAAAGCTCAACTACGACTTCCACAGCGTCGAATTCCAGGTGGAAAGCTACCTGCGCTACCAGGGCGAAGAATTCTCCGGACGCTTCGACGCCAACACCTACCTGTTGATGACGAAAGCCCTGGACTACTTCGATCCGGCGGCGAACTTCGACGATGACCTGGCAAGAACCTTTGCAGGCGCCACCGCCAGGTTCTGCGTGATGTCGTTCACCACCGACTGGCGCTTCTCCCCGGCCCGCTCACGGGAGCTGGTGGACGCGCTGATGGCTGCCCGCAAGGACGTCTGCTACCTGGAAATCGACGCGCCCCAGGGTCACGACGCCTTTCTGATCCCGATCCCGCGCTACCTGCAGGCGTTCGGCAACTACATGAACCGTATAACGCTGTGAGGACGCCATGAGAGCCGATCTGGACATCATCCAGGAATGGATCCCCGCCGGCAGCCGCGTGCTCGACCTGGGCTGCGGCAACGGCGAACTGCTGACCTGGCTGCGCGACCACAAGCAAGTCACCGGCTACGGCCTGGAAAACGACCCGGACAACATCGCCGAGTGCGTGGCCAAGGGCATCAACGTGATCGAGCAGGACCTGGACAAGGGCCTGGGCAACTTCGCCAGCAACAGCTTCGACATCGTGGTCATGACCCAGGCGCTGCAAGCGGTGCACTACCCGGACAAGATCCTCGACGAAATGCTGCGGGTCGGGCGCCAGTGCATCATCACCTTCCCCAACTTCGGTCACTGGCGCTGCCGCTGGTACCTGGCGAGCAAGGGCCGCATGCCGGTGTCGGAGTTTCTGCCCTACACCTGGTACAACACGCCGAACATCCACTTCTGCACCTTCGAGGATTTCGAGGCGTTGTGCCGCGAACGCCAAGCCAAGGTCATCGATCGCCTGGCGGTGGACCAGCAGCACCGCCACGGGTGGGCCAGCAAGCTATGGCCTAATCTGTTAGGTGAAATAGGCATCTATCGGGTCAGCAGCCCAGGCCTTGCCGATCATCAGGTCGCGGTGTGAAGCCCGGCCTTTCCAGGAGCACGACATGAAACGTCTAGCGTTGTTTCTCATTACCGCCTGCCTGAGCGCCGGAGCCATGGCCGCGGATGTCATCAAGAGCGATCGCAAGGAAGTGTTCGGCGACATCACCGTGCACTACAACACCTTCAATTCCACCTTCCTGACGCCGGATATTGCCGACGCCGCCGGATTGATCCGCGACAAGACCCAGGGCGTGATCAACGTTTCGGTACTCAAGGATGGCAAACCCTTGAAGGCCGAGGTCAGCGGGACAGTCAAGGACCTTACCAGCAGCAGTGTCACGCTGAACTTCAAGGAGGTGGCCGAACCCAACGCGACCTATTACATCGCCCAATACCCGGTGAAACAGCAGGAAACCCGCACCTTCAACATCCAGGTGAAAACGGGCGACAAGATCAACACCCTCAACTTCAACCAGGAACTGTTCCCCGGCGAATGATGAATTTCACCCAACTCGTACTGGCCAGCCACAACGCCGGCAAACTCAAGGAGCTCCAGGCCATGCTCGGCGGGTCGGTGCAACTGCGCTCGATTGGCGAGTTCAGCCAGGTCGAACCTGAAGAAACCGGCCTGTCGTTCGTCGAGAACGCCATCCTCAAGGCCCGCAACGCCGCGCGCATTTCCGGCCTGCCGGCGCTGGCCGACGACTCCGGGCTGGCGGTGGACTTTCTCGGCGGTGCGCCGGGCATCTATTCAGCCCGCTACGCCGATGGCAAAGGCGACGCGGCGAACAACGCCAAGCTGCTCGAGGCCCTCAAGGATGTCCCCGAAGCCGAGCGCGGCGCACAGTTCGTCTGCGTCCTGGCCCTCGTCCGTCATGCCGACGATCCACTGCCGATCCTCTGCGAAGGCTTGTGGCACGGGCGCATTCTCACCGAAGCCAGCGGCGAGCACGGTTTTGGCTACGATCCGCTGTTCTGGGTGCCAGAGCGCAACTGCTCCAGCGCCGAACTGGGCCCGGTGGAAAAAAACCAGCTGAGTCACCGCGCCCGCGCCATGGCTTTGCTGCGCCAACGCCTGGGCCTGCAATGATCGATGAGTCCCCCGCACCTCTGATCCATGGCGGTGCGCAAACGCCTCGGGCGCCGCTGCCAATGCTGCCGCCCCTGGCGTTGTACATCCACATTCCGTGGTGTGTACGCAAATGCCCGTATTGCGATTTCAACTCCCATGCCGCCAGCCCGCAGTTGCCGGAAGAAGAATACGTCGACGCCTTGCTGGCCGATCTCGACCAGGACCTGCAGGCGGTGTATGGCCGGGAACTGAGCTCGATCTTTTTCGGCGGCGGTACTCCAAGCCTGTTCAGCGCCCAGGCCCTGGGCCGGCTGCTCAAAGGTGTCGAGGCGCGAATCCCCTTCGCCCATGACATTGAAATCACCCTGGAAGCCAACCCAGGGACCTTCGAGCAAGAGAAATTTGTCGCTTACCGGGCACTGGGCATCAATCGCCTGTCCATTGGCATCCAGAGCTTTCAGGAAGCCAAGCTCAAGGCTTTGGGCCGGATTCATAACGGTGACGAAGCTGTGCGCGCCGCCGACATGGCCCGTCAGGCCGGGTTCGACAACTTCAACCTGGACCTGATGCATGGCCTGCCCGATCAGTCCCTGGACGACGCCTTGAGCGACTTGCGCCAGGCCATTGCACTGAAGCCCACGCATCTGTCCTGGTATCAGTTGACCCTGGAGCCAAACACGGTGTTCTGGAACCAGCCGCCGACCTTGCCGGAGGACGACACGCTGTGGGACATCCAGGAAGCCGGGCAAGCGTTGCTGGCCGAACATGGCTACAGCCAATACGAAGTCTCGGCCTACGCCCAGCCCGGGCGACCGGCGCGGCATAACCTCAATTACTGGAGTTTCGGCGACTTCATCGGCATCGGCGCGGGCGCCCACGGCAAGCTCAGCCATCCGGACGGGCGTATTGTGCGCACCTGGAAAACCCGCCTGCCCAAGGACTACCTCAACCCAGCCAAACGCTTCCTGGCCGGCGAGAAAACCCTGAGCAATGAAGAACTGCCCTTCGAGTTCCTGATGAACGCGCTGCGCCTGACCGAAGGTGTGGACGCGCGGCTTTACCCCGAACGCACCGGCCTGCCTTTGCAGAGTCTGGCTGAAGGCCGACGCGAGGCCGAACAAAGCGGGTTGTTGCGGGTCGAACCGGCACGTCTGGCAGCCACCGAGCGCGGACAGTTGTTTCTCAATGACCTGTTGCAGAAATTTTTGAGCTAATCACACAAGGAAACCCCATGGATCTGGTACTCGACCTGCTCGCCACCGTGTCCCGCTGGAGCCGCAGCAACCTGTCGGAAATCTCCCTGGCATTGGTAGGCTGCCTGCTGGTGCTGTTTGGTGCCGACATCAAAGGCTGGGTCGAACAACGCCTTGGCAATATTGCCGGGGCCTTGCGCGTCCCGCTGATCGCCCTGCTGTGCATGATCGGCAGCGGCGCGGCCTTGATCTACGCCACGCCATGGGTCGTCCGGGGCTTGAGCCAGTTCAACAACTACAGCCTGGCACCGGTGCTGTTGGTGGTGCTGGTGTTGATTGGGGTGGTCGCTGACCGTCGCTGATTTTCGATGTAGCACAGAACGAAATGTGGGAGCGAGCTTGCTCGCGATGGCGGCCTGACAGTCAACATTGATATTGAATGTTATGGCCTCATCGCGAGCAAGCTCGCTCCCACAGGGGATCCCATTTCAGCAGGATCTTCTGGTGTTTAAGCCACCTTCTCGAACTTCAAATCCCAAACCCCATGCCCCAAGCGTTCGCCACGGCGTTCGAACTTGGTGATCGGTCGTTCGGCCGGGCGCGGTACGCACTTGCCGTCTTCGGCCAGGTTACGGTAACCCGGGGCGACGTTCATCACTTCCAGCATGTACTCGGCGTAGGGTTCCCAGTCGGTGGCCATGTGCAGCACACCGCCGACCTTCAACTTGCTGCGCACCAACTCAGCGAACGACGCCTGGACGATACGGCGCTTGTGATGGCGGCTCTTGTGCCATGGGTCCGGGAAGAACAGCATCAGCCGGTCGAGGCTGTTGTCGGCCACACAGCGGTTGAGCACTTCGATGGCGTCGCAGTCGTAGACCCGCAGGTTGGTCAGTCCTTGGGTCAGTACGCCGTTGAGTAGCGCGCCCACACCGGGACGATGAACTTCCACACCGATGAAATCCTGTTCCGGCGCCGCGGCGGCCATTTCCAGCAGCGAGTGGCCCATGCCGAAGCCGATTTCCAGCGAGCGCGGCGCCGAGCGGCCGAACACCTGGTCAAAGTCCACCGGCGCATCGGCCAGGGGCAGGACAAACAGCGGCGTGCCCTGTTCCAGGCCGCGTTGCTGGCCTTCGGTCATGCGCCCGGCGCGCATCACGAAACTCTTGATGCGGCGGTGTTGGCGCTCTTCGCCTTCTTCCGGGAGGACAGGCGTGTCGTTCGATTCAGTCATCAATGGCTCTTACTTGATCAGACCATCCAGCGGCGAAGAGGCGCTGGCGTAGAGTTTTTTCGGCATGCGGCCGGCGAGGTATGCCAGGCGACCGGCCACAATGGCGTGCTTCATGGCTTCGGCCATCAGGATCGGTTGCTGGGCATGGGCGATGGCCGAGTTCATCAGCACTGCTTCACAGCCCAGTTCCATGGCGATAGTGGCGTCGGACGCGGTGCCGACACCGGCATCCACCAACACCGGAATCTTGGCTTCTTCCAGGATGATCTGCAGGTTGTACGGGTTGCAGATCCCCAGACCCGTGCCGATCAGGCCAGCCAGCGGCATCACCGCGATGCAGCCGATTTCCGCCAGTTGACGGGCGATGATCGGGTCATCGCTGGTGTAGACCATCACGTCGAAACCTTCCTTGACCAGGGTTTCGGCGGCCTTGAGGGTTTCGATCACGTTGGGAAACAGGGTTTTCTGGTCCGCCAGCACTTCCAGTTTCACCAGGTTGTGGCCGTCGAGCAGCTCACGGGCCAGGCGGCAGGTGCGCACGGCCTCGATGGCGTCGAAGCAGCCGGCGGTGTTGGGCAGGATGGTGTAGCGATCTGGCGGCAGGATATCCAGCAGGTTCGGTTCGCCCGGGTTCTGGCCGATGTTGGTGCGGCGCACGGCAACGGTCACGATTTCAGCGCCCGAGGCTTCGATGGCCAGGCGGGTTTCTTCCATGTCGCGGTATTTGCCGGTGCCAACCAGCAGACGCGACTGGTAGGTACGACCGGCCAGGACGAAGGGCTTGTCGCTACGAACGATGCTCATGGGAAATCCTCTGTTGGGGTGAGGTTCTTGCGAAATACTGGAAAACCGCAGGGACTAGCCGCCGCCGATGGCGTGGACCACTTCGACGCTGTCGCCATCGTTCAACGTGGTGTCGGCGTGCTGGCTGCGCGGGACGATATCCAGATTGAGCTCCACCGCGACGCGGCGTCCGGTCAGTTCCAGACGGGTCAGCAGGGCCGCAACGGTTTCACCGTCGGGCAGATCAAGGGGTTCGCCGTTCAATTGAATGCGCATGCCGGATGCCGCCATCATTTTTAGGGGCTGGCATTCTAGCCCGATCAGTCTGGACGACCCAAGCCATTCGTCATGAATTGGACCGTGCGGTCAGCCCAACCGCCAGGCGGCAAGCCCCAGGCACAACCAGCCGATCAGGAACGCCACCCCACCGAACGGCGTGATAATGCCCAGTTTGCTGATGCCCGTGAGCGTCAGCAGGTACAGACTCCCGGAGAACAGCAGGATACCGATGACAAACGAAATCCCGGCCCAGGTGACGATACGTCCGGGGATGTGCGTGGCCAGCAGCGCGACGCCCAGCAACGCCAGGGTGTGTACCAACTGATAGGTGACGCCGGTATGAAAGATCGCCAGGTAATCGGCGCTCAGGCGATTTTTCAGGCCGTGGGCGGCAAACGCTCCCAGTGCCACGCCGGTGAAGCCGAAAAAAGCAGCCAGCATCAGAAAACTACGCAGCATGAGAACTCCAGTCAGACTCGGTGGACAGGGTCTGTATAATGGCCCGCTCGACGGGTTCGGCCAAGCCATCTCTATGTTACGTTCATTGTTTCGACGATTCGTTAAAGCCCTGCTCTGGTTCGCCGTCGGCAGCGTTGTGCTGGTGCTGTTGTTTCGCGTGGTGCCGCCGCCGTTCACCGCGCTGATGATCGAGCGCAAGGTTGAGTCCTGGTTCGGTGGCGAGCCGATCGACCTGCAGCGTAC
The DNA here is from genome assembly GCF_031570495.1 of Pseudomonas sp. JL2. Lineage (NCBI taxonomy): Bacteria > Pseudomonadati > Pseudomonadota > Gammaproteobacteria > Pseudomonadales > Pseudomonadaceae > Pseudomonas > Pseudomonas sp. JL2. The sequence continues at coordinate 40,283 of NZ_JAKUDH010000010.1, forward strand.
CTGGCAACCCTGGGATCAGATTTCCGACAACCTCAAAATCGCGGTAATCGCGGGTGAGGACCAGAAATTTCCAGAGCACTGGGGCTTCGACTTCGGTGCGATCCAGGCCGCGCTTACCCATAACGGACGTGGCGGCTCGATTCGCGGCGCCAGCACCCTCAGCCAGCAAGTGTCCAAGAACTTGTTCCTGTGGCCGGGCCGCAGCTGGCTGCGCAAGGGCCTGGAAGCCTGGTTTACCGCGCTGATCGAAATACTCTGGCCCAAGCAGCGGATCCTCGAGGTGTACCTCAACAGCGTCGAGTGGGATGACGGTGTGTTCGGTGCCGAAGCCGCAGCGCGGCATCACTTTGGGGTAAGCGCCGATGCATTGTCCCGGCAACAGGCCAGCCTGCTGGCGGCGGTCCTGCCCAACCCCCGGGTATGGAGCGCCGCACGCCCAAGCCCTTATGTACTGCGGCGCGCGAACTGGATCCGCCGGCAGATGAGCCAGTTGGGGGGCGACAGCTACCTGCTGGGGCTCAATGACTCGCGGCGGGCGCCTTGGGCCCAGTAGACCAGACACCGACATTCAACTGTGGGAGCGAGCTTGCTCGCGATGGCGGAGGGTCAGGCAGCATCGATGTTGAATGATAAGCCGCCATCGCGAGCAAGCTCGCTCCCACAGGGGGTCTGCGGCGAATCCAATAGTGAGCACACACAAAAACGCCCCGATCATCACTGATCGGGGCGTTTTTTATTACCGCTACCGCCGGTCAAGCCGCAATCGACACCTTGAGCTTGTTCATCGCGCTCTTCTCAAGCTGGCGAATCCGCTCGGCCGACACGTTGTACTTCTGCGCCAGGTCGTGCAGCGTGGCTTTTTCCTCGGCCAGCCAGCGCTGGTAAAGGATGTCACGGCTGCGCTCGTCCAGCACTTCCAGAGCTTCGTGCAGGTTGGTGTTGGAGTTGTCGCTCCAGTCGGCGTCTTCCAGTTGACGCGCCGGGTCATACCGGTGGTCTTCTAGGTAGTTGGCCGGCGACTGGAAAGCGCTGTCGTCGTCCGCTTCGGCGGCCGGGTCGAAGGCCATGTCATGGCCGGTCAGGCGACTTTCCATCTCGCGCACTTCCCGCGGCTCGACGCCCAGGCTCTCGGCCACACGATGGACTTCTTCATTGTTCAGCCAGGCCAGACGTTTCTTCTGGCTGCGCAGGTTGAAGAACAGCTTGCGCTGGGCCTTGGTGGTCGCGACTTTCACGATGCGCCAGTTGCGCAGGATGAACTCGTGGATTTCCGCCTTGATCCAGTGCACTGCAAACGACACCAGGCGCACACCCATTTCCGGGTTGAAACGCTTGACCGCCTTCATCAGGCCGACGTTGCCTTCCTGGATCAGGTCGGCCTGGGCCAGCCCGTAGCCGGAATAGCTGCGGGCGATATGTACAACAAAACGCAGGTGGGCGAGCACCATCTGCCGAGCCGCCTCAAGATCCTGCTCATAATAGAGACTCTCGGCCAGTTCACGCTCCTGCTCGGGCGTCAGCAAAGGGATGCTGTTCACCGTGTGCACATAGGCCTCCAGGTTCGCACCCGGGACCAGAGCATAAGCAGGTTGCAAAGAAGTGGTCATACGAAAAAACCTCCGACTCACATAACTCGTGCAGTTCAGCACTGCGAAAATTGACCGGGAACCGTAGGACAAGTTCCCACAAAAACCGAAAGGTCAATACGCGCAAAAAAACACTATTTTGGAGCAAGCTCACGCAAGTGGCGTGCTACCGCAATCCATGCACCGATATAACCCAACAGCACCGCGCCAAGCAAGAGCGACAGACCGTCGGCGGCTGGCACTCCGGCCAGGGAAAAATCACTGCCGTACAAACCGGCCAGCCCCACTACCGCGTCATTCAGCCAGTCCAGGCCAAACGCCAATACGCCCCAGGACAGAATCCCCGCACCGAAGCCATACAGCGCCCCCATATAAAGGAAGGGCCTGCGTACATAACTGTCCGTACCGCCGACGAGTTTAATCACTTCTATCTCGGTGCGGCGGTTTTCAATATGAAGACGAATGGTATTGCCTATCACCAAAAGTAATGCAGAAACCAGAAGCACCGTCAGACCGAAGACAAATCGGTCGCCGAGCTTGAGGATCGCCGCAAGACGCTCGACCCAGACTAGATCAAGTTGCGCCTGTTGTACCTTCGGCAACTCGGAAAGTCTTTGTCTTAATGCTTCAAGGGTCGGCTTGTCGACTTCGTCGGGTGTCACCAGTACCACTCCCGGCAGCGGGTTTTCCGGCAGTTCCTTGAGGGCATCGCCCAGGCCGGACTGCTGCTGGAATTCTTCCAGCGCCTGCTCGCGACCAATGTATTCGGCGTCGGCCACGCCCGGCATGGCCTTGATCTGCTCGCGCAACGCCTGGCCTTCGGCAGGGCTCGCTTCCAGCTGCAAATACAGGGAAATCTGCGCGGCACGCTGCCAGGAGCCACCCAGGCGCTCCACATTACTTAGCAATAATGACAGGCCCATGGGCAAACTCAGGGCCACCGCCATCACCATGCAGGTAAAAAAGCTGCCGATCGGCTGCTTGCCCAGACGCTTGAGGCTGTCCAGCAGGCTGGCGCGATGGCTTTCGACCCAGGCGTGAAACAGTGTCGCGAAATCCGGGCCGTCGTCATCGTCGCGCTTCTTCTTTGGCGGCTGCGGATCGGAGGCTTTCGGAGCCACGCGCTCGGCCACCTTGGGGCTGCGGGTCGCACTCATACGCCAGCCTCCCCGTCACCGATCAGTCGACCGCGTTGCAAGGTGAGCATGCGGTGACGCATGCGCGCGATCAGGGCCAAGTCGTGACTGGCAATCAGCACGCTGGTGCCCAAGCGATTGATGTCTTCGAATACGCCCATGATTTCCGCCGCCAGACGCGGGTCCAGGTTACCGGTAGGTTCGTCCGCCAACAGCAAGGCCGGGCGATGAACGATGGCGCGGGCGATGCCCACGCGCTGTTGCTGGCCGGTGGACAGGTCGCCGGGGTACAGATCGGTCTTGTCCGACAGCGCCACACGCTCCAGGGCCGAATCCACGCGCTTGTTGATCTCGGCCTTGGACAGGCCAAGGATCTGCAAGGGCAACGCCACGTTGTTGAACACCGTGCGATCGAACAGCAACTGGTGATTCTGGAACACCACGCCGATCTGCCGACGCAAGTAAGGGATCTGGGCATTACTGATGGTGCTCAGGTCCTGGCCGGCCAGCAGCAGTTTGCCGGTGGTGGGCCGTTCCATCGCCAGCAGCAGGCGCAGCAAGGTACTTTTACCAGCGCCGGAATGGCCGGTGACAAACAGAAACTCGCCACGACGGACCCGAAAGCTCAGCTCATGCAAGCCGACGTGACCGTTCGGATAGCGTTTACCGACCTGTTCGAAACGAATCATGAGTGCTCCCGCTCGGCAAACAGTGCCTGGACAAAGGGCTCGGCTTCAAAGGTGCGCAGATCGTCGATGCCTTCACCCACGCCGATGTAGCGAATCGGCAGGCCGAACTGCTTGGCCAGGGCGAAAATCACCCCGCCCTTGGCGGTCCCGTCGAGCTTGGTCAGGGCCAGTCCGGTCAGTTGGACGGTCTGGTTGAACTGCTTGGCCTGGTTGATGGCGTTCTGGCCGGTGCCGGCGTCCAGCACCAACAGCACCTCATGGGGTGCGTCGGCATCGAGCTTGCCGATCACCCGGCGAACCTTCTTCAGCTCTTCCATCAGGTTGTCTTTGGTGTGCAGGCGACCGGCCGTGTCGGCAATCAGCACATCGATGCCACGGGCCTTGGCGGCCTGCACGGCGTCGAAAATCACTGAAGCGGAGTCGGCGCCGGTGTGCTGGGCGATTACCGGAATCTTGTTGCGCTCGCCCCACACTTGCAGTTGTTCGACCGCGGCGGCGCGAAAGGTGTCGCCGGCGGCGAGCATGACTTTCTTGCCCTCCAACTGCAGCTTCTTCGCCAGTTTGCCGATGGTCGTGGTCTTGCCGGCGCCGTTGACGCCCACTACCAGGATCACGAACGGCTTGTTCTGCGAGGCAATCACCAGCGGCTGTTCCACCGGTTTGAGCATGTTGGTCAACTCGCCCTGCAAAGACTTGTACAAAGCGTCGGCGTCGGTGAGCTGCTTGCGCGCCACCTTTTGAGTCAGGCTCTGGATGATCACCGACGTCGCCTCGACGCCGACATCGGCGGTCAGCAAGCGCGTTTCGATGTCTTCCAGCAATTCGTCGTCGATGACTTTCTTGCCCAGGAACAGGCTGGCCATGCCTTCGCCGATGCTGGCGCTGGTCTTGGACAGGCCTTGCTTGAGGCGGGCGAAGAAGCCGACCTTGTTCTCTTCGGCGGCAGGCGCGGGCTCTGCGAGAGCTGGCAATTCAACTGCAACAGGCTCCGGTTCAGGGGCAGCAGGGGCAGCAGGGGCAGCGACAGGCATGATGGCAGGCGCTGGCACTTCGACGATCGGCTCCACGGCCGGGGCCGCGACAAATGGGGTCAGTGCCGGAATCGGCGGGGCGATATGCGACGCCTGCGCGTCCTCCACCAACGCTACCGGCTCTTCCGCCACGGGCAAGGTCAGCCAGGGGGTTTGCCCTTCGGGTGGGGTCAGCGGTTGCTCGGCCACCGGTTCAGCGCTCGACCCCGGCTCGGGCTCGGCCGGTTGCAATACCGGCTCGGCAATCGGCAGGACAATCGGGGCAGCTTGTTCGGCCACCGCCTCGGCATCGGGCTCAGGCAGCGGTTGCGGCTGTTCGACGACAGTTTCCTGCGGCTTCTTGCGCAGCCATCCGAACAGGCCTTTTTTCTCGCCAGCCGCAGCTGGGGTCTTCTTGTCGTCGTTGGAACCAAACATGGAGGACGGCTATCTCACGGTAGCGACGCGCCCAGGGCGCCTCGGTGATAAATATTCGATGCTGAACAGACTGCGTTTCACCCAGCTTGTTCACGCGCAACATTTTGTCGAGTTGTCCCCAGGACACCTCAAGGTCGATTTTTTCGAAGGACTGGCAGGGCATCATCGGCGAAAACGCTGGGATCAACGAACAAACCCAGGGCTTCTTCCGAGAACCCAAACAACCCCGGACCGAGAAAAGGCCCGATAGGCGTGGCCGCCAGTAAAACGGATCAGTATCCTAGCACCCTCTCGCCCGCCGACGCTAAGACCTAGCGGGCAGCCCAACAGGTTTAAACACGAATGAATGCTCTTGCCCGCCGTGCTGCAGGCCTGCTGCTCAGCACAGTTTGTCTGCCTTTTTCAGCCTTGGCTGCCGATCCACAACCCACCCATGAATTTACCCTCGACAACGGCCTGAAGGTCGTGGTGCGCGAAGATCATCGCGCACCAGTGGTGGTGTCCCAGGTCTGGTACAAGGTTGGCTCCAGTTATGAAACCCCGGGCCAGACCGGTTTGTCCCACGCGCTGGAACACATGATGTTCAAGGGCAGCTCGAAAGTCGGCCCCGGCGAAGCTTCGCTGATCCTGCGCGACCTTGGCGCCGAAGAAAACGCTTTCACCAGCGATGACTTCACCGCTTACTACCAGGTGCTGGCCCGCGATCGCCTGGGCGTTGCCTTCGAACTGGAAGCCGACCGCATGGCCAGCCTGCGCCTGCCGCCGGAGGAGTTCAGCCGCGAGATCGAGGTGATCAAGGAAGAGCGCCGCATGCGCACCGACGACAAGCCGATGTCCAAGGCCTATGAGCGCTTCAAGGCCATGGCTTACCCGGCCAGCGGCTACCACACGCCGACCATCGGCTGGATGGCCGACCTGGAGCGGATGAAAGTCGAGGAACTGCGCCACTGGTACGAATCCTGGTACGCGCCGAACAACGCGACCCTGGTGGTGGTCGGCGACGTCACGCCCGACGAGGTCAAGACGCTGGCCCAGCGTTACTTTGGTCCGGTTGCCCGGCGCGACGTACCGCCAGCGAAGATCCCCTTGGAACTGGCCGAACCTGGCGAGCGGCAGATTACCCTGCATGTGCAGACCCAACTGCCAAGCCTGATGCTGGCCTTCAACGTACCGAGCATCGCCACCGCGACCGACAAACGCTCGGTCAATGCCCTGCGGCTGATCTCGGCCTTGCTGGATGGCGGCTACAGCGGGCGGATCCCGACCCAGCTGGAACGCGGCGAAGAGCTGGTGTCCGGCGGTTCGTCGAGCTACGACGCTTATACCCGTGGCGACACGCTGTTCACCTTGTCGGCCACGCCCAACACCCAGAAAAACAAGACAATGGCCCAAGCCGAGGCCGGTCTGTGGCGCTTGCTCGAACAGTTGAAAACCACTGCCCCGACCGCCGAGGAACTGGAGCGCGTCCGCGCTCAGGTCATCGCTGGGCTGGTGTACGAGCGCGATTCGATCACCAGCCAGGCCACCGCCATCGGCCAACTGGAAACGGTCGGTTTGTCCTGGAAACTGATGGACACCGAACTCGCCGAACTGCAAAGCGTGACCCCGCAAGATATCCAGAAGGCAGCCCAGCTGTATTTCACCCGCTCGCGCCTGAGCGTCGCGCACGTCCTGCCCGAGGAGAAAGCTCATGAGTGAGCGCAAATCATCGCGTCTGGTGCTGATCGGTGTGGTGTTGATCGCCCTGATCGGCGCCTTGGCCTTTTACCTGTCGCCATCCAATGACACCAACGCCAGCCAGGCGCTGGACAAAGCCAAGGCCAGCAACAAGCTGCAATCTTTGGCCGAACTTGACGGCAAGGCACCCAGCCGTCGCCAGCTCGACGTACAAACCTGGACAACCGCTGACGGCGCCAAAGTGTTGTTCGTCGAAGCCCGGGAATTGCCCATGTTCGACCTGCGCCTGACATTCGCCGCCGGCAGCAGCCAGGACGGCGATACACCCGGCCTGGCGCTGTTGACCAACGCCATGCTCAATGAGGGCGTAGCGGGCAAGGATGTCAGCGCCATTGCCCAAGGGTTCGAAAGCCTCGGCGCCGACTTCGGCAACGGTGCCTTGCGGGACATGGCCCTGGCGTCACTGCGCAGTCTCAGTGCGGTGGACAAGCGCGAGCCGGCGCTGAAGCTGTTCGCCGACGTCGTTGGCAAACCGACCTTCCCCGCCGACTCCTTTGCGCGCATCAAGAATCAGCTGCTGGCAGGTTTCGAGTACCAGAAGCAGAACCCCGGCAAACTGGCGGGGCTGGAACTGATGAAGCGTCTGTACGGTGATCATCCGTATGCCCATTCCAGTGACGGCACCGCGCAAAGCATTCCTGCGATCACGCTGGCCCAGGTCCAGGCTTTCCACACCAGGGCCTACGCCTCCGGCAACGCGGTGATTGCCTTGGTGGGGGACCTGTCCCGCGCCGAAGCCGAAGCGATTGCCAGTCAGGTGTCCGCCGCACTGCCGAAGGGCCCGGCGCTGGCAAAGACCGTGCAACCGGTTGAACCGAAGGCGAGCATCGGTCACATCGAGTTCCCGTCCAAGCAGACCAACCTGATGCTCGCGCAACTGGGCATCGACCGGGACGACCCGGACTATGCGGCCGTGTCCCTGGGCAACCAGATCCTCGGCGGTGGTGGTTTCGGCACGCGACTGATGACCGAAGTCCGGGAAAAGCGTGGTTTGACCTACGGCGTGTATTCCGGCTTCTCGCCGATGCAGGCCCGTGGCCCGTTCATGATCAACCTGCAGACCCGCGCCGAAATGAGCGAAGGCACGCTGAAACTGGTGCAGGAGGTTTTCGCCGATTACCTGAAGAACGGCCCGACCCAAAAAGAGCTCGATGACGCCAAGCGCGAGCTGGCCGGCAGTTTCCCGCTGTCCACCGCCAGCAACGAAGACATCGTCGGCCAGCTCGGGGCCATGGGTTTCTATGACTTGCCGCTCAGCTACCTGGAAGACTTCATGCGTCAGTCCCAGGAACTGACCGTCGAACAGGTCAAGGCCGCGCTGAACAAACACCTGAGCACGGATAAAATGGTCATCGTCACCGCCGGCCCGACCGTGCCGCAAAAGCCGCTGCCGGCACCCACTGAAAAACCTGCCGAGCAACCGCTCGGGGTTCCGGAGCACTAATGGCCCGCCCATCCAATTCCAGCAAAAAACCCGTGCATAACGGTGTGAATCAGTTGCGCATCATCGGCGGCCAATGGCGCAGCCGGCGCTTGAGCTTCCCCGACGCGCCGGGCCTGCGCCCAACCCCGGACCGGGTACGCGAAACCCTGTTCAATTGGCTCGCGCCCTACGTGGCCGGTGCTCGGGTACTCGACCCGTTTGCCGGCAGCGGTGCATTGTTTCTTGAGGCGTTGTCTCGTGGCGCCGCCATGGGGCAGGCGCTGGACGCCAGCAGCCTGGCGGTCTCCAGCCTGAAAGAGCACCTGGGCACACTGCGCTGCACCGTCGGTCAGGTGCAGACCGCCGACGCGCTGCGCTATCTGGACAGCCAGCCAGCGACGCCTTTCGACCTGGTGTTCCTCGACCCGCCTTTCAATCAGAACCTGCTGCCAGCCGTTTGCACCTTGCTCGAAGAACGTCATTGGCTGGCCGACGATGCCTGGGTCTACACTGAAAGCGAAGCCGCCCCGTCCACATTGGGGTTGCCGGGCAACTGGCGCCTGCATCGTGAACAGAAATCCGGACGGGTGTATTACGCGTTGTGGCAACGTGTGGCCGAGGCCGTTGGCTGAACGGCTGGCCAGTGCATCGAGAAATGATCGTGTCTGCTGCATCTGAACACTTCGTCCCGGCCCTGGGCCTTGGCAACCCGCACTTGCAAACCTTGTGGGGACCGCTGTGGCGCAAGACCATCCAGATCACTCGGGAACGTGAGCGCCTGTGGCTGGAAGACGGCGACTTTCTCGATCTCGACTGGCATGGCCCACATCGAGTCGACGCGCCACTGGTGCTGGTGCTTCACGGGCTGACCGGTTCATCCAACTCGCCCTACGTGGCCGGCCTGCAACAGGCTCTTGGCAATCAGGGCTGGGCCAGCGTGGCGTTGAACTGGCGCGGTTGCTCGGGAGAGCCGAACCTGTTGCCCCGCAGCTATCACTCGGGGGCCAGCGAAGACCTGGCCGCCGCCATCGCCCATCTGCGGGCCCGCCGCCCCTTGGCACCGCTGTTTGCGGTGGGCTATTCACTGGGCGGCAACGTGCTGCTCAAGCACCTGGGGGAAACGGGCGGCGACAGTCAGTTGCAAGGAGCGGTCGCGGTGTCGGTACCGTTTCGCCTCGACCAGTGTGCCGATCGCATCGGACAGGGATTTTCCAGGTTTTATCAGGCCCATTTCATGCGCGAGATGGTGGCCTACGTGCGCAACAAGCAACGCCAGTTCCAGCACGACGGACGCCACGAGGGTCTGGCGACCCTCACAGCGCTGGGCTCCCTGGAAAACATGCGCACCTTCTGGGACTTCGATGGACGGGTGACGGCGCCGCTGCACGGCTTCTCTGACGCGGCGGACTATTACCGCCGCGCCTCCAGTCGCTACTTTCTGGGCGAGATCAGCACGCCGACCCTGGTCATCCAGGCCTGCGACGATCCTTTCGTATTCCCCCACAGCGTGCCCGAACCTGGCGAGCTGTCCGCCTCTAGCCAGCTTGAACTGCATGCACAAGGCGGGCATGTGGGCTTTGTCGACGGGAGCTTGCGCCGCCCAGGGTATTATCTGGAGCGGCGAATCCCCGGTTGGCTGGCGGGCCTGTCCTGTAGGAGCTGAGGAGCGCAACAAGGCTGCGATCTCCTGCGGGGCCTGCGTTCAGTCACCGACCGCCACTTGCCTTTGGGGATCGGTGATCCACTCACTCCATGAACCGGCGTACAACCTCCCCAACGGATACCCCGCCAGGCACAAGGCAAACAGGTTATGGCATGCCGTCACGCCAGAGCCGCAATAGGCCACCAGTTCCGTCGGCGAGCGTCCTCCCAATTTCTCGGCAAAGCGCTGCTTGAGCTGGTCGACTGGCAGGAAGCGCCCATCAGCACCCAGGTTCTCGGTGAACGCTGCGCACTGCGCGCCCGGAATATGTCCGGCCACCGGATCGATCGGCTCGACCTCACCCTTGAAACGCGGCAACGCCCGGGCATCGAGCAAGGTCATGTCCGGCTCACCGAGACGCTGCTCAAGCGCCTCGGCACTGAGCAACAGGGTCGCGTCCGGCGAACCACTGAAGGTCCCGGGACCGTTGACCGCTGGATCGAGACTCAAGGGCAAACCGGCGGCATGCCAAGCCTTGAGCCCGCCATCGAGGATATAAACGCCATCGCGCTTACCCAGCCAGGCCAGCAACCACCAGGCCCGGGCGGCATAGGCGCCAGGGCCGTCATCGTACAAAACGATGTCACTGTCGTTGCCGATCCCCCAGGCCCGCAAACGCTTCATCAGGGCCTCAGGCTCCGGCAGCGGATGGCGGCCGGTCACGCCTTTGGTGACCGGCCCACTCAGGTCCCGTTCGAGGTCAGCGAAGGATGCCCCGGCAATATGGCCTTCGGCATAACTGCGCTGGCCGTAGTCCGGGTCCTCCAGGGCAAAACGACAATCGAGGATCACCAGCCCGGGCTGCGACCGCCTGTGTTCCAGGGCTTGAGGACTGATGAGTTGCGCAATGGGCATAACGGGCTCCTGTGGCTGGATCGAATTTGAATCTTACGCCCCTTCTTCCAGGGTCTGGGCCAGGGGGACATAGAACTCCTTGAACAGCGCATCCACCGCTTCGCGGGCCTGCTCAGTCACGAAACCGGCCTCCAGCACCAGCACTTGATAGACCCCACGCTTGATGGCCTGCTCGCTCAAATGGTTAGAATTTTCCCGTGTGGTGCAGAGGAAACGGACCCAGGACGTGAGGATGATCCAGGCATTGAGGGTGAGGGACTCGATTTGCACCCGGTCCATTTTCAGGATACCGGCGGCCACAAAGCCCTCGTAGATAGCGGTGCCGTGAATCAGACTACGCTGGGAAAACCGACGATAGCGCGCGGCAAGGTCCGGGTCGCTGTCGAGCAGATGCTCCAGGTCTCGGTGCAGGAAGCGGTAGCGCCACATCGCCGAAAGCAACTCCTGCAGATAGAAACGCTTGTCCTCGACAGTAGCCGCACGGCCTTGGGGCGGACGCAGGAAACTGTCCACCAGGTTTTCGTATTCACTGAACAATACGGCGATGATCGCCTGCTTGTTGGGGAAGTGGTAGTAGAGATTGCCCGGGGACATGTCCATGTGGGCGGCGATATGGTTGGTGCTGACGCTGCGCTCACCCTGCTGATTGAACAGCTCAAGGCTGTTCTGCACGATGCGCTCGCTGGTTTTTATTCGTATGGCCATGGCTTGAGCTTTAATTCGACGAAAGCATTGAACGGCATCTTACGACCTATCGGTCACGGGACAAACCCAAAGGCGTCACGGATGTCGGTTGACTTTTTAGAGCACAAGCTCTAGAAAACACTCACTCTAATACTATCGGTGCCCGCCCATGCCTGCCGACGTTGCTTACCTGCGCGAATCTCAACAGCACCTGGGCGAACTGCAAGCGCTTTTCGACACCCAGCGCCAGGCCTTTGCCGCCCACCCCATGCCACCTGCCGAGCAGCGGCGGCAATGGCTCAAGGCGTTGCGCGAGTTACTGAGCAACGAGCGACAAGCACTGATCGACGCTATCAGCCAGGACTTCAGCCACCGCAGTGCGGACGAAACGCTGCTGGCCGAGCTCATGCCGAGCCTGCACGGCATCCATTACGCCAGCCGTCACCTCAAGGGCTGGATGAAACCTTCCCGGCGCAAGGTGGGCGTGGCCTTCCAGCCGGCGTCAGCCAAAGTGGTGTACCAACCGCTGGGCGTGGTCGGGGTCATCGTACCCTGGAACTACCCGCTGTTCCTGGCTATCGGGCCGCTGGTGGGGGCATTGTCGGCGGGCAACAGGGTGATGCTCAAGCTGAGCGAATCGACCCCTGCCACCGGGTTGCTGCTCAAACAACTGCTGGCGCGCATTTTCCCTCAGGATCTGGTGTGCGTGGTGCTCGGCGAGGCTGAGGTCGGCATGGCGTTTTCCAGGTTGCCCTTCGACCACTTGCTGTTCACCGGCGCCTCCAGCATTGGCAAGCACGTGATGCGCGCCGCCGCCGAGAACCTGACCCCGGTCACGCTCGAACTGGGAGGCAAATCGCCCGCCATCGTATCCGCGGACGTGCCCGTCAAACACGCCGCCGAGCGCATTGCATTCGGCAAAACCCTGAATGCCGGACAAACCTGTGTCGCACCGGACTACGTACTGGTGCCGCAGAACCGTGTCGGCGAATTCGTTGAAGCGTATCGCGAAGCGGTTCGCGGGTTTTATCCGACCCTGACTGACAATCCGGACTACACCGCGATCATCAACGAACGACAATTGGCGCGACTCAACGGCTACATAAGCGATGCCACCAGCAAGGGCGCATTGCTGATCGAGTTGTTCGATCGAGGTCAGGGGCGACGCATGGCCCACAGCCTGTTGCTCAACGTCAGCGATGACATGACCGTCATGCAGGACGAAATCTTCGGCCCGCTGCTGCCCATCGTGCCTTATCAGGACCTGGACCAGGCATTTGCCTACATCAATCAGCGGCCTCGCCCGCTGGCGCTCTACTACTTTGGCTACAACAAGGCGGAACATCATCGCGTGCTCAACGAGACCCATTCCGGTGGCGTTTGCCTGAACGATACGCTGCTGCACGTCGCCCAGGACGACCTGCCCTTCGGCGGCATTGGCGCCTCGGGGATGGGGCACTACCACGGTCACGAAGGCTTCCTGACGTTCAGCAAGGCCAAGGGCGTGCTGAGCAAACAGCGGTTCAACGCGGCGAAGCTGATTTATCCACCTTACGGCAAGCCACTCCAGAAACTGATCCAGAAGTTGTTTGTCCGTTAGCAGCAGTCTTTGCGGGTAATAACAATAATGAATCCAAGCCTGACCGATACACCTGCCCTCTCACGACGCGGCCTGTTGCAGTTCAGCCTCGGCGCCAGCGCCTTCCTGGTCACCGTCGGGCTGGGTGCCAGCCTGAGCGGTTGCGGCCCCAGCCGCTCGGCCAGCGGTTTTGTAGCCTTGCGTGACAACGACCTGCCGTTTTTGCGCGCCGTCATTCCCGTAATGCTGGACGGCTCCTTGGTCGCTGAAAAGCTTCCTGGCGCCGCTGAAGCGACCTTGCAAAGCCTGGACACCACCCTGGCTCATCTGTCCCCATCCATGCTCAAGCTCACGCACCAGTTATTCGACGTGCTCACGCTGGGCGTTACCCGTGGGCCACTGACCGGAATCTGGGGCTCCTGGGAAAACGCCAGCGTCGATGACATCCAGAAATTTCTCGGTCGGTGGGAAAACAGCTCGCTGGACCTGCTTCGCCAGGGGCACAGTTCGTTGCTGCAAATGGTCATGATGGCGTGGTACAGCCAGGCCGAGGCCTGGGCGCATTGTGGATACCCGGGACCGCCAACGGTTTAACAGTCACATCCAAACCCTGTGGGAGCGAGCCTGCTCGCGATGGCGGTATGTCAGTCAATACAGATGCAGCTGATCCGACGCCATCGCGAGCAGGCTCGCTCCCACAGGGGGGCATCACATACTCATAACAATAAGAGAGCACCAACATGCCCGTACCCGATCTCTTCCGCGAAGGTCTTGCCCGCGGCTGGACCACCTACAACGGTGCGCAGTTGACCCAGGACCTGACCCTGGAAGCGGACGTTGCGATCATCGGCAGCGGCGCCGGCGGGGGCACCACGGCAGAAATTCTCAGCGCCGCCGGCTACAAGGTGGTGTTGATCGAGGAGGGCCCCCTCAAGACCAGCCATGACTTCAAGCTGCTCGAGGAGCAGGCCTACACCAGCCTTTATCAGGAAGGCCTCGGACGCATGAGCAAGGACGGCGCCATCACCATTCTTCAGGGTCGCGCGGTGGGTGGCACGACATTGATCAACTGGACCTCCTGTTTCCGCACGCCCGATCAGACCCTGGATCACTGGGCCACCGAGCACAACGTCAAGGGCCACAGCCCCGAGGAAATGGCGCCCTGGTTCGAAAAAATGGAACAGCGCCTGGGAGTAGCACCCTGGTCGGTTCCGCCCAATGCCAACAACGACGTGATCCGCAAAGGCTGTGAACAACTGGGCTATAGCTGGCACGTCATCCCGCGCAATGTGCGCGGTTGCTGGAACCTGGGTTATTGCGGCATGGGCTGCCCGACCAACGCCAAGCAGTCGATGCTGGTCACCACCATTCCGGCCACGCTGGACAAGGGCGGCGCGCTGCTTTACCTGGCACGGGCCGAACGGCTGATGATCAAAAACGATGCGGTTGTCGGCCTCGAATGCCTGGCCATGGACGAACGTTGTGTGGCACCGACAGGACGGCACGTCACGGTCAAGGCGCGGCACTACGTACTGGCCGGCGGCAGCATCAACAGTCCGGCCTTGCTGTTGCGCTCCGAAGCGCCCGACCCGCACGGACGCCTGGGTAAACGCACCTTCCTGCACCTGGTGAACATGTCGGCCGGGCAATTCGACGAGGTGATCAATCCGTTCTACGGCGCACCACAATCGATTTATTCAGATCATTTCCAGTGGCAGGACGGCGCCACCGGCAAGATGTCCTACAAACTGGAAGTTCCGCCCCTGCACCCGGCCCTCGCCGCCGCGCTACTGGGCGGGTTTGGCAGCGAGAACGCCGAGCATATGGCGCAACTGCCCCACACCCACGCCATGCTGGCGCTGTTGCGCGATGGTTTTCACCCCGACAGCAGCGGCGGCAACGTTCAGTTGCGCAGCGATGGCACTCCTGTGCTCGACTATGCGGTGTCTCCTTATGCCTGGGACGGTTTGCGCCGGGCGTTTCACAGCATGGCCGAGATTCAGTTTGCCGGCGGCGCCAGGGCGGTCATGCCAATGCACAGTGACGCCCGTTACGTGAAAACCCTGGCCCAGGCCCGTACGCTGATCGACGGCCTGGACCTGGCCTTGTACCGCACGCGCCTGGGCAGCGCCCATGTGATGGGTGGTTGCGCCATGGGCGAAGATCCGAAAAGCGCCGTCACCGACAGCCTTGGGCGCCATCATCAATTGAGTAATCTTTCCATCCATGACGGCTCGCTGTTCCCCACCAGCATTGGCGCCAATCCGCAATTATCGGTGTATGGGCTGACGGCACAATTGGCCACATCCTTGGCCGATCGCTTGAAAAACCCATGAGTTGGCGGATTATTCGCACTGTCTATAGTGCTTACTTACCTTACAGCCGACTTGGCCGACCGAGTAGGCTGCGATACCATCCGACTCCCCAACGGACACCCGCCAGGACGACGCGATGAACCGAGTGTTGTACCCAGGTACCTTCGACCCTATTACCAAGGGCCATGGCGATCTGGTCGAACGCGCCTCGCGCCTGTTCGACCATGTGATCATCGCCGTCGCCGCCAGCCCGAAGAAAAACCCGCTGTTCCCGCTGGAGCAACGTGTGGAGCTGGCCCGCGAGGTCACCAAACATCTGCCCAACGTGGAAGTGGTCGGCTTCTCGACGCTGCTGGCGCACTTTGCCAAGGAAAAGAACGCCAATGTGTTCCTGCGTGGCCTGCGTGCGGTCTCGGACTTCGAATACGAGTTCCAACTGGCCAACATGAACCGCCAGTTGGCGCCGGACGTCGAAAGCCTGTTCCTGACGCCGTCGGAGCGCTACTCCTTCATTTCCTCGACCCTGGTGCGGGAAATTGCGGCGTTGGGCGGCGATATCACCAAGTTCGTCCACCCGGCCGTGGCCGATGCGTTGACCCTGCGCTTCAAGAAATAACCCGCTGGCTGCGGTCCGCTTCGCAGCCGGCACAGCGCAGTCCATCGCGCCCGCGTGCACTGCGCTCGCCAATGCGGCACAATTGCGCACATACGTTTTTCAGATGCCCGGGCCCAACGCCCCGGCAGGAGCCTGCATGTCCCTGATCATCACCGACGACTGCATCAATTGCGACGTCTGCGAACCCGAGTGCCCGAACGAGGCCATCTCCCAAGGCGAAGAGATCTACGTCATCGACCCGAACCTGTGCACCCAGTGCGTCGGCCATTACGACGAACCTCAGTGCCAACAGGTCTGCCCGGTAGATTGCATTCCGCTGGACGAGGCCCATCCGGAAACGGAAGAACAGTTGATGGCGAAATATCGCAAGATTACTGGCAAGGTTTGAGCCAGGTAGTTTTGTAGGGCCTGTGCCGGCCTCATCGCGAGCAGGCTCGCTCCCACAGGGTTCTGTGGTGGCGACACCATTCATGTCTTAAGCAAAATCCCTTGTGGGAGCGAGCCTGCTCGCGATGAGGCCAGCAGCCACAGCGACATCACTCCTGCTCAAACCCCTCCCCAACACACCCCAGGCACCGCACAAACGTCGCCTTCGCCGGGTCCACCACCAACGCCTTCCCCGCATCGCCGACGCCACCGCCCAACGCCGTAAAGGGTAACGACACCACAAATGCCCCGGCACCGATCACGGTGGCGGCGAGCAGCAGCGGACGGGCGATCAGCAGGTCGCCGATCATGGCGTAGGCCGGCGGATTCTGGATGGTGTAGCGCGGGTCGCCGCTGCCGCTGTTCGCCTGGGCAGGCAAACCGAGACACAACAGCAGCGCGAGAACGACAGGTCGGAGCAGATTCATCGGGCGATCCTTCGGCTAGGCAGTGTGACAACTGACTATAGGACTATAGACCGCAGGACGGATCAGCTCTGACAGCGTGGGCACCAGACGCTGGCGCGCTGGCCCAGGCGAATCTCCCGCAGCCCCGTACCGCAGACCTTACATGACTCGCCGCCCCGGCCATACACGAAGAGTTCCTGCTGGAAGTAACCCGGCTGGCCGTCTCCCCCGATGAAATCACGTAGCGTCGTACCGCCGCGCTCGATGGCATGGGCAAGGATGCGTTTGATCTCGATCGCCAGTTTCAGATAGCGCGCCCGGGAAATGCCCCCGGCTTCGCGGCGTGGGTCGATCCCGGCGGCGAACAGCGCTTCGGTCGCATAGATATTGCCCACCCCCACCACCACCGCGTTATCCATGATGAACGGCTTGACCGCCATGGAGCGTCCTCGGGAAAGCTGGAACAGACGCTCGCCATCGAATAGATCGGTCAACGGTTCCGGCCCGAGGCGAATCAGCAATTCGTGGTTGAGCGGGTCGAGGCTCCAGAGCATCGCCCCGAAGCGGCGCGGGTCGGTGTAGCGCAAGGCCAGGCCGGATTCCA
This sequence comes from Pseudomonas sp. JL2, assembly GCF_031570495.1. Lineage (NCBI taxonomy): Bacteria > Pseudomonadati > Pseudomonadota > Gammaproteobacteria > Pseudomonadales > Pseudomonadaceae > Pseudomonas > Pseudomonas sp. JL2. The sequence goes on from NZ_JAKUDH010000010.1 coordinate 57,490, forward strand.
GTTCGATGTCCACATGCTCATGTTTGGCGGCAGGCATGCCGACTTCCACCAAGCGCAGGTTACCGGACATGCCCAAGTGGCTGATCAAGGTGCCGACTTCGGCGTTGATCAGCAGGTACTTGGCCCGCCGCTCCACCAGCACGATCCGCTGACCCGACAGTCGCACATCAAGGTCTTCGGGGATCGGCCAGCGCAAGCGCCGGTCGCGTACGACCACACGGCTGACACGCTGCCCTTCCAGGTGGGGAGCAATTCCGCGGCGGGTGGTTTCGACTTCCGGCAGTTCTGGCATGGGGGTTCTCGAATAAGGCGAAGGCCTGGTGCTGGTTTTCGATGCTTAGCGCGTGGCGAGGTCGCGAATTTCCTGCTTCTGGGTCTGGAAATCGTATTCCGACAAACCGATGTAATCGAGCACCAGAGCGCCGACACAGGCCCACTCATGATCGACCGGCTGATTGCCCAGGACCCGGTGCGATGAGCAGATGTTTTCGGACATCTTCAGGATCGCCAGCAGGTTTTTCAGCTGACTGTTGTTGCGTGACGTCTCATCGCTGAAAATCGCCAGGGCGTTGTGATGGTTGGCGATGGCCTGACTGACATGGTCCGGCAGGCGCCAGGATTTGGAAGTGTAGTACCCGACCACCGCATGGTTGGTGTTGAATTCGCGGTTCTCGGTGTCCACCACCCGGCACTCGGCGCTGGCATTGGCGTAGGCCTGCTCCAGCACACTCATGTAGTTGGGGAACTGCTTGAGCATCAACGGCACGCCGCAATCATGGAACAGCCCCAAGGCGTAGGCTTCATCACCGTTTTCCAGACCGACGCGCTTGGCCAGGGTCAGGCAGGTCATCGCCACGTCCTGGGCCGTATCCCAGAAGCGATTGAGGGTGACGATGGCATCATCGTGCAGCTCGCCCTTGATCGACTGCGCGTTGATCAGGTTGATGATCGAACGGCTGCCCAGCAGGTTCACCGCGCGCTGGATCGAAGTGATCTTGTTGCGCAGGCCGTAGTACGGCGAATTGACGATCTTGAGCAAGGCACCCGAGAGGCCCGGGTCATGGGAGATCAGCTTGGCAATGGTCTCCAGGTCCGGATCAGGCATGTACTGCTCCATCTGCAGATCCACCATGATCTGCGGCTGGGGCGGCACACTGATGCCTTGCAGGGACTGTTGGATCTGTTCGGCGGAAAGCTCTTGGGACATGGGCATACACTCTGGGTCAGGCGGCGATTCTAACCCTTAAAGATGGATCCGATACACCGTCGGGCAAATCGCGCCACATGTCCATCACAAGCCCCGCACAGGCCGCAACACGCTATACTCCCGCTCTTTTTTCCGGAGCGACGTCATGTCCCTGCCCAGCCTGCGCCTCAAAGCCAACGCCGACCGTCGCCTGCGCGCCGGCCATCTGTGGGTCTACAGCAACGAAATCGATGTAGCCGCTACCCCGCTGCACGGCTTCAAGGCCGGCGACCAGGCCATCCTCGAAGCCGCTGGCGGCAAGCCGTTGGGCATCGTCGCGATGAGCCCCAACAACCTGATCTGCGCCCGCCTGCTGTCCCGTGACGTGAAGCTGCCGCTGGACAAATCCCTGCTGGTGCATCGTCTCAACGTGGCGCTGTCGTTGCGTGAGCGCTTGTTCGACAAGCCGTTCTATCGCCTGGTCTACGGCGACTCCGACCTGCTGCCTGGCCTTGTAGTCGACCGTTTCGGCGACATCCTGGTGGTGCAGATCGCCTCCGCCACCATGGAAGCCCACAAGGACGACGTGATCGCCGCCCTGACCCAGGTGCTCAAGCCCAGCGGCATCCTGTTCAAGAACGATTCCGCCGCCCGCGATGCCGAAGGCCTGAACCGCTACGTCGAGACCGTGTTCGGCCTCGTACCGGAGTGGGTCGCCCTGGAAGAGAACGGCGTGAAGTTCGAAGCTCCAGTCATGGCAGGTCAGAAAACCGGCTGGTTCTACGACCACCGCATGAACCGCGCACGCCTGGCGCCGTATGCCAAGGGCAAGCGCGTACTGGATCTGTTCAGCTACATCGGCGGTTGGGGCGTGCAGGCCGCGGCGTTCGGTGCCAGCGAAGTATTCTGCGTCGACGCCTCGGCCTTCGCCCTCGATGGCGTAGAGCGCAACGCGGCGTTGAATGGCTTTGCCGAAAAGCTGACCTGCATTGAAGGCGACGTGTTCGAAGCCCTGAAAGAACTCAAGGCCAGTGAAGAGCGTTTCGACGTCATCGTTGCCGACCCGCCAGCGTTCATCAAGCGCAAGAAAGACCTGAAAAATGGTGAAGGCGCCTATCGCCGCCTCAACGAACAGGCCATGCGCCTGCTCAGCAAGGATGGCATCCTGGTCAGCGCTTCGTGCTCGATGCACCTGCCCGAAGACGACCTGCAAAACATCCTGCTGACCAGCGCCCGGCACCTGGACCGCAACATCCAGCTGCTCGAACGCGGGGGCCAGGGACCGGACCATCCGGTACACCCTGCCATCGCCGAGACCCGCTACATCAAGAGCATCACCTGCCGGTTGCTGCCCAACAGCTGAATCATTTGCTGACCCTTATTAAACGCAGCCCTGGCTGCGTTTTTTTTTGCACGTGTGAAAAGTTACCGAGCGCTTAAGCAAAAGCCTACAAAATAACTTTTTGTATGAGTCATCCCACATTATTACTGGAACTTTCCTACTCAATATCTGCTTGCCAAGCACTCATTAAAAACTATGATTGAACTGTCACTTCGCAAGTGATGACCCTCGAAAAAAACAACATTTATTCAAACCTCTTATTCAAAAAAGGAGCTGTATCATGAAAGCAATCAATCTGGAAGCTAACAAGATCGCAAACCTGGCCGGCCTGATTGTTCCAACAGGCCGCTAAGTAAGTAAAGGGTGGAGCTGAGGAGTGCCGGCGCCTCAGCCCATCCATGCTCGCCCCCTCAGCGGAAAACCTTAATGCATATAAATCCGTGTGTTTTCATACTTGCGCGCCCGCCGCACCAGATTGTATGGAACTATGAGCAGCACACTCAGTTCGAGCTCGATCTGCATTATTCAACGCGACTGGCACAACTTATTCACAACCCTTCACACTTCGACACTTGCAACCCCATCGACATTGAATTCCTGAATGCCGGCATATTGACTGCAGAACCCAAAGAAGCCCTCGAATGGCGATGGGACGAGTTATCCAGAATATTTCATATCGGCACAAAAAATATTCCTTGCGAAAGTGTTCCCCAAAATGTCGAGGAATGGGCAACCCTGTACCTGCAGCATTGCCAAGAGGTTCTATCATCACCGCCGCCGGCCTGCCGCATAAAACCGTGCCCGGTTGACCGGATTGCCTTGACGCCCTGCTCCCTGGTCGACATCGAGGACGTTTCGCTGGGGCAGACGCTTGTCAGTCGAAGCACCTCTCGCTCATTCAGCGAACAAGCCATTTCAATCGAGCAGGTCAGCACCCTCCTCTACCTGACCCTGGGTTACCTGAACGAGCGCCCTTTGGCTCACGAGACCGGTCATCCCGAAACGCTGGGCGCGCGACGCAGTAGCCCCTCGGGCGGCGGCCTGAATGCCTGCGAAGGTTACCTGTACGTGCGTCACGTGGCCGGGCTGGAGCCGGGAATCTACGCCTACCATCCGGCCGAACATGCCTTGAGCCTGATCCGGTCACTTCCGGATGAACCGCTGGGGCAATTGTTAGCCGGACAGCACTTCATCAATCCGTTGCCATTCGGGCTATTCATCACTTCGCGCTTCGACAAGCTCTGGTGGAAGTACGAACACTCGCGCGCCTATCGAATGGCGTTTGTCGAAACGGGCCACGTGTCCCAGACCTTTTTGATGGTGGCGACTGCGCTAGACCTCAAGACCTGGCTGACCGGGGCATTGAGCGACCGTCAGGTAGAACGGCTGCTTGACCTTGAAGACACTCCCGAACAGCCGTTGTTTTTTGTCGGCTGCGGTCATGGCGATGGGCAGGTCCACTGCCAGGCGCTGATGGCGCTGGTCAATGGCCAGGACTCTGCATCATGAGCGACCCGACCTTCACTCAGAGGCCGCGCTACACCTTGGGCGACTGGGATAAAAAAGCTGCGGTGCGCGTGCGCAAAAACCACTACCGCCTACCCGACGATCTGGAGCATCAACTCGCCAGTCGCGACTGGTTTGCGCCAGCCTTCATACCCTATATCGAACATCCGCTGATCAATAAGGCGGGACGCGCCATTGCCCAACGCCTGGCGGCCAATCACCTGGTGTACTTCCTCGACTACACCACCTTACTCGAACACCGAGTGGTCAATCGCGCAGTGGAAACCATCGTCCATGGCGAACTGAGCGTACCCATCCCCAGCCAGATGAAAACCGCCGCCCTGCAGCTCTACACCGACGAGGGTTACCACGCACTGTTTTCCAATGAAGTGGCCGAACAGATCGTCGCCCTGTACGACATCCGCGACCGCTCGCTCCCCAGGCGCATCGACCGCCTGCTGGGCGTGATCGAAGCCACAAGCCCCCCGGATCGCCCTCTGGCGTGGTTTCTGCTGGGGTTCGTTTCCGAAACGATCATCGCCAAGGAGCTGCTGGCCATTACCCGCGAGACCTTGGTCTCCACGGTTTACCAGATGCTCAGGAATCATCTCGAGGACGAGGCACGCCATAGTCGCTATTTCAGCGAGGTGTTCCAGTATCTGTGGTCCGCCCTGGCCCCTGACCAGCGTGCTCTGGCCGCAAGGCTGCTGCTGGACATCATCGGCCTTTACTTCGAGCCCGACATCCCTTGGTTAACGCGCAGCCTCGCCAGCGTCGGCTTTGACGAACAGGACGCGTTGAAGATCGTTGCAAACATCCTGCAACCGGACGCTCACGCCCAGCGAGTTCGCTCGGGGGCAGTCTCGACCTTCACAGCCATGCAGCAGGCAGGTTTCTTCGATGACGACCCCAATCAGCAGATGTTCTTCCAGGCGGGGTTTATCGATGGCTGACACTCATGATCTCGCCACACGCAAAGCGGCCACTGTCGGCTTATTGTTGATGCTGACCTTGCTCGGCGTATTCCCCATCGATGTCGTGCTGCCTTCGTTTCCGGCGCTGTCCGCACACTTTGAGCGTCCATCGCCCGATATCGCCCTGTCTGTCAGCCTGTTCGCAGTGGGGATCGCAGTGTCCCAACTGCTGGTCGGCCCGCTTTCCGACGCCATGGGACGAAAGAACCTGCTGCTGATCGGGATCATCGTCTCGGCCGTTGGCGCGACCGGGTGCGTCGTTGCCAATGACTACTGGTCCTTCCTGCTTTTCCGGGTCATCCAAGCCGTGGGATGCGGTTGTTTCGTGCTCTCTCAGGCACTGATCCAGGACCTGTTTACAGGTCAGGAGCAGCAGCGATTACGGATTTTCCTGGTCACCTGCGGCGGCATTTTCATTTCCGTTTCGCCCTTGGCCGGCACCGGACTGCAAAGCTGGATGGGCTGGCGCGGCAGCTTCCTGGTATTCATTGCCCTGGCTGTCAGTGTGTTCTTGAGCGCCAGTCTTCTACTCAAGCCTTTGCCAGCGGATAGCCAACCCAGGCGCCCGGACTTCATCGCGTCCTACCGGACGGTATGCAGTGACTTCAACTTCATGGCCTACTGGCTGACGTCAGCATTGGCTTTTTCCTGCCATTTCTCGTTCATCGTCATCTCACCGCTGGTTTTCATTGACCAGCTACAACTGTCGCCGCAGGCATTTTCGCTGACGTTGCTGGGCTACGGGCTGGCCTATATCGGCGGTGGAGCGGTCGCGACCGTGCTGAGCAACCGGATCGACCCACAGACGCAAATCCTCACGGGGCTGTGCCTGATCCTGACGGCGGGAGTGTTGATGCTTGGGCTCTCCAGCCATCTGGGCTTGTCGGTCACCACGCTGCTGCTGCCCATGATCGTGTGCACCGCCGGAACGACCATTGCTCGTGCGGCGGCCCACACCCGGGCGATGAATATCTTCCCCGAGCAAGCCGGTACATCGGCCTCGGCAGGCAGCGTGCTGATCTTCATTGTCGGCGGTTTGACCAGCGCTGCGCTCAGCCTCACGCCGCTGGACCTGCAAACCACCCTGGCTCTATGCCTGATGTTGCTCAGCCTCCTGGGGCTGGCACTCAATGGTCTGCTTCGGCATCGTCACAGGACGCTGTTGACGGGTTGAACATCGCCAGTCGTCATCCCGAGCACGACATTGGCACCCGATCAGCGCTTTGCGTCATTTCATCCTGACGCCAGGGGTGTAGAATCGCGACATTCATCGCCATTCATCCCCGGCGGGTTTATGAGCTCATGCTGAGGCGCGCAGCGATCCTGCAAAGTCATCGGCCACTTCCGGACACACGGCCAAACCCGGGTGTTCCAGACGTCAACAGAAGCTCACTTCCCATTGATACCTGATACGTACCTGATTTGCCGCCCGGAGTGCTCCATGCCTGATTACCGCTCGAAAACATCCACCCATGGCCGCAACATGGCCGGCGCCCGTGCATTGTGGCGCGCCACGGGGATGAAGGATGACGACTTCAAGAAGCCGATCATCGCCATTGCCAACTCCTTCACCCAGTTCGTGCCAGGCCATGTTCACCTCAAGGACCTGGGCCAACTGGTTGCCCGGGAAATCGAACGCGCGGGTGGCGTAGCCAAAGAGTTCAACACCATTGCCGTGGATGACGGTATCGCCATGGGCCACGACGGCATGCTTTATTCGCTGCCCAGTCGCGAGATCATCGCCGACTCCGTCGAATACATGGTCAATGCCCATTGCGCCGACGCCATCGTGTGCATTTCCAACTGCGACAAGATCACCCCCGGCATGCTCATGGCGGCCTTGCGCCTGAACATCCCGGTGATCTTCGTTTCCGGCGGCCCGATGGAAGCCGGCAAGACCAAGCTCGCCAGCCATGGCCTTGACCTGGTCGACGCCATGGTGATCGCCGCCGACTCCAGCGCTTCCGACGAAAAGGTCGCGGAGTATGAGCGCAGCGCCTGTCCGACCTGCGGTTCGTGCTCCGGCATGTTCACCGCCAACTCGATGAACTGCCTGACCGAAGCCCTTGGCCTGGCCCTGCCGGGCAACGGTTCGACCCTCGCCACCCACAGCGATCGCGAACAGCTGTTCCTGCAGGCCGGCCGGACCATCGTCGAGCTGTGCAAGCGTTACTACGGCGAGGATGACGAGTCGGTGCTGCCGCGCAACATCGCCAACTTCAAGGCGTTCGAAAACGCCATGACCCTGGACATCGCCATGGGCGGCTCCACCAACACCATCCTGCATTTGCTGGCCGCCGCCCAGGAAGCCGAGATCGATTTCGACCTGCGCGACATCGACCGTCTGTCCCGTCACGTGCCGCAGCTGTGCAAGGTCGCGCCGAACATCCAGAAGTACCACATGGAAGACGTGCACCGCGCTGGCGGGATCTTCAGCATCCTCGGCTCCCTGGCCCGTGGTGGCCTGTTGCACACCGACCTGCCGACCGTACACAGCAAAACCATGGCCGAGGCCATCGCCAAGTGGGACATCACCCAGACCACCGACGAAGCCGTGCATCATTTCTTCAAGGCCGGCCCGGCAGGCATTCCAACGCAAACGGCGTTCAGCCAATCGACTCGTTGGGAAACCCTGGACGATGACCGTGAAAACGGCTGCATCCGCAGCGTCGAGCACGCGTACTCCAAAGAAGGTGGCCTGGCTGTGCTGTACGGCAACATCGCTCTGGATGGCTGCGTGGTGAAAACCGCCGGCGTCGACGAATCGATCCATGTGTTCGAAGGCAACGCCAAGATTTTCGAAAGCCAGGACAGCGCCGTGCGCGGGATCCTCGCCGACGAAGTGAAGGCCGGCGATATCGTGATCATCCGCTACGAAGGGCCAAAAGGTGGTCCGGGCATGCAGGAAATGCTTTACCCCACGTCCTACCTGAAGTCCAAAGGACTGGGCAAAGACTGCGCACTGCTGACCGATGGCCGTTTCTCCGGCGGCACCTCGGGCCTGTCCATCGGCCACGCTTCACCGGAAGCCGCTGCTGGCGGCGCCATCGGCCTGGTGCGCGACGGCGACAAAGTCCTGATCGACATTCCGAACCGCTCGATCAACCTGCTGATCAGCGATGAAGAACTGGCCGGACGCCGTGTTGAACAGGACAACAAAGGCTGGAAGCCGGTGGAAGTGCGTCCGCGCAAAGTCACCACCGCCCTCAAGGCCTATGCCCTGCTCGCCACCAGCGCCGACAAGGGCGCGGTGCGTAACAAGGCGATGCTCGACGGGTTGTAAGCGTCCATAAACAGCAATAAAAATGCCCCACTCAAGGTGGGGCATTTTTTTTGCAGTGAAACAAACCATCGATGATCAACTGTGCGAGCCTGCTTGCGAAGGCGGTGTGTCAGTCGGAATCGATGTTGAATGTGCCGCCGTCATCGCGAGCAGGCTCGCTCCCACAGGGTTTACTGGATATCTTCCGGCTTGACGATCACCCAGTTCTTGTCCGCCGTCACTGGCAGCCCTTCCTTGGCCTGGGCCGCGGCGTGCTTGGCCATCATGCCGTTGATCTGGTCCATGTACTTGTCCTTGCGGTTGACCCACAGGTGAATGCCACCCTTGGCCACATTCACATCGTGGAACAGCATGTAGCCGTCGCTGCTGGGGGTGTCGCCAGCCACAAGCACCGGTTTTTTCCATTCGTCGATGTACGTCAGGATTGCCGCGTGCTTGCCGGCCATCCAGGTCGCCGGAGTCCACAGATACGGTGTGTACTCAAGGCTCAGGTTGGCCTTCTCGTCATATTTGCCATTGGTGATCTGCTTGCGGGCGGTGGTCAGTTCGCCGGTCTTGCGATCCTTGAGCAACGTGGTCACGCCGATGATGTTCTGCGGCTTGAGGTTGTAGCCGTACTTCGGATCGGCGGCGACCATGCGCACCAATTCTTCCGAAGCCGCGGTCATGACATAGACCTCGATGCCGTTTTCCATCAGTTTGTTGTACAGCTCGACCTGACCGGTGAAAATCTTCGGCGGGTTGACGTTGTAGTTGACCACCTTGTCGCCGTCGTAATACGTGGTCGGGACCGGCTTGCCAGAAGCCATCAATTCGTCAACGTAGCCTTTGAGTTCTTTGAGGGTAAAGCCGGAAAACACCTGGGCGACCCAGGGGTAGCAGACCATGTCGTCCACTTCGCACAAACGGTAGTAGTAGCTGAACAGGCTTTCCTTGTGTTCGGCCGTGTCTTTGAACGGCATCAGCTTCAAGGATGGGTCGAGGGTTTCGCGGGTGATGAGGCCCTTGTTCTCCATGAACGGCAGCAAGGACTCTTCTAGGTCGTAGCGGTAACTGGTGTTGTCCATGTCGAACACCGCGTAGTTACCTTTGTTGGCGTTGGCCGCGATCATCGCGTCCAGCGCCTTGGCCTGTTCCGCTGGCCAGTGCTTGAGCTCAGTGGCGAGCGCCTGGCCAACGAGGCCCAGGCCCATGGCGACAACGAGAAGGTGAGGTGCAAGCTTCATCGGCGTTTCTCCAAGGTTCAAAGAACTCGACGCTAACAAATGCTTGTGACGTTTCTCTCCTGCCCGCGACCGCTTGCGTCTTGATACCGCCAGCGGCATGCCCATAAACGTCATTGCCTTATTCCATAAACGACAATCTACATACCTTTTTATTATTAATTCATTAGATATCAGGCTGTTAGGCTTCCCGCCTCGCAGTCGCGGCTTCAGGCGACTGGCACAAATCCTATCGGAGTTTTTTTGATGAATCTGCCGCTGATCCTCAATCTGCTGGTGTTCCTCGCCTTGCTGTTTGGTCTGGCGCAAACCCGTCACAGCACCTGGAGCCTGGCCAAAAAAGTCCTTCTGGCACTGGTGCTGGGCGTGGTGTTCGGCACCGTCCTGCACACGATTTACGGCGCCGGCAACCCGGTGTTGAAAGCCTCGATCGGCTGGTTTGACCTGGTGGGCAACGGCTATGTGCAGTTGCTGCAAATGATCGTGATTCCGCTGGTCTTCGCTTCAATTCTCAGCGCGGTAGCGCGCCTGCATAACGCCTCATCCCTGGGCAAGATCAGCTTCCTGACCATCGGCACACTGCTGTTCACCACCGCCATCGCCGCCCTTATCGGTATCGGCCTGACCAACCTGTTCGGTCTCACCGCCGAAGGCCTGGTGGCCGGCACCCAGGAAATCGCACGCCTGCAGGTGATCCAGAGCGACTATGCCGGCAAGGTCGCAGACCTGAATATCCCGCAACTGCTGCTCTCGTTCGTTCCGCAGAACCCCTTTGCCGACCTGGCCCGGGCCAAGCCGACCTCGATCATCAGCGTGGTGATATTCGCGGCCTTCCTGGGTGTCGCGGCACTGCAATTGCTCAAGGATGACGTGGAAAAAGGTCAGAAAGTGATCAATGCCATCGACACCCTGCAAAGCTGGGTGACACGTTTGGTGCGGCTGGTGATGAAGCTGACCCCGTACGGCGTGCTGGCGCTGATGACCAAAGTGGTGGCCGGCTCCAACGTCCAGGACATCATCAAGCTTGGCAGTTTCGTGGTGGTGTCATACCTGGGACTGGGCCTGATGTTCGTGGTTCACGGTCTGCTGGTGTCCGCCGCTGGGATCAACCCGCTACGCTTTTTCCGCAAGATATGGCCGGTCCTGACCTTCGCCTTCACCAGCCGTTCCAGCGCCGCGACCATCCCGCTGAGTATCGAAGCCCAGACCAGCCGCCTCGGCATTCCACGGGCCATTGCCAGCTTCAGCGCGTCGTTCGGCGCCACCATCGGCCAGAACGGCTGCGCCGGCCTCTACCCGGCCATGCTGGCGGTGATGGTCGCGCCGACCGTGGGCATCAACCCGCTGGATCCGGTGTGGCTCGCGACGCTGGTAGCGATCGTGACCTTGAGCTCGGCCGGGGTGGCCGGTGTCGGTGGAGGCGCGACATTTGCCGCGCTAATCGTGCTGCCGGCCATGGGCTTGCCGGTTTCACTGGTGGCGCTGCTGATTTCCGTCGAGCCACTGATCGACATGGGCCGCACAGCGTTGAACGTCAGCGGTTCGATCACTGCCGGGGCGATCACCAGCCAGGTGATGCAGCAGACCGACAAGACTTTGCTGGATGCCGAGGAGCATGGGGAGTTGGTGCAGGCTTGATTGCTCCCACATGGCTTACAGCTTTTCCCAAACCTCAAAGCTGTAGGCCGGCTTGTCACCCTCGGCCGGGTTCGGCTGGTTCGATACCTGTTTCCACTGGCTCGAATCGAACGCCGGAAACCAGGCATCGCCATCCGGGCTCAGCGCCACACGGGTCAGGTACAGTCGGTCCGCCTGCTCCAGGGCCTGGGCGTACAGCTGGGCGCCGCCGATCAACATCAGTTCGTCGACACCCTGCTGCAACGCCCACGCCTCGGCCCGTTCCACCGCTGCCTCCAGCGTGGAAAAGACTTCCGCGCCCTCCAGCAAGAGGCCAGGCTGACGACTGACCACGATGTTCAAGCGCCCCGGCAGCGGCCTCCCCAGGGAGTCCCAGGTCTTGCGGCCCATGATGATGGGCTTGCCCAAGGTGGTAGCCTTGAAGTATTTAAAGTCCCCCGGCAAGTGCCAGGGCATGCTGTTGTCGACGCCGATCACACGGTTTTCACCGAGGGCTGCGATCAGGCTTAAAGGGAGTGTTTTTTTCATGCCGGCGAGGATACCAGAGGCCACAGCGGTTATGCTCAACCCTCATTTGCGACGGAAGCGCCTGTGTCTGAGCCTCTGACTGAACTGTACGACCTCTGGTTGACCGAGACGGTACGTCTGCGTGAAGAACACGCCGGCCCGCTCGAAGATCAGGAGGCCAATCGCCTGGCCCGCGCGGCGGGTGGCGATTTATCCAGCCGTATCCGTCACCGCGCCCGCTGGCTGGCCGAGCGCGACGGGCTCAGCCAGGCCTTGCATCACTGGCTGCAAGGGGCGCGCCTGGCGCTGATCATAATGGCTGTACTCGCCATCATCAGTGGCGCTGGCCTGGGCTTTGCCGCACTCGGCGACGGACGCACGCCGGTCAATGTGTTCTGGGCCCTGGGCAGCCTGTTGGCGTTGAACCTGATCTTGCTTATCGGCTGGGCCCTGGGCCTGATCTTTGCGGGTGAGCAAGGTGCAGCGCTGGGGCGCCTGTGGTTGTGGCTCAGCGAAAAACTCGCCCGCGATGCCAAGGCTGCGCAACTGGCGCCAGCCCTGCTGCTGTTATTGCAACGACACAAGCTCAATCGCTGGGCGCTCGGTGCGCTGGTCAATGGTTTGTGGTTGCTGGCGATGCTCAGCGCGCTGGTCATCGTACTGATGCTGATGGCCACCCGGCGCTACGGTTTTGTATGGGAAACCACCATTCTCGGCGGTGAGACCTTTGTCGTCATGACCCAGGCCCTCGGCGCCCTGCCCGCCCTACTGGGTTTGAGCGGGCCAACCGAAGAGATGATTCGCGCCAGTGGCGACGCCGCGCTGAATATCGAAAGCGCCCGCCAGGCCTGGGCCGCTTGGCTGGTGGGCGTGACGCTGGTCTACGGCGTGTTGCCGCGCCTGTGTCTGGCGCTGGTGTGCCTGTGGCGCTGGCGTCGCGGCCGCGCCACGCTGCGCCTGGACTTGAACCTGCCAGGTTATGCCCAACTGCGGGAGCGGCTAATGCCCAGTAGCGAGCGCCTGGGCATCAGCGATGCCGCGCCCGCGCAATTGCATCAAATTGAAAGTGACGTTGGCGCGCTGCAAAGCGACGGTGCGCTGCTGGTGGCGATCGAACTGGACGACCGGCCTTGGCCACCGAAACTGCCAGGCACGGTGAAAAACGCCGGAGTGCTCGACAGCCGCGAATCGCGCCACAAACTCCTCGAACAATTGTCACGCTTTCCTCCCGCGCGCCTGGCGATTGCCTGCGACCCACGACGCTCACCGGATCGTGGCAGCCTGGCGCTGATCGCCGAGCTGGCCCGCAGCGCCAGCGCCACCCGCATCTGGTTGTTGCAGGCACCGCCCGGACAAGCGCTGGACGCTGAACGCCTGGGCGATTGGCACAACGCGCTGCAACAGTTGCAATTGCCCTTCGCGGACTCCGCGCCTTTGAACTGGCTGGAGACCGGCCATGACTGAACCCACCAAGCCGCTGAAGCTGGCCGTGGTTGGCCACACCAATGTGGGCAAAACCTCCTTGCTGCGCACACTGACCCGGGACGTCGGCTTCGGCGAAGTGTCCCACCGCCCCAGCACAACCCGACACGTCGAGGGCGCGCGCCTGTCGGTGGACGGCGAAGCGTTGCTGGAGCTGTACGACACGCCGGGCCTGGAAGACGCCATCGCCCTGCTTGACTACCTCGAACGCTTGGAGCGCCCCGGTGAGCGCTTGGACGGGCCGGCACGCCTGGCGCGATTCCTGGACGGCAGCGAGGCACGACAACGCTTCGAACAGGAAGCCAAAGTGCTGCGACAATTGCTCGCCAGCGATGCCGGACTCTATGTGATCGATGCGCGAGAGCCGGTGCTGGCCAAGTACCGGGATGAGCTTCAAGTGCTCGCCAGTTGCGGCAAACCGCTGCTGCCAGTGTTGAATTTCGTCAGCAGCGCCAACCACCGCGAGCCCGACTGGCGCGAAGCCCTGGCACGGTTGGGGCTGCACGCTCTGGTGCGTTTCGACAGCGTCGCTCCGCCCGAGGATGGCGAGCGACGCCTGTATGAAAGCCTCGCGCTGTTGCTGGAAAGCGCCCGTGGGCAACTGGAACGACTGGTCGCCGATCAACAGGCCCAACGCCTGGCCCGTCAGCAGAGCGCGCAGCGCTTGATCGCCGAACTGCTGATCGATTGCGCCGCTTGCCGACGCAGCGTAGCCAGCGATGCCGAGCTGGAACGACAGGCCATCAGCGAGCTGCGCAACGCCGTGCGTCAACGGGAGCAGCGCTGCGTCGAAGCCTTGCTCAAGCTCTACGCCTTCCGTCCCCAGGACGCCGCGGCCAGCGATTTGCCTCTACTTGACGGCCGCTGGGGCGATGACCTGTTCAATCCCGACACCCTCAAACAGCTGGGTGTACGTGTGGGTGGTGGGATCGCCGCGGGCGCAGCGGCCGGTGCCGGCGTGGATTTGCTGGTGGGCGGTCTGACCCTCGGCGCCGCCGCCCTGGCCGGCGCCATTGCCGGTGGCGCCCTGCAAACCGCCCGCAGCTACGGGAACAGGTTGATGGGCAAGCTCAAGGGCCAGCGGGAGCTGACAGTGGACGACAGTGTGCTACGCCTGTTGGCCCTGCGCCAACGGCAACTGTTGCAAGCCCTCAACCAGCGCGGCCATGCGGCAATGGACAGCATCCACATCGCCACACCCCAGGATAAAACCTGGCGCGAGGGCAAACTGCCCGAAGCGCTGAACAAGGCCAGAGCGTACCCGCAATGGTCGTCGCTTAATCCGCAGGCGCGGTTGAGCCAATCGGAACGCCAGGAACAGATCGAGCAGCTGGCTGAGCAGCTCTAGATGACACAACCCCTGTGGCAAGGGGATTTGTGGGAGCAAGGCTTGCCCGCGATGAGAGCGTCGCTACCGGTGCTTATTCGTCGGTCAAGGCCCTGAGCGCCGCCGCAGCTTCTGCCAATTCCAACTCACTGAACACTTGCACCCCATGACGTTTGAGCAAGGCCGCCGTCACGCCTTCGCCAGGCACTTTCACGCCGCTGAACGTGCCGTCGTAGGTCAACAGATTGCCGCACGACGGGCTGTTGGCCTTGAGCACGGCGATACGGATAGCGTGTTCGCGCACCCGCTCCAGCGCTTGATACGCGCCGGACAGAAACTGTTCACTGAGGTCTTCACCCTCGGTGGTGATCACCGTCGCCTGGCCGTCGAGCACCTGCGTGCCTTGCCCACCGGGAATTTCTGCCGCCGCCCGAGGCGTGGGCAAGCCGCCGGCGACTTCCGGGCACAGCGGCACGACCCGACCTTCGTCGAGCCAACGTTGAAGCTGATCGAACGGGCCACTGGCACCGCCGTCGTAGCGCACGCGATGTCCGAGCAGGCAGCGGCTGACGAGGATCTTTTCCATGCTCAGAACACCTCGGTGCCGCGGCGCCGGAACCAGCCGGTCAAGGACAGGCGATCTCGCGCCGCCGGCAGGACTTCATGGGGGATGTCCCCCGACAGGAACACCACCAGACAACCGCCGGTGGGCACCACGTCGTGCTCCACGCCATCGTCCAGGTACATGCGTAACTGGCCGCCATGCTCCGGCAACCAGGCGTCGTTGAGGTAAAGCACCGCCGACACCATGCGTCGATCGTCATCGCGAAAGCGGTCGACGTGCTTGAGGTAGAAGGCGCCAGGAGGGTACAGCGCGAAGTGGCTTTCGAAATCCTCCAGCCCCAGGAACAACCCGCGATTGATCGCCTCCCGCAAGCTGTCCATCAAGCCCAGGTAACGGTCGCACGCTTGCGCCTGACCGGGCTCGATCCATTGGATACGATCACCCCGAATCCCTTCACGAATCTCCGAAAACGGCCCGCGCCCGACCGCCGCCGGGGCCAGTTCGCCTTCGGCGGCGCGCTGGCGACATTCGGCTGCCAGGGCGCGGGTCAGCGCGTCCGGCAGGAAGATATTCTGCTGCGACCAGCCGCGCTCGGCCAGGTCGTCGACGATACGTAACAGCAGTGGGTGATCAGAAGGTATTTGCATGGCGCGCATAGTATTCCTGTGCCTGCAAAACCGACAGCGCCGCGCAGCGGGTTTGTCACGCCTGATGGCGCAGGCGCAGGAACTTGATACGAATTCTCGACAAGTCCCCACACCCCACGGAGAATAGTCGGCTGCTGACAGGAGTCCCTATGCGCCGTTTGCTTTTCTCATTGTTGATGTTCTGTGCGTTGCCCACCTGGGCAGACAGCTACGACCAGTTGTACAAGGTCGCCGGCTGGCCGGAACAACGGGCGCATTTCAATGACGCCTTGAGCGCCGCGCAGCAGCGTTACCAGAGCAGCCTGCCACCGGCAGTGTTCCAGGCACTGGTCAACAACAGCAATCAACGCTTTGCCCCCCAGGCCATGGACCAGCGGGCCGAGGCGCAATTGCGCAAGAACCTCACCGACCCAGCCCCGGCCCTGAGTTTTTTTCAGTCGCCCCTGGGCCGCAAAGTCGTGGCAGCCGAGCTGCTGGCGACCCGTCGCGACCAATTGGCGAAGAACGCCAAGGGCCTGCCGAAGATGCAAGTCAGTGACAACCGCCTATTGATCATCGGCCATCTGGCCCAGTCCCTGCCCGCCCGCGAGGCCGGCGCCGAAGTCAGCCTGGCGATCGCCGGCGTGGCGGCGGACAGCCTGAGCTCGATGATCCCCGGCCTGCTGGGTGCTGGCCAGGCCCAGGGCATGCTGAACGGTCAGCGCCAGCGTCTGATGGAGCAGATCGGCGCGGACTTGAACAACACGCTGCTGTACGTCTACCGCGACCTGACGGACACCGAGCTGGAGGAGTTCGCCACCTTCGCCGAGTCGGCTGAGGGCCAGGCTTATTATCAAGCGGCCTTGGCAGCGATTCGGGCGGGGTTGGCGGTGGGGCAGACTCTCGGGCAATAGATAGATCTTCAGCGCCCCTGACACCGTTATCGCGAGCAGGCTCGCTCCCACAGGGTGTTTGAGTGAACTCAGATTTTGTGATCGTCGAAAAACCAGTGTGGGAGCGAGCCTGCTCGCGATAGCAATAGCCCGGTCAGCGCCGAACCCGGCTCATCCGCTTCGTCAGAAATCCAAACATCTCCTGCCGCATCGCCAGCGCCTCATTCGCCAGGTGATGCCGACCTTCGGGCAACATCAGAACCTGGGGCCGATCGAACTTGCTGCGCAACACTTGCAGGTTATGCGCCCAATCCACCGTCATGTCCGCCTGGCCCTGCACGATCAAGGGCTGGCGCGGGCTGCTCGGGGCGACTTCGATACGCTTGATCCATTGCCCCAACGCTCCGACCCACGCGGTGGGCAGGCGCAGCGGTTGCAACGGGTCGGCTTGCAGGAATGGCAGGAAGTCCGGGTCGGTAGAGTTCTCGCTGAAACGTCGGGCGATGCCGGTTACAAAGGGTTTGAGCAAGTAGTAACTCAGGCGCGACCAGCCCCAGGCCCGCGGCCGCACCAAGGGCGACAGCAGTATGACCTGACCTTGGGCCGGGCTGTGCTGGCCCTGGTTGAGCACGTGATCAACCACGATGGCCCCTCCGGTGCTTTGTCCGCACAGATGCCAGGGTTGCGGCAGTTCCAGCGTCCCGGCCTCGGTCAGCAGGCCTTGCAACGTGGCCTGGTACTCGGCGAAATCACCGATGCTGGCGCGTTCGCCACTGGACAGGCCGTGGCCCGGCAGGTCGCAGGCGATCACGGCGAATTTCTGCTCCAGCGCCCACTCGATCAAGTGCCGGTACAACCCCATATGGTCGTAATAGCCGTGGAACAGAAACAGCGTCGCTAGCGCTTTTTCCGGCCACCAGACCTGACCGACCAACTCATATCCGTCTATCTCGAAACGCCCCAGGCCCTTGCGCAACGTGCGGTGGGGGAAATCCAGGCCGTAGAACCGCTGATAAGCCAGCGCCTGCGCAGACAGCGGCTGCCACTGAGCCAAAGGTTGCAGGCTGGCACGCAGGTGATCGGGGTCGAAACTGACGGGCATAGGATTTCCACATAAAAGCGCAACGCGCGAAACAGACTTTGTAGGCCTGCGATATTCATCTGTCGCGCCAGGCATGGCAAGCTACGCGGCCTCAGAGGATCGACTCCATGCGCCCGTCCCACCGAACGACCTTGCTTGCCAGCTTGCTTGCCCTCGGGTGCGCCGCCGTGTTGTGGATCGCCTACGACTGGTTTCAGGGCCGCTTTCTGCGAGCGTTCAGTGAACACACGGCGGTATTTTCCGGCGACCCTTTGCGCCTCCCCCCCGGCCTGGCCGGCCCTGGCCCGATCCGTCTGGTGCATTTCTGGGATCCCGCCTGCCCATGCAACGTCGGCAACCAACAGCACCTTTCCGAGCTGGTGGAGAAATACGCCCCTCAAGGTGTCGAGTTTTATGCAGTCCAAAAAACCGGCAGTCAGGGCCAATTGCCGACCACGCTGAGCAGCCTCAAACCGCTTTCGGTGCTCCCCGGCTCAAGCCAGATTCCCGCCAGTCCGGCAGTAGCGATCTGGGATCGCAGCGGCAAACTGGCGTACTTCGGCCCCTACAGCGAAGGCCTGACCTGCAATTCGAGCAACAGCTTCATCGAGCCGATTCTCGAGGCCCTGAGCAGCGGCCGGGCGGTGAATGCGACCCACACGCTGGCGGTAGGGTGTTATTGCCCGTGGGGGCAGGACACATCCGCCAAAGAATAGGCCGCAGGGAAAACCCCCCAAGCAAGGATACGCAGACACCCGGCGGCATGTTAAACATGGGAATAAACAGCGAAACCATGGGACCGCTGTCACTCAATAAGGATTTAGCATGAAACGCACCCTCATCGCCTTCCTGTCATTGGTCGTCACCGCCATCATCGTCGCGGGCGGCTACCTCTACAGCAAGCAGCCCACCCGCCAGGGCACGGTGCAGCTGCAAGGTCTGCAAGGCTCGGTGACCGTGCGCTACGACGAACGCGGCGTGCCGCATATCCGTGCTGAAAACGAAACCGACCTGTACCGCGCCCTGGGTTATGTCCATGCCCAGGACCGGCTGTTTCAAATGGAGATCATGCGCCGCCTCGCCCGTGGCGAACTGGCCGAGGTACTCGGGCCGAAGCTGCTCGACACCGACAAACTGATGCGCAGCCTGCGCATTCGCGAACGCGCCGCGACCTATCTGACGGAACAGGACCCACAGTCCCCGGCCTGGATCGCGATGCAGGCGTACCTGGATGGCATCAACCGCTACCAGGAAACCCACGCCAGACCGGTGGAGTTCGATGTGCTGGGCATCCCCAAGCGTCCTTTCACCGCAGAGGACACCGTGAGCATTGCCGGCTACATGGCCTACAGCTTTGCGGCCGCGTTTCGCACCGAGCCGCTTTTGACTTACGTGCGCGATCAACTGGGCAGCGACTACCTGAACATTTTCGACCTCGACTGGCAGCCCAATGGCGTGCTGGCCGAGACTCGCAAGAGCGGCCTGCCCCTGGCCGCCGCCGACTGGAAAGACCTCAACGCCCTGGCCCGTCTCAGTGAACAGGCCCTGGCCGAAAACGGCCTGCCGCAGTTCGAAGGCAGCAACGCCTGGGCGGTCTCCGGCAGCCGCACCCACAGCGGCAAACCGTTGCTGGCGGGCGACCCGCATATTCGCTTTTCCGCGCCGTCGGTGTGGTACGAGGCGCACCTGTCGGCCCCGGGTTTCGAGCTTTACGGGCATTACCAGGCGCTGATGCCCTTTGCGACGCTGGGCATGAACAAGGATTTCGGCTGGAGCGTCACGATGTTCCAGAACGACGACCTGGACCTGATCGTCGAACGGGTCAACCCGGATAATCCCGAGCAGGTCTGGTATCGCGACCAATGGGTGGACATGACCCGCAGCGAACAACAGATCGCAGTCAAGGGCCAGGCGCCGGTGACGCTGCAGCTGCGCCAGTCGCCCCATGGTCCGATCGTCAACGACGCCCTCGGCGCCCACGCCGGCAAGACCCCCATCGCCATGTGGTGGGGGTTCCTGGAAAGCCGCAACCCGATCCTCGAAGCCTTCTACCAGCTCAATCGCGCCGACACCCTGACCAAGGCTCGCAGCGCGTCAGCCAAGATCCACGCGCCAGGGCTGAATGTGGTGTGGGCCAACGCCAAGGGCGATATCGGCTGGTGGGCCGCGGCGCAATTGCCCAAGCGGCCGGCCGGCGTGAAGCCCGGTTTCATGCTCGATGGCGGCAGCGCAGAGGCGCAGAAGGAGGGTTTCTACCCCTTCAGCAGCAACCCCCAGGAAGAAAACCCGGCGCGAGGCTACATCGTGTCCGCCAATTTCCAGCCGGTATCGGCCAGCGGCATGGAAATTCCGGGTTATTACAACCTTGCCGACCGCGGCCAGAAACTCAACCTCCAACTGGGCGACAAACAGGCCAAGTGGGACATCGACACCACCCGTGAACTGCAACTGGGCACCACCACCCCCTACGGCCGGCGCTTGCTCGCGCCTTTGCTACCGGTGCTGCGTAACGAGGTCAGCGACCCCCAGGAACGCAAATGGGTGGAGCAACTGGCCCAATGGCAGGGCGACTATCCGCTGGGCTCCATCAGCGCCACACTGTTCAACCAGTTCCTCTTCAACCTGGCCGACGCCGCGCTGCACGATGAATTGGGCGACGAGCTCTTCGAAACCGCGCTGTCGACCCGAGTGATCGACGCCGCGCTGCCACGCCTGGCGGCATCAGAGGTTTCACCCTGGTGGGACGATCGCACCACCCCGGGCAAGGAGACCCGTGTCGACACGGTGATGAGCGCTTGGGGCAAGAGCCTGGCGCACCTCAAGGCCACCCTCGGTGACGATGCCAGCCAATGGCAATGGGGCAAGGCGCACACCCTCACCCATGGTCATCCACTGGGCCTGCAAAAGCCGCTGGACCGGATCTTCAACGTCGGCCCCTTTGCTGCACCCGGCACCCATGAAGTGCCCAATAACCTCTCGGCCAAAATCGGCCCGGCGCCCTGGCCAGTGACCTATGGCCCTTCCACCCGGCGCATCATCGATTTCGCCGATCCGGCCCACAGCGTCACCGTCAACCCCGTCGGCCAAAGCGGCGTGCCGTTCGACCCGCATTACGCGGATCAGGCCGAGTCTTACATCGAAGGGCTGTACTACCAGGCGCATCTGGCCGAAATAGAAGTGATGGCCAATACCCGCAGCACCTTGAAGCTGCTGCCGGTCGGGGCCGAACCCTGAGCCCAATGACGGGCAACGCTTTTCATCAATTAACAGGCTTGGGCGTTATTTATGGTCAAGACTGGAAGGGTTTAACAACTACCCCTCTTTATGGAGTCAACCCCATGTTCATCAACTGGTCCGAACTGCTGCCCACCATCAAAAGTGCCTTCGGCGCCCTGGGCAAAAGCAATCCGAAAATGGTCAAGGCCTACATGGCCCTGGATGAAGCCGCGGCCGATAACAACGTGCTGGATGCCAAGACCCGGGAGCTGATCTCCATCGCCGTGGCGATCACGACCCGCTGTGACGGCTGCATCGGCGTGCATACCGATGCGGCCATCAAGGCCGGCGCCACCCGCGAAGAAATCGCCGCCACCCTGGCCACTGCGGTTTCGCTGAATGCCGGCGCGGCGTATATCTACTCCCTGCGGGCGCTGGAAGCGCATGATGCGTTGAAGAAGTGAGAGGCGATCACTGAGATCTTCATTGACTGCTACGCCGCTATCGCGAGCAGGCTCGCTCCCACATTGGACTTGGGCCTGCCCCCGGATTTGTGAGCAACAAAAAGACCTGTGGGAGCCTCGCTGTCCCTGGAAAGGATGGCTAAATAAACCATCCAAGACAGTTGCTCCCACAGTGACTCGTCCGGTCAGACCGGCGCGGCTGCCCGGTGCGGGTCTGGCTGTTTCCAGGAGTCGGCGGCGCTTTCTTCGATAGCTTGCTGGATCGCCCGCTTGCGGTTTTCTTCGGCGCGGCGGCTGAAGTACCAGACCAGGAAAGTCACCAACGATACGGCCAGCAGGATCAGGCTCGCCACGGCATTGATTTCCGGTTTGACCCCCAGGCGTACCGCCGAGAACACTTCCATCGGCAAGGTTGTCGAGCCCGGGCCGGAGACGAAACTCGCCAGCACCAGATCGTCCAGCGACAAGGCGAACGACATCATGCCCCCCGCCGCCAGCGATGGCGCGATCATCGGGATGGTGATCAGGAAGAACACCTTCCACGGCCGCGCCCCCAGGTCCATGGCCGCTTCTTCGATGGACAGGTCCAGTTCACGCAAGCGTGCCGAGACCACCACCGCCACATAGGCCGAGCAGAACGTGGTGTGGGCGATCCAGATCGTGACCAAGCCACGCTCCTGGGGCCAGCCGATCATCTGCGCCATCGCCACGAACAGCAGCAACAACGACAGACCGGTGATCACTTCCGGCATCACCAGTGGTGCGGTGACCAGGCCGCCGAACAGCGTGCGGCCCTTGAAATGAGTAATACGGGTCAACACGAAGGCCGCCAGTGTACCCAGGGCCACCGCGGCGATCGCCGTATAGCAGGCGATTTCCAGCGAGCGCACCACCGAGCCCATCAACTGGCTGTTGTCCAGCAGACCGACGTACCACTTGATCGACCAGCCGCCCCACACCGTCACCAGTTTCGAAGCGTTGAAGGAGTAAATCACCAGGATCAGCATTGGCGCATAGATGAACAGCAGACCCAGCACCAGCATCAGGCTTGAAAAACTGAAGCGCTTCATTCCTTGCCCTCCATTTCTTTGGCCTGACTGCGGTTGAACAGGATGATGGGCACGATCAGGATCGCCAGCATCACCACTGCCAGCGCGGACGCCACCGGCCAGTCACGGTTGTTGAAGAATTCCTGCCACAGCACTTTGCCGATCATCAGGGTTTCCGGGCCACCCAGCAGTTCCGGGATCACGAACTCGCCCACCACCGGGATGAATACCAGCATGCAGCCGGCGATGATGCCGTTCTTGGACAGCGGCACGGTGATTTTCCAGAAACTGTTGAAGGTGCTCGACCCCAGGTCGGACGCCGCTTCCAGCAGGCTCGGGTCATGCTTCACCAGGTTGGCGTAGAGCGGCAGGATCATGAACGGCAGGTACGAGTAGACGATGCCGATGTAGACCGCCAGGTTGGTGTTGAGGATCTGCAGCGGTTCGCTGATCCAGCCCATGCTCATCAAAAAGCCGTTGAGCAGACCGTTGTTGCTGAGGATGCCCATCCACGCATAGACGCGGATCAGGATCGCGGTCCAGGTCGGCATCATGATCAGCAGCAGGAGCACCGTTTGCAGGTCCGGGCGGGCCTTGGCGATGGCGTAGGCCATCGGGTAGCCGATCAGCAGGCACAAGACGGTGCTGATCAGGGCCATCTTCAGCGAGCCGAGGTAGGCGGCGATGTACAGATCATCTTCGCTGAGCAGCACATAGTTACTGAAGTTGAGCAGCACCTGCAGCTTCTGGTCGATGTAGCTGTAGATCTCGGTGTACGGCGGAATGGCCACGTCGGCTTCGGCAAAACTGATCTTCAGGACGATGAAGAACGGCAGCATGAAGAACAGGAACAGCCAGATGAAAGGCACCCCGATGACCAGTTGACGGCCACCGGGCGTTATTCGGTCGAGTCGGCGTTTGAATTTGCGCATGTTCATGAGCGAAGCACCACGCCGCTGTCGTCTTCCCACCACACGAATACCTGGTCGCCCCAGGTCGGACGCTGACCCCGGCGCTCGGCGTTGGCGACAAAGGACTGCACCAGCTTGCCGCTCGGCAATTCGACGTAGAACACCGAATGGCCGCCCAGGTAGGCGATGTCATGGACCTTGCCGCTGGACCAGTTGTGCTCGCAGTCCGGCTGCTCGGCGGTGACCAGCAGTTTTTCCGGGCGGATGGCGTAGGTGACCGATTTGTCCTGCACCGAGGTACTGATGCCGTGGCCCACGTAGATGTTGCGGTCCAGGTCCTTGCAAGTCAGCACCGCGTGGCCTTCGGCGTCGTCCACCACTTCGGTCTCGAAGATGTTGACGTTGCCAATGAACTCACAGACCAGCCGGCTGGTGGGGGTTTCGTAGATGTCGATCGGGCTGCCGATCTGGGCGATCCAGCCCAGGTGCATGATCGCGATGCGCTCGGCCATGGTCATGGCCTCTTCCTGATCGTGGGTCACCATGACGCAGGTTACGCCAACCCGCTCGATGATCTCGACCAGCTCAAGCTGCATCTGCGAGCGCAGCTTCTTGTCCAAGGCACCCATCGGTTCGTCGAGCAGCAACAGCTTGGGCCGCTTGGCCAAGGAACGGGCCAGGGCCACACGTTGACGCTGGCCGCCGGAGAGCTGATGCGGCTTGCGCTTGGCGTACTGGCTCATCTGCACCAGCTTGAGCATTTCGGCCACGCGGGCGTCGATCTCGGCTTTCGGGATTTTGTCCTGCTGCAGGCCGAAAGCAATGTTCTGCGCCACGGTCATGTGGGGGAACAAGGCGTAGGACTGGAACATCATGTTGATCGGCCGCTCATAGGGCGGCATGTCGGTGATGTCTACACCGTCGAGGAAAATGCGCCCCTCCGTGGGCCGTTCGAAACCCGCCAGCATGCGGAGCAAGGTGGATTTGCCCGATCCCGAGCCGCCGAGCAGGGCGAAGATTTCGCCTTTCTTGATTTCCAGGGACACATCGTCCACGGCAATCGTCTCGTCGAACTTTTTCGTGACCCGGTCGATTTTGACCAACACCTGCTTGGGTGTCTGGTCGCCCTCGAGGGCTTTCTTATAGGCGCCGGAGGCAACTGCCATTTACGAAACTCCCACAAAATTTGCAGCTCGCCCTGCGCGGACGAGCCTTGGAATAGTTAAAGCGCTTGACGCTATTTGCCTGACTTGACCCTGGTCCAGCTGCGGGTCATGACGCGCTGGATCTTGGGCGGCAGCTCGGAGTTGACGTACAGCTTGTCAATGACCGCTTGCGGTGGGTAAACCGCTTCGTCGGTGCGCACTTGCTGGTCCATCAACTCGCCGGCCTTGGGATTGGGGTTCGCATAGCCGACGGCGTCACTGACTTGGGCGATCACCTCAGGCTTGAGCAAATAGTTGATGAAGGCGTGGGCTTCTTTGACGTTGGAGGAATCGCGCGGGATCGCCAGCATGTCGAACCAGAGGTTGGCGCCTTCCTTGGGAATCACATAAGCGATCTCGATGCCCTTTTTCGCTTCTTCAGCACGTTCGCGGGCTTGGAAGATGTCACCGGAGAAACCGGCAGCCACGCAGATCTCGCCATTGGCCAGATCGGAGATGTATTTGGAAGAGTTGAAGTAGGTGACGTAAGGCCGGATCTTGAGAAGTTGAGCCTCGGCCTTCTTGTAGTCTTCAGGGTTCTGGCTGTTGGGGTCCAGGCCCAGGTAATTGAGCATCGCCGGGATCATCTCGTCGCCCGAATCGAGGAACGAAACGCCACAGCTGGAGAGTTTCTTGATGTTTTCCGGTTCGAACAGCATGGCCCACGAGTCGATCTTGTCGACGCCCAGCGCAGCCTTGACCTTCTCGACGTTGTAGCCGATGCCGTTGGTGCCCCACAGATAAGGCACGGCGTACTGATTGCCCGGATCATTCTTTTCCAGGCGCTTGAGCAGCACCGGGTCCAGGTTGGCGTAGTTGCTCAACTGCGACTTGTCGAGTTTCTGGAACGCCCCGGCCTTGATCTGCTTGCCCAGAAAATGGTTGGACGGCACGACCACGTCGTAGCCGGTACGACCGGCCAGCAGTTTTCCTTCCAGGGTTTCGTTGGAGTCGAAGACGTCGTACACCGGTTTGATCCCCGTGGCCTTTTCAAAGTCCGCCAGGGTGGTCTCGCCGATATAATCCGACCAGTTATAAATATGCACGGTGGAGGCAGCCTGGACGCTGACGGCAAGCGTCAGTCCGGCACCGATCAGCATGGCATTGCGTAACAAAGAAAAAACAGGCACGTGGAGGTCCTCTTAAATAGTTGGGCCCAAGT
The DNA here is from genome assembly GCF_031570495.1 of Pseudomonas sp. JL2. Lineage (NCBI taxonomy): Bacteria > Pseudomonadati > Pseudomonadota > Gammaproteobacteria > Pseudomonadales > Pseudomonadaceae > Pseudomonas > Pseudomonas sp. JL2. Next base: position 83,130 of record NZ_JAKUDH010000010.1, read on the forward strand.
TGCCCCCGTTACCTGGCAGCGATGTGCCCTGCAACAAAACCGGCGCGCAACTTACCCTCGATAAACCGATCCAGCAAAACTTTTAGTCATTTAATTATTCCCGTTGCCGCCGCCGCGATGCCGACGACAACAGGAAGATGCCTCAGACCGGCTTATTTGCCAGACTTGATCTTGGTCCAGCTGCGGGTGATCAGACGCAACGTGCCGGCATCCAGATCACTGATTGCATACAGCTGCTTCTTCACTTCGTCAGACGGGTAGATGCTCGGATCGCTGGTGATGTCCTTGTCCACCAGTGGCGTGGCCGCCTTGTTGCCGTTCGGGAAACGTACGGCGTTGGTGATTTCAGCCATGATCTGCGGCTGCATCAGGAAGTTCATGAACTTGTAGGCGGATTCGACGTTCTCGGCGTCCTTGGGAATGGCGACCATGTCGTAGAAAGTGCCGGCGCCTTCTTTTGGAATGACGTAGCTGAGCTTGACCTTGTCTCCCGCTTCCTTGGCGCGCTCCTTGGACTGCTCCAGGTCGCCGGAGTAGCCCACGGCCACGCAGATGTTGCCGTTGGCCAGGTCCGAGATGTATTTGGAAGAGTGGAAATAGGCAACCGAAGGACGAATCTTCAGGAACAGGTCTTCAGCGGCCTTCAGGTCAGCCTTGTCCTTGCTGTCGGTCGGCTTGCCCAGGTAATGCAGTGCCGCCGGGATCATCTCGGTCGGTGCATCGAGGAAGCTCACGCCGCAGCTCTTGAGCTTGGCCATGTTTTCCGGTTTGAACACCACGTCCCACGAATCGATCTTGTCGATACCCAGTGCGGCCTTGACCTTCTCCGGGTTGTAGCCAATACCGATGGAGCCCCACATGTAGGGGAAGGCATATTTGTTGCCCTTGTCGCTGGCATCGCCCACGGCCTTGAGCAGGTCGGTGTCCAGGTTCTTCCAGTCCGGCAGCTTGGACTTGTCCAGCTCCTGGTAAACACCGGCCTTGATCTGCTTGGCCAGGAAGTTGTTCGACGGCACCACGATGTCATAGCCGGACTTGCCCGCCAGCAACTTGGCTTCCAGGGTCTCGTTGCTGTCGAACACGTCGTAGACGACCTTGATCCCCGTCTCTTTCTCGAACTTGGCGACCGTGTCCGGTGCAATGTAATCGGACCAGTTATAGACGTGCAGCACTTTGTCGTCCGCCTGAACAGCACTCGCCATCACGCCCGTCAGGGACATGGCGAGGAGGGTCTTGCCAGCCATCTTCATACCTAATGTCTTCATGCCTAATGCCTTCATGAAAAATGCTCCAGTTATTCTTCTTAGCCGTCGTTCAGTAGCCGGCTCGCGGGCAACTTGAACAGCCGGTAGTCTGGCAAGTTACAGGCCAGCCTTTCAACAAAAGCCCAGCCTTTTGTTTACGCTGGACGAGGCCCGTACGGGCGCCTCGCTCAGAGCCTAGCACTTAGCCTTGCAACGCACTGAGCGTCAGGTCCAGGCAGTGCCGCGCCTTGGCCACCAGCTCATCGATCTCGGCCTTGCTGATCACCAGCGGCGGCGCAATGATCATGGTGTCACCCACGGCGCGCATGATCAGCCCGTTATCAAAACAGAACTGCCGGCAGATCATGCCCACCCCCCTGCCTTCGTAGCGCTTGCGCGTGGCCTTGTCCTGAACCAGTTCGATCGCCCCCAGCAAGCCGACACCGCGTACCTCACCCACCAGCGGATGATCGTTCAGTTCCCGCAGGCGCTGTTGCAAATAGGGTGCCGTTTCGCCATGAACACGCTCGACGATCTTTTCGTCGCGCAGAATGCGGATGTTTTCCAAGGCCACCGCAGCGGCTACCGGGTGACCGGAATAGGTAAACCCGTGGTTGAAGTCGCCGCCTTCGTTGAGCACAGCCACGACATCGTCGCGCACGATCAGGCCGCCCATGGGGATGTAACCGGAGGTCAGGCCCTTGGCGATGGTCATCATGTGGGGTTTCAACCCGTAATGATCGGTACCGAACCACTCACCGGTGCGACCGAAACCACAGATCACTTCATCGGCCACGAACAGGATGTCGTACTTGGCGAGGATTTCCTTCATGCGCGGCCAGTAGCTGTCCGGCGGCACGATGACTCCGCCCGCGCCCTGGATCGGCTCGGCGATGAAGGCACCGACATTGTCCACGCCGATTTCCAGGATCTTTTCTTCCAGCTGGTTGGCCGCCCATACGCCGAACTCTTCCGGGCTCATGTCGCCGCCCTCGCCGAACCAGTACGGTTGGGCGATGTGGACAATGCCGGGGATCGGCAGGTCGCCCTGCTCGTGCATGTACGTCATGCCGCCCAGGCTCGCGCCGGCCACGGTCGAACCGTGATAACCGTTCTTGCGGCTGATGATGACTTTTTTGTTCGGCTGGCCCTTGATCGCCCAGTAGTGGCGGACCATGCGCAGCATGGTGTCGTTGCCTTCGGAGCCGGAGCCGGTGAAGAACACGTGGTTCATGCCTTCAGGGGCGATGTCGGCGATGGCTTTGGACAATTCCAGCACCGGCGGGTGAGCGGTCTGGAAGAACAGATTGTAGTACGGCAGCTCGCGCATCTGCTGGCTGGCGGCGTCGGCCAGTTCGTCGCGGCCGTAGCCGACGGCCACACACCAGAGGCCGGCCATGCCATCGAGGATCTTGTTGCCTTCACTGTCCCACAGGTAAACGCCCTTGGCGTGGGTGATGATGCGCGGGCCTTTCTCTTTGAGCTGCTTGAAGTCGCTGAATGGCGCCAGGTGGTGATCGTTGCTCAGGGCCTGCCATTTACGGGTTTGCGGATTGTTGCCGGTCATGCGAATTCTCCTTGTAGATCGGTGGGGACGGAACTGCCTGAAGCAGTCCCGTCCGGCGCTTCAGACGGCAAAGAGCAGGAATTCCCGCTCCCACGAACTGATGACGCGCTTGAAGTTTTCATGCTCGGCCCGCTTGACCGCGACGTAGCCTGTGATGAATTTCTTGCCCAGGTATTTCTCGATGGTGGCGCTGTTTTCCATGCGCTCGAGGGCATCTTCGATGGTCAGTGGCAGGCGCAGGTTGCGACGTTCATACCCTCGCCCCACCACCGGCGCGCTCGGGTTGATGCCTTCGACCATGCCGATGTAGCCGCACAACAGGCTGGCGGCGATCGCCAGGTACGGGTTGGCGTCGGCGCCCGGCAAACGGTTTTCCACCCGACGGTTCTGCGGCCCGGCTTCCGGCACGCGCAGGCCCACGGTGCGGTTCTCTTCACCCCATTCCACGTTCACCGGCGCCGACGTATCCGGCAGGAAGCGGCGGAACGAGTTCACGTTGGGGGCAAACAGCGGCAGCAGCTCGGGGATGAACTTCTGCAGACCTCCAATGTGATTCAGGAACAGCGTGCTCATGGTCCCGTCTTCATTGGAAAAGACGTTCTTGCCGGTGTCTTTGTCGATGATGCTCTGGTGCAGGTGCATCGCACTGCCGGGCTCGCCGGTCATGGGCTTGGCCATGAAAGTGGCGGCAACGTTGTGCTTGAGCGCCGCCTCGCGCATGGTGCGCTTGAACACCAGGATCTGGTCGGCCAGGGACAAGGCGTCGCCGTGACGGAAATTGATCTCCATCTGCGCCGTGCCGTCCTCATGGATCAGCGTGTCGAGGTCCAGCTCCTGCAGTTCGCACCAGTCGTAGACATCTTCGAACAACGGGTCGAATTCGTTGGCCGCTTCGATCGAGAACGACTGACGGCCGGTTTCCGGGCGACCGGAGCGGCCAATGGGCGGCTGCAACGGGAAGTCCGGGTCGTCGCTGCGCTTGGTCAGGTAGAACTCCATTTCCGGCGCGACGATCGGCTGCCAGCCCTTGTCGGCATAGAGCTTGAGCACTTTCTTGAGCACGTTGCGCGGCGACAGTTCGATGGGATTGCCATGCTTGTCGTAGGAGTCGTGGATAACCTGGGCGGTGGGCTCGATGGCCCAGGGCACAAGGAACACTGCGTTTTCGTCCGGGCGGCACATCATGTCGATGTCGGCAGGGTCGAGCAGTTCGTAATAGATGTCGTCTTCGACATAGTCGCCCGTAACGGTCTGGAGCAGAACGCTCTCGGGCAGGCGCATGCCTTTTTCGGCAATGAACTTGTTGGTCGGCGAAATCTTGCCCCGGGTGATGCCGGTCAGGTCGCCAATCATGCATTCGACTTCTGTGATCTTATGGTCTTTCAACCAATCGGTGAGCTGGTCGAGGTTGTTACTCATAAATGCCTCTAGGCGTGAGTTTCCTGGCTGCTATTTAGTAGTCAGGCGTTGTTTGACGCATCGGCGTCGCGTTGTGTTGCCCTTGCCCGGCAGGCATCGCCAAATGCCTGGAAAATCGCAAGGTAGTACGGGTTGGAGCTTACCTCCCATTCAGGGTGCCATTGCACACCTAAAGCAAAAGCCTTGCCTCCTGGCACCGAAACAGCCTCGATCAGGCCATCCGGCGCCACCGCTTCGGCCTGCAACCCAGGTGCCAGACGCTCGATACCCTGGCTATGGATCGAATTGACCTGAATCGCCAGCGGCAGCCCCAGCCCTGCCAGAATACCGCCAGGCTGGATATGCACGGCGTGGGCAGGACCGTATTGGACATCCACCGCTTGAGTGTCGTCTTCACGATGATCGATGAACGTTCCGACTTCATGAACTTTCTGATGCAGGCTGCCGCCAAAGGCTACGTTCATCTCCTGGAACCCACGGCAGATACCCAGCACCGGGATGCCGGCCGCTACAGCGGCGCGGATCAACGGCAGGGTGGTGGCATCCCGTGCAGGATCATGAGCAGTGCCCGGCGCGCTGGCGGGGCCCTGATAGTGAAAAGGTTCTACATTAGAAGGAGAGCCGGTAAAAAGAATGCCGTCCAGGGCGTCCAGAATATCGGACGGCGGGAACAGATCCGCCAGGGACGGAATCAGTACTGGCAAGCCCTTGGCGGCTGTCGCGACAGCCCGGGAATATTTATCGCCACTGACGTGATACGCATGCAGACCCATCTGCCTGGAGCAGGTGGTGACGCCGATTAACGGCAGGCGAGACATGAAGCACCCCGGTATTATTGCTGTTATGGGTTTGAATCGAGCTTAGCCTTGTTCATTTTTTTACACAACACCCCCGTAAAAAATACAACACGGCCCGCTCAAGCCTGCGGGCGCCACCGCCCTCAAAGGGAAAAAAACGCCCCAAATTGCCTCAAAAAAGCCCCGCAGGTGCTTTTTTAGAGCAAAAAAGGCCCAGCTTGACTTCGGCATGCCGTTCGGGTTGACTGGGTTTAGAAGAGATCAATGATTGATATTTTTAACAACAAAGGTGTTGCATCATGTCGGTACCCCCGCGTGCCGTTCAGCTTAACGAAGCGAACGCGTTCCTTAAGGAACATCCTGAGGTTCTGTACGTTGACCTTCTGATTGCGGATATGAATGGTGTGGTGCGCGGCAAGCGCATTGAACGCACCAGCCTCCACAAGGTTTACGAGAAAGGCATCAACCTGCCGGCCTCTTTATTTGCCCTGGATATCAATGGCTCCACGGTGGAAAGCACCGGCCTGGGCCTGGACATCGGCGACGCTGACCGGATCTGTTATCCAATCCCTGACACCCTGTGCAACGAGCCCTGGCAGAAGCGCCCTACCGCGCAACTGCTAATGACCATGCACGAACTTGAAGGTGACCCTTTCTTCGCCGACCCTCGCGAAGTCCTGCGCCAGGTCGTGACCAAGTTCGATGAGCTGGGCCTGACCATCTGCGCGGCATTCGAACTGGAGTTCTACCTGATCGACCAGGAGAACGTGAATGGACGCCCACAACCGCCCCGCTCGCCGATCTCCGGCAAACGCCCGCACTCGACACAGGTCTACCTGATCGACGACCTCGACGAATACGTCGATTGCCTCCAGGACATTCTGGAGGGAGCCAAGGAGCAAGGCATTCCCGCCGATGCCATCGTCAAGGAAAGTGCCCCGGCGCAGTTCGAAGTGAACCTGCACCACGTGGCCGACCCGATCAAGGCCTGCGACTACGCGGTACTGCTCAAGCGCCTGATCAAGAACATCGCCTACGACCATGAAATGGACACTACCTTCATGGCCAAGCCGTATCCGGGCCAGGCGGGCAATGGCCTGCACGTCCACATTTCGATCCTGGATAAAGATGGCAAGAATATTTTTGCCAGCGAGGATCCCGAGCAGAACGCCGCACTGCGTCACGCGATCGGCGGTGTGCTCGAGACCCTGCCGGCGCAGATGGCTTTCCTCTGCCCGAACGTGAACTCCTACCGTCGTTTCGGCGCACAGTTCTACGTGCCGAACTCGCCGACCTGGGGCCTGGACAACCGCACCGTGGCCCTGCGCGTACCCACCGGCTCCGCCGATGCGGTGCGTCTGGAACACCGCGTGGCCGGCGCCGACGCCAACCCGTATCTGCTGATGGCCGCCGTACTGGCTGGCGTGCACCATGGCCTGGTCAACAAGATCGAGCCCGGTGCGCCGGTGGAAGGCAACAGCTACGAGCAGAACGAGCAAAGCCTGCCGAACAACCTGCGCGATGCCCTGCGCGAGCTGGACGACAGCGAAGTCATGGCCAAGTACATCGATCCGAAATACATCGATATCTTCGTGGCCTGCAAGGAAAGCGAGCTGGAGGAGTTCGAACACTCCATCTCCGACCTTGAGTACAACTGGTACCTGCATACCGTGTAAGCGGGTTGCAGTAAAAAACGCCGCAGGCCTTCGAGGCTGCGGCGTTTTTTTATGCCTTGGGGTGGATGGCCGCCTTCGGCGGATCGCGAGCAGGCTCGCTCCCACAGGGAACTGTGGTGAGCATGATTAACTGACCACCAAAGATCCAATGTGGGAGCGAGCCTGCTCGCGATGACGGCCTTGAAGACAACACTGAACCCGGCTCGTACAATGCCCGGCAGCCCCGCAGGAGACACCGATGACGCGCACCGCCACCCCTCGCAAGCCTCGCGCCCGCAGCCAGGCCCGGATCGACTCGATTCTCGATGCCGCCCGCACGCTGCTTGCTGCCGAAGGCGTGGCCAGCCTGTCGATCTACAGCGTCGCCGAACGCGCCGGGATTCCGCCCTCCTCGGTGTATCACTTCTTCGCCAGCGTCCCGGCCCTGCTGCAAGGGCTGACCGCCGACGTCCACGCGGCCTTTCGCGCCTGCCTGCAAGTGCCGATCGATCATGCGCGACTGAACCACTGGCACGACCTGTCGCGGCAGGTGGAGCAACGCATGCTGACCATCTACAGCCAGGACGCCGCCGCCCGCCAACTGATCCTGGCCCAACATGGCCTGACTGAAGTCATCCAGGCCGACCGTCAGCACGATCTCGAACTCGGCGAATTGTTGCACAAGCTCTTCGCTCGCCATTTCGAACTGCCGGCACTGCCCCATGACGTTGATGTGTTCGCCCTGGCCATGGAACTGGGCGACCGCGTCTACGCGCGCTCGGTGCAGCAACACGGCCAGATCACCCCGCGCATGGCCGAAGAAGGCATGCGGGTGTTCGATGCTTACCTGGGGTTGTATCTGCCGCCGTATTTGCCCAAGCGTGAGAGCGTCTGACGCGACCTCAACGCTTCAAGCGGTGGGCGCCCGTAGCGGCGGCGACAGGGCGCAGATCCTTTTGATGAGGGGCGCGCAAAACCCGCTCGCCCACCTTAGAAAAGCCTTCTAAACGCCCGATTCCTTGACGCACAGAGCCCTCCTGTGGGAGAGCCCTCCTGCTCGCGATGGCGTCGGATCTGCCAGTGGCGATGTCGACTGATAGACCGCTATCGCGAGCAGGCTCGCTCCCACAGGTTTTGCGTTTGCCTTAGCGATTGGGCTGCGGGGTGAGGCGCAGGTAAGGCTTCACGGCGCGATAACCTTTCGGGAAACGCTGTTTGATTTCGTCCTCATCCTTGAGCGATGGCACGATTACCACTTCATCGCCATCCTGCCAATTGGCCGGTGTGGCCACCTTGTAGTTGTCGGTCAGTTGCAATGAGTCGATCACCCGCAGGATCTCGTTGAAATTGCGCCCGGTGCTGGCCGGGTACGTAATGGTCAGGCGAATCTTCTTGTTCGGGTCGATCACGAACAGGGAGCGCACGGTCAGGGTGTCACTGGCGTTGGGGTGGATCAGGTCATACAGGTCTGACACTTTGCGGTCGGCGTCGGCCAGGATCGGGAAATTGACCACCGCATTCTGAGTTTCGTTGATGTCCTCGATCCACTTGTGGTGCGAGTCCACCGGGTCTACCGAGAGAGCAATGGCCTTGACTCCACGTTTGGAGAACTCGTCCTTGAGCTTGGCGGTCAGGCCCAGTTCGGTGGTGCACACCGGTGTGAAATCCGCCGGATGGGAAAACAGCACTCCCCAGCTATCGCCGAGCCACTCGTGGAAGCGAATCTTGCCGGCGCTGGAATCCTGTTCGAAATCGGGGGCGATGTCGCCGAGTCTGAGGCTCATGGTGCGGCTCCTGATGGTTTTTGTGAGTCCAAACTGTGCACCGGTTTTGATTGCTTTAAAAAGAATCAATATCCATTTATCTAGATCAATAGCGAATATAAAAAACTGTTCACTGGCGGCTTCGGGCCTAGCCGCTCATGATTATTTCCGAGGTTTCGAGAAGGCCTCGAGTTGCTGAAAGAGGAGAAGGTTCGGAGAAGGCTACAGGGGTGGGCCTGATCCGAAGACGCAAAAGCCCCGCCCGGCGTATAGCCGGGCGGGGCTTTTTTTGTTTTGTACCCACACTGCGGAAATTATTGACGCGATTTCAGGACGAGCGGCTAGGATAGGCAGCATGAACATTCAAGCCTTGCTGACTCATCTGCAAAACCATCTTCCTGGACTGCTGGCGGTTTACCTGTTCGGTAGCCATGCACAGGGCACCGCCGGGCCTGACAGTGATGTCGATATTGCTGTGCTTTTGTCCGGCGAAGTCGATCCTGTGTCGTTGTGGCAGCTTTCAGGTGACTTGGCGGATATCGCGGGCAGTCCGGTGGATCTGATTGATTTACGCGGGGCAACAACCGTCATGCAATACCAGATCGTGACCCGAGGCCAGAGGCTTTGGGCCAGAGACGTACAGGCGGGTTTGTTCGAGTGTTTTATCCTCAGCGAAAAAACCGCTCTCGATGAGGCTCGGGCGGGATTGCTCAAGGATATTCAGGAAGAAGGCAGCGTGTATGGCCGATGACGTACTGATCAATAAAGCAGCGAGTATCGAGCGTTGCGTCGCCAGGGTACGGGAGGAGTACGAGAAAGATCCCGCTACGTTTGCCACCGATTTCACTCGCCAGGATTCGGCAGTCCTGAACATCCAGCGTGCGTGCGAAGCGGCACTGGATATGGGACAGCATTTGATTCGACGTGAGCGATTGGGTGTCCCGCAAAGTGCCCGCGATACATTCGAGTTGCTTTTTCAAGGAGGCTGGGTGGAAGAAGGTCTGGTGAAAAACCTGAAGAACATGGTGGGTTTCAGGAATATCGCCGTGCATGACTACCAAGCCCTGCAATTGCCGATCATGGTTGCGATCATTACCGGACATCTGGACGATTTTCTGGCATTCAGTGCGTTCATCCTGCGTAAAGATGCGACGGAGTCTGCACGATAGCGAAGGGACCGCTTAAAAATCCTCCCGCCTCCCCAGAAACGCAAAAGCCCCGCCCGGCGTGCTGCCGGGCGGGGCTTTTTTACTTCGCTACGTCTTACATGAAGTTGTAAGTGTAGTTGAAGATCAGGCGAGTTTGATCCCGGTCGGCGAGACCGGTACCGCTGCCACGGTAGGAACCGTGACGCACAGTGGTACCGAAACCTTTCAGAGGACCTTGCTGGACAACGTAGTCCAGGCGCAAGTCACGCTCCCATTCCGAGGAGTCGCTGCCGCCCGAGGCGGATTTGATGTCGTCACCATGGAGGTAAGAGATCGAGGCTTTCAGGCCCGGGGCACCCAGCGAAGCGAAGTCATAGGAGTACTGACCGAAGGTCGTGTTCTCGCCTGCGCGGACAAACTGGTGGATCATGCTGTCGGTGAACAGGTAGAAGCTCGCACCACCGGCCCCTTCGTTAGCCAGACTGCCTTGGTTCATGTAGACAAAACCACCGTCATCACCGACTTGCTGATGGCCCAACAGGAAGGCACTGCCACCCAGGGTATAGGTGAACATGGCGCTCCAGGTTTTGTTATCGACCTCACCGGGGTTCTTGGCATAACCACCGTTGTTGCTGAACTCGTAACCCGCCTCACCGTTACGACCATCCGAGCTGCTGTCGAAGTAACGCAGGTCAGTCTTGAACGATTGGTTTTCGCTGATCGGAAAAACGTGTACCGCGCCCAGGAAGTGCTGCTTGTAATAGTCCTGCAGGTTGGCGTAGTAGTACTGCAGGGTCAGGTCCTTGGTGACCTTCCAGTCGGCACCGCCGTAACGGAACTGGTTGCTCTCCTGGGTACCCCCGTCCACTGCCAGACCAGTGCTGTTGCTTGATGCACGGCCCGTGGCATGCTCCAGCTGACCGGCGTTGAAAGTTACACCGTCGATCTCCTTGGAGGTGATGGTGCCACCTTCAAAGGTCTGTGGCAGGAGACGAGCATCGTTCGCGATCAGGATCGGCAGGTTAGGCGCCAATGCACCACCTACATGAGCCTCGGTCTTCGAGAAGAGCGCTTTCACATTAGCTGACAGACGGCTCCAGTTATGCACGGCCGAACCATCGGTGTCGCTTGGAACAAAAGAATTGTTATTGGGGTGGTGACCTTTGCCGCCATCCAGATGTATACCTACCAGCGCCTGGGCATCAATACCAAAACCCACGACCCCTTGGGTGAAGCCAGACTTGTAGTCGAACTTCAGGCCAGTGGCCGTCTCACGTTGGTCGGCACCGCCTTCGCGGTGATCGTTATCGAAGTACATTGTACGAGAACTGACAGACGCCTTGCTGTCCTCGATAAAACCCGCGGCGCCTGCCTGCTGCGCCAGAACCCCAACGGCCACAGCCAGGGCCAAGGTGGACTTGTTCATGCTTCGCTCCTCTCGTTTTCTAATTCTTGTGTGTCTTTGGTTCCGGATCGAACGCCCGGAATCCGCGGATGCGTGATTAGCGCCAGACCGTGACTGGCAAGTCAATCGTAAGCATTTGTGATTACGACCATCGTCTAACCCCGCGACACCGGCCCGCAGAATAATGGTTTGTTTATAAATCTAAAAAGAATTGTTTCATAAGTTTTCAGCTCATTTGGAAATATCACTGTCATCAAAGCGTCATTTAACCGAGACATGGCATATCGGCCAGCCTGGGAATTACTGAATGTTTTTATTGATAGCGGTTCGGCACTGTGGCGATCCCGGGAAACGCAGCAGGCTCCCAAGCATTCCAGGTGCAGCACTCATGGACAAAACAGCGTAGCTACGATCTTGATGGACTCCGGCCTGACGGATCATTGTCTGGAATCAAGAAGCTCGCAGCTACGCGGTTCACTCCGACGTGCGGCTCCCTCAGGCAGGGCGTCTAGAGGGCTTTTTCGAAGATTTTCGAGTTGCGCTGATAGTTGTACAGCGATGCCCGCGCCGCTGGCAGGCGCTCGACACTGCTGGGCTCAAAGCCCCGCTCGCGGAACCAATGGGCCGTACGGGTGGTGAGTACGAAGAGCGTCTTGAGCCCTTTGGCCCGAGCCCGGGTTTCGATCCGCTCCAGCAGCTCATCGCCACGACCGCCGTGGCGGTATTCCGGATTCACCGCCAGGCACGCCAGCTCCCCGGCATCCGAATCGGCGATCTGATAAAGCGCCGCGCAGGCGATGATCATGCCTTCGCGTTCGACCACGCTGAACTGCTCAATCTCACGCTCCAGCACTTCGCGGGAACGGCGCACCAGAATCCCCTGTTCTTCCAGCGGGCTGATCAGGTCCAGCAAACCGCCGACATCCTCGATGGCCGCTTCGCGCACCACCTCGAATTGTTCCTGGGCCACCAGCGTACCGCTGCCATCGCGGGTAAACAGTTCGGCCAGCAACGCACCGTCTTCGACGTAGCTGACGATATGACTGCGCGCCACACCACCGCGACAGGCCTGGGCCGCCGCATCCAGCAGCTCGGCCTGATAGTCGCTGCCCAGTCGTTGCATGTGGGCCGGGACCTGTTGCGGGCGCAACTCGCGCACTAAACGACCGTCTTCGCCGATCAGCCCCTGCTCGGCACCGAACAGCAGCAGTTTGTCGGCTGCCAGGTCGATGGCCGCCCGGGTCGCGACGTCTTCGCAGGCGAGGTTGAAAATCTCCCCGGTCGGCGAATAGCCCAATGGTGACAGCAGGACGATGGAGCGTTCGTCCAGCAGGCGATTGATGCCCTTGCGATCGACCCGACGGACTTCGCCGGTGTGGTGATAATCCACACCTTCCAGTACGCCGATGGGCCGTGCCGTCACCAGGTTGCCGCTGGCGACCCGCAGGCGCGAACCCTGCATCGGCGAGGACGCCATGTCCATCGACAGGCGCGCTTCAATGGCGATGCGCAGCTGGCCGACAGCGTCGATCACGCATTCCAGGGTTGCAGCGTCGGTGATGCGCATACCGTGGTGGTAATGGGGCGTCAGGCCCCGCGCGGCGAGGCGGGTTTCGATCTGTGGACGCGAACCATGAACCAGCACCAGACGCACGCCAAGGCTGTGCAGCAGCACCAGGTCATGGACGATGTTGCCGAAGTTCGGATGTTCCACACCATCGCCGGGCAGCATGACGATGAAGGTGCAATCGCGGTGGGCGTTGATGTAGGGCGAAGCGTGACGAAGCCAATTGACGTATTCGGGCATGAACCTGGGCCTGTAAATAAATAGCAGCCGAAAAAAGACGAAACGGAACGCACAGCGGGCTGATGGTTATCGTCGGAACAGGCTTGGCGACACGCGCGCTCTCCTCATGAATACGGGCCCGGATGTGGGCAATTTAGCCGGCCGTGGCCGGTGTCAGGCAGTAATGTTCGATCAGTTGCCGCAATAGCTGCACGGTAGGTTGCAAACGTGACATTTCAAGGTACTCGCCCGGTTGGTGGGCACAGGCGATATCGCCGGGGCCAAGTACCAGGGTTTCGCAGCCAAGACGCTGAAGATAAGGCGCTTCGGTGCCAAACGCCACTGCTTCGGCACGATGGCCGGTGAGTCGCTCGGCCACTCGCACCAGTTCGCAGTCTTCGGCCTGCTCGAAGGGGGGCACTTCGGGGAACAGCGGTGCGTAGTCGATCTTGACTTTATGACGCTCGGCGATGGGATTGAGCTTCTGCTGGATCGCCGCCCGCAAGACATTCGGGTCCATGCCGGGCAATGGCCGCAGATCGAACTCCATGGAGCACTGGCCGCAAATCCGGTTGGGGTTGTCGCCGCCGTGGATGCAGCCGAAATTCAGGGTGGGCTGTGGCACGGTGAATTGCGGGTTACGAAATTCGCGCTGCCATTGCAGGCGCAGGCCACGCAACTCGCCCATAGCGTCGTGCATCGCTTCAAGGGCGCTGTGACCCAGGCTCGGGTCGGAGGAATGACCACTGCGCCCGAGAATGTCGATGCGCTCCATCATGATGCCTTTGTGCATCCGAATCGGCTTGAGGCCGGTCGGCTCGCCGATCACCGCCGCACGCCCCAACGGCCTTCCGGCATCGGCCAGGGCACGGGCGCCGGCCATGGAGCTTTCTTCGTCGCAAGTGGCCAGGATCAGCAAGGGTTGCTTGAACGGTTGCTCCAGCAAGGGCTTGACCGCTTCGATGGCCAGGGCGAAAAAACCCTTCATGTCGCAACTGCCCAGGCCAACCCAACGACCATCGACCTCGGTGAGCTTCAGCGGATCGGTCTGCCACAACTGGCCGTCGAACGGCACCGTGTCGCTGTGTCCGGCCAGTACCAGGCCTCCGGGACCGCTGCCGAAACTGGCCAGCAAATTGAACTTGCCGGGGCTGACCTGCTGGATATCGCAGGAGAACCCCAGATCGGCGAGCCAGCCCGCCAACAGCTCGATCACGGCGCTGTTGGACTGGTCCAGTCCAGGTTGGGTACAACTGACCGAAGGCGCGGCGATCAGGGCAGCGAACTGATCTTTCAGGGTGGGCAAAGGCATCGCTGGCTCCGGACTTACAAATTGATGTCCATCATAGAACCATCTTGCGCGAGTGTCCTGTCTCACCAAAAAGGAACAGTATTGGTGAGACAGGACACTCCCATAAACCGCCGCGGCGCGTAGAACGGATGAGTCCTGTACACTGCACGGCCTTGGCAGCCACACCTTCCCCCGGCTGCGCACCCGATCCCTGGATTTTCCGGCCATGCAGAAAGAAACCGAAATCAAACTCCGCGTCAGCCGCGAGACCCTGGCAGCCTTGCGCGAGCACCCATTGCTCAAGAAACGCAACAAAAGCGGCTGGGAACGCCACGAACTGATGAACCAGTATTTCGACACGCCAGAGCGTGACCTGGCCGGGGCCAAGGTCGCCCTGCGCCTGCGTCGCGACGGCGAAGAGGTGATCCAGACCCTCAAGACTCGCGGCCAGAGCATCGCCGGCCTGTCCGAGCGCAACGAGTACGACTGGCACCTGCCCAAAGCCAAGCTCGACCTGAAGAAACTCGATGGCGAATGCTGGCCAGAGGCGTTGGCCGAACTGGACAAGAAAACCCTCAAGGCCATCTTCACCACCGATTTCGTTCGTGAACGCGCGGAAATCGCCTGGGGCCGCGGCAAAAGCAAAGTGGTCATCGAGGCCGCGCTGGACCTGGGCCACGTCGTGGTCGGCAAGCAGAAGGAAGAAATCTGCGAGCTGGAGCTGGAATTGCGCGAAGGTGAACCCGCTGCCCTGCTGGAACTGGCCGCCGAGCTGGCCGCGACCCTGCCCTTGATGCCGTGTGATATCAGCAAGGCCGAGCGTGGTTATCGCCTGCATGATGCGAACAGCTATGCCCTGAGTCTGCCGGCCCCGCAATTGACCGCCGAGATGCCACTCGATGATGCCTTTGCCGCGCTGAGTTGGCATTTGCTGAGCAGCAGCCAGCGTCTGGCCGAACAGTATCGTTTTAACGGCCACTGGCGCCTGCTGCAGGACTGGGTGGAAAACCTGGCCGAATTGCGCGCCCTGCTCAGCAGCCTCGGCCAGGCCGCACCACGCCAATCAACGCATGACTTGCGCGTCGCCCTGGACGCACTGCTGGAAGACTGGCGCCCGTTGGTCCAGGCCGGCCTGGATGACGAAGACGTGCGCAAGGCCGCGCCGGAACAGTTCCTTGAAGAGCTGCAAGACCCGCGCTGGGGCCAATTCTCCCTCAACACTTCACGCTGGCTGCTGGCCCGCAGCTGGGCCGCCGAGCGCAACACCCGCGGCAATCGCCAGGGTGCCGCCCAACTGGCTAGCTGGCTGCCGCGCCTGCTGGGCGAAGAGTCCTCGTCGCTGCAACTGCAACGCTATCAGCAACAGCCGGAAGACCTGGCCGAACAACTGCCGCGCATCGAACGCATCCAGGCCTGGCTGCACCACGCCCGCCATGTGCTGGAAATCCCGGAAATGGACCGCCTCTACGGTGAGCTGAACAAACTGGCGCAACTGGCCAACGAACCGATTACCGAAGAAGCCCTGGAGGCGCGCAAGCAACAAGCGATCGCGGTTTATCAGAATCGGGCCTGGAAGACTTTGCTGCGCCTGTAACATCGCCATCGCGAGCAGGCTCGCTCCCACAATGGATCATCGGCGAACAGAGATCCCATGTGGGAGCGATCCTGCTCGCGATGGGGCCAGCACAAACACCGCAAAAACAAGCTCAGCGCACCACCGGCAAACTCGTCGTCGATTTGATCTCCGACAGCGCCACAATCGAGTTCACTTCCTGGATCCCCGGCACCATCGACAGCTTTTCGAAGAAGAAGCGTTCATACGCCTCGATGTCCGCCGTGACGATGCGCAGCAGGAAATCCACCGACCCCATCAGCACGTAGCATTCCAGCACCTCGGGGAAGCCGCGAATGGCTTCGGTGAACTCGGTGAAGTTCGAACGTCCGTGCGCGTTGAGTTTGATTTCGGCGAATATCTGCGTGTTGAGGCCGATTTTCTTGCGATCGAGCAAGGTCACCTGACCGCGAATAATCCCCTCCTCCTTCATCCGTTGAATCCGCCGCCAGCAGGGTGATTGGGACAAGCCCACCTGTTCGGCGATCTGCGCGCTGGACAGCGAAGCATCCTCTTGCAACAGCGCCAGGATCCTGCGGTCGTAGCCGTCCAACTCTCCGTGCATAAATAAACCTCTTCTAGGCTGAATCCAGAATCATACGATTCACCGAATCTGAATAATCATTCATATTAGATAAGAAATACCCCGTCGCGCATGTAAACATTTCTCCACATCCCCGGAGACCGTCCATGCCCCCTCTCGAAGCCGTCACCCCCAACCGACCCGATGTCTGGCACGCCCAGAATCGCCATTGTCGCGCCCACTACCATCTGCGGGCCGAAGCCGAACCGGATCTGCTGTGCCGGGCGCTGAATCTATTTGCCCTGCAAGGCCTGACACCCCGGCAGGTCCACGTCGAACGCGACGACGATCTGCTGTCGATGGAGATCCTCATGGACGGGTTGAGCTGGCACCGTGCCCAAGTGCTCGCTGAAAAATTACGTAACCTGATCAGCGTGTGTTCCGTGGACCTGCAAGACGCTGACAGTGCGCGCCTTGAGCCGGCCCAGGCGGCAGGCTGAACGGCTGCCGGCAAGAATTCGAAACGCATTGGTCGGGTAGTGGCCCAACGGTCCATAGTGTCGGGACTATTCTTTTGCAGACCGAGCGAGGACGCCGAAGCGTCTGTATCGCGGCTTTGCTGCAATTGTCCAATAGGAACCCGCATGTCCACCAAACACGCCACTCAGGACCGCTGGCTGGACCTCAATGATCTGCTGCGCCAATTGGTCGCCCAGGGCTTCATCAGCCAGGACTGCGCCGAAACCGCACTCAATGCGCGCCGGCGCCATAGCGCCAGCGCCCAGCTGCACCCACTGGAGTTCATCGCCAACCAGCATCTGGACGATCTCAGCCGCCCCGGCAAGCGCCTGGACCTGGAAAGCCTGACCCTCTGGCTGTCGCAACAGGCCGGCCAGCCCTACCTGCGCATCGACCCGCTGAAAATCAACGTGGCGGCCGTCACGCCGCTGATGTCCTACGCCTTTGCCCAGCGCCACAAGATTCTCGCGGTGGCTGTGGACCGCGACGCGGTCACGGTGGCCAGCGCCCAGCCTTACGTCAGCAGTTGGGAAGCGGACCTGACCCATGTACTCAAGCTGCCGATCCAGAGGGTCGTTGCCAACCCGGTGGATATCCAGCGCCTGAGCGTGGAGTTCTATCGCCTGGCCAAATCGGTCAGCGGTGCCACTACGGTCGACCAGCAACCGAGCAACCTGAGCAACTTCGAACAACTGCTCAACCTGGGCGCCAGCGATCAGGAGCCGGACGCCAACGACGCCCATATCGTCAACATTGTCGACTGGCTGTTCCAATACGCCTTCCAGCAACGGGCCAGCGATATCCACATCGAACCGCGTCGCGAGCAGGGCACGGTGCGCTTTCGCATCGACGGGGTGCTGCACACCGTCTATCAGTTCCCGCCGCAGGTGACGATGGCGATCATCAGTCGCCTCAAGAGCCTGGGGCGGATGAACGTCGCGGAAAAGCGCAAGCCCCAGGACGGCCGGGTCAAGACCAAGACTCCGGACGGTGGCGAAGTGGAATTGCGCCTGTCGACGCTGCCCACGGCGTTTGGCGAAAAAATGGTCATGCGGATCTTCGATCCCGAAGTACTGCTCAAGGACTTCGACCAGCTCGGCTTCTCCGCCGATGACCTGCGCCGCTGGCAAGACATGACCCGTCAGCCCAACGGCATCATCCTGGTGACCGGCCCGACCGGTTCGGGCAAGACCACCACCCTCTACACCACCCTCAAGAAGCTGGCCACGCCAGAGGTAAACCTTTGCACCATCGAGGACCCGATTGAAATGGTCGAGGCGTCCTTCAACCAGATGCAGGTGCAGCACAACATCGACCTGACCTTCGCCGCCGGCGTGCGTGCGTTGATGCGGCAAGACCCGGACATCATCATGATCGGCGAGATCCGCGATCTGGAAACCGCTGAAATGGCGATCCAGGCGGCGCTCACCGGACACCTCGTCCTCTCGACCCTGCACACCAACGATGCACCGAGCGCCATCAGTCGCTTGCTGGAGCTAGGCGTGCCCCATTACCTGATCAAAGCCACGGTGCTCGGCGTCATGGCCCAGCGCCTGGTACGCACGCTGTGCCCGCACTGCAAGGCCCCTCTGACCCTGGATGAAGACGATTGGCAGACCCTGACACGCCCCTGGCAGGCCCCGTTGCCGGCCAATGCCCAACA
Organism: Pseudomonas sp. JL2; assembly: GCF_031570495.1. Lineage (NCBI taxonomy): Bacteria > Pseudomonadati > Pseudomonadota > Gammaproteobacteria > Pseudomonadales > Pseudomonadaceae > Pseudomonas > Pseudomonas sp. JL2. The sequence goes on from NZ_JAKUDH010000010.1 coordinate 101,522, forward strand.
GGCCGTCGGCTGCCTGGAATGCCGTGACACCGGCTATCGCGGCCGCGCCGGGGTCTACGAAATCATGCAATTGACCGACAGCGTCAAAGGCTTGATTCACCCCGACACCGACCTGCTGGCGGTGCGTCGCCAGGCATTCAAGGAAGGGATGCGCAGCTTGCGGTTATCGGGCGCACAAAAAGTCGCCGCCGGGCTGACGACCGTTGAGGAAGTCCTGCGCGTGACCCCGCAGAGCGAGCAGAAGTAGCTGTGGGGAGAGGCTGTGGGAGCAAGGCTTGCCCGCGATGAAAATGACGCGGTCTCCCAAGGAAGCAAGGCGCCTGCATCGCGAGCAAGCTTTGCTCCCTCTGAGTGATGACAATGGCCGTTTGCCCTACACTCAGGGCGCGCAAGTCATTTTCAATCAGAACAGGGAACAGTCATGCAGATCGGTAGCGTACTTTTACTTTTTATCGGCCTCGTGGTCGCCATTCTATTCATGGGCTTCAAGGTCGTGCCCCAGGGCTACCAATGGACTGTCGAACGGTTCGGCCGCTACACCAACACCCTCAAGCCCGGCTTGAACATCATCATCCCAGTGATGGATCGCATCGGCCGCAAGATCAATGTCATGGAAAGCGTACTGGACATCCCACCTCAGGAAGTCATTACCGCCGACAACGCCACGGTACAGATCGACGCAGTGTGCTTCTTCCAGGTGGTCAACACGGCCCAGGCAGCCTACGAGGTCAACAACCTCGAGCACGCGATCCGCAATCTGCTGCAAACCAATATCCGCACCGTGTTGGGGTCCATGGAGCTGGACGCGATGCTGAGCCAGCGTGATGGCATCAATGAAAAACTGCTGCGCACTGTCGATGAAGCTACAGCACCGTGGGGCATCAAGATCACCCGGATCGAGATCAAGGACATCAGCCCACCGGCCGACCTGATGGCCGCCATGTCAGGGCAGATGAAAGCCGAACGCATCAAGCGTGCCCAAATCCTGGAAGCCGAGGGCTTGCGAGCGTCGGCGATTCTCACCGCCGAGGGCAAGAAGCAGGCGCAGATCCTCGAGGCAGAGGGCAGCCGCCAGGCCGCGTTCCTGGAGTCCGAGGCCCGCGAGCGTCAAGCGCAAGCCGAAGCGCTGGCCACCCAGGTGGTATCCCAGGCAATCGCAGACGGCAACGTCCAGGCCGTGAACTACTTCGTCGCGCAAAAATACATTGATGCGCTGGGCCGCCTGGCGTCGGCCAACAACAGCAAAGTGATCCTGATGCCGCTGGAAGCCAGTCAGGTCATCGGAGCGGTTGGTGGCATCGGTGAGATCGTCAAGGCCACCTTCGACAGCAAGAAAGCCTGAGGCGCCAATATGTGGGTGTTCCTGCAACAACTATCGTACTGGGACTGGCTGGCGCTGGGCGTCATCCTGCTGATCCTCGAAGTGTTTGGCGCCGGCGGCTACCTGCTGTGGATCGGCATAGCCGCCGCCGCGGTCGGCGTGCTCACGTTCATCCTGCCGCAGATGCCGTGGGAAATGCAGTTCCTGTTCTTCGGCCTTTTCGCCATCGCGACAGCACTGTACTGGTGGCGACGCCAGCGCAGCGCAGTGCGCCAAAGCGATCAACCGCTCCTGAACCTGCGCGGGCAGGAACTGATCGGCAAGGTCTTTCAGATTCATGAAGCGATTATCGATGGACGCGGCAAGATCAAGGTGGCGGACAGTGTCTGGCTGGCCAAGGGGCCCGAGTCGCCCGTGGGCACGCGGGTCAGGGTGGTGGCACAGGAAGGCGCGGTGCTGCTGGTAGAACGGGCTGACTGAGACGTCATGGAACTCAATCGAGGGGTTGGTTATCCAAAGTCATAGTTAACCCAGTGGAGTCACCTATCATGCGTCTCAAACTTGCTGTCGCGACCTTGGCCTTGCTTGCTCTTCCTGTCGGCTCGGCAATGGCCGACACGTTTTGGCGTAACGTCATCTCGTCCGGTGCAACCACCGGTTCCACCTACCTGACTTTCAAGGATAACAAGCTGATCGTCGCCGCTCAGGACGACGCCGGCAGCTTCGTTGCCAGCGACGGCGGTATCCGTGGTCCATACCTGGAAGCTGCGATGCAGAAAGTCCGTGCCGACAACCCGGGCTTGCAGGCCACCGACATGGAGCTGGCCAACGCGATCCTGGCGAAAAACGCCGTCGCCCAGGACTGATTCCAGACCGATGAAAAATGCCGCTCTATTGAGCGGCATTTTTTTGCCTGGCAGTTCTCTCCAAGGCACTTAAAACCTGTGGGAGCGAGCCTGCTCGCGATGGCTGTGGGTCAGTCAATATGGTTGCCACTGATCCACCGCCATCGCGAGCAGGCTCGCTCCCACAGGTTTGTTGCTTATTCGCCAATAGCAGCCTTGTAGCCTGCTGCATCAAGCAGCTTGTCCAGCTCAGCCTTGTCGCTTGGCTTGAGCTTGAAGATCCAGGCCCCGTATGGATCGGAGTTCAGCAGTTCCGGTGAACCGCCCAGGTCTTCGTTGATTGCGATCACTTCGCCACTGATCGGCGAGTAGATGTCGGAAGCGGCTTTTACCGACTCCACCACACCGGCCTGGTCACCCGCGGAATAAACCTTACCGACCTCGGTCAGCTCGACAAACACCACATCACCCAGAGCTTCCTGCGCATGATCGCTGATGCCCACGGTGACCGTACCGTCAGCTTCCAGACGCGCCCACTCATGGCTTTCGGCAAAACGCAGTTCGGCAGGGATATCACTCATATTCTGTGTCCTCAAGAGAAGTGTCAGCGGTCAGCGGCCCGCCGCAAAAGGTTAAATCAGGGTTTTGCCATGGCGGACGAAGGTCGGCTTGACCACTCGTACCGGGTACCACTTACCACGAATTTCCACCTCGGCACGATCGGCGGTGGCCATCGGAACGCGTGCCAAGGCAATTGACTTGCTAAGCGTAGGAGAAAAACTACCACTGGTGATCTCCCCTTCGCCAACATCGGCGATGCGGACCACCTGATGAGCGCGCAGAACGCCGCGTTCTTCCAGCACCAGGCCCACCAGCTTTTGCTGTACACCGCCGGCCAGCTCGGCTTCCAGAGCACTGCGCCCGATGAACTGACGGCTCGCCGGTTCCCAGGCGATGCTCCAGGCCATGTTCGAGGCCAGCGGAGAAACGTCCTGGTGGATGTCCTGGCCATACAGGTTCATGCCAGCTTCCAGACGCAAGGTATCGCGAGCGCCAAGGCCGATGGGAGAAATGCCGGCGCCCACCAGATCATTGAAAAAACTCGGGGCTTCGTGGGCAGGCAGGACGATTTCCAGGCCATCTTCGCCAGTGTAGCCGGTACGGGCGATGAACCAGTCACCGTCGGCACGGCCTTCGAAAGGCTTGAGTTGCTGGATCAGTTGGCCGCGCGATTGCGAGACCAGTTCGGCAATCTTGTGCCGGGCCTGGGGGCCCTGGATCGCCAGCATTGCCAGTTCGGGGCGTTCAAGCAGGTGCACATCGTATTCACCGAGTTGCGCCTGCATCCAGGCCAGGTCCTGATCGCGGGTCGAGGCGTTGAAGACCAGACGATAGCCGTGCTCGACCCGATAAATGATCATGTCGTCGACGATGCCGCCGCGCTCGTTAAGCATGGTGCTGTACAAGGCACGTCCCGTGTCCTGCAAGCGATCGACATCGTTGGCCAGCAAGCGCTGCAACCAGACCTTGGCCTGGGGACCGGCGACATCGATAACGGTCATGTGGGATACATCGAACACACCGCAGTCGCGACGCACCTGATGGTGCTCCTCAACCTGCGAGCCGTAATGCAAAGGCATATCCCAACCGCCAAAATCGACCATCTTCGCGCCGAGGGCGAGATGAAGGTCATACAGAGGCGTACGCTGTCCCATGGGTGTCTCCTTCCGGGCTTGGCGAAGGTGCGGACGAGCACTGCACAGCGTGAACGCCAAAAACGTTTTCAGACGCTATCAGTTGCCCGGTCCGACAGACGGACCGCACCGAATGCCGCGCATTGTAGCCGCATGATGTAGGACTGACACCTAGCTGTTTCGATGGGCCGAGCGTCGTATCAATCCGATGACCGGCAACAACCCCACCAGCACCAGGGTCAGCGCCGGTAACGCGGCCCGGGCCCACTCCCCTTCACTGGTCATTTCAAAGATCCGTACCGCCAGCGTGTCCCAGCCGAACGGGCGCATCAGCAGGGTCGCGGGCATTTCCTTGAGCACATCGACGAACACCAGCAACGCCGCACTCAAGGTGCCCGGCAACAGCAACGGCAGATACACTTTGAAAAACAGTCGCGGCCCACTGACCCCAAGGCTGCGTGCTGCTTCAGGCAAAGAAGGACGGATTCGCGCGAGGCTGCTTTCCAGTGGACCGTAGGCCACGGCCAAAAAGCGCACCAGATAGGCCAGCAGCAGGGCCGACAGGCTGCCCAACAGCAACGGTTTGCCGGCACCGCCAAGTAGCGTTGACAGGGGGATGACCAGTTCGCGGTCCAAATAACTGAAGGCAAGCATGATCGATACCGCCAGCACCGAACCGGGCAAGGCGTAGCCCAGGTTCGCCAGGCCGACACCGGCGCGAATGGGACGGGTCGGCGCCAGGCGTCGAGCGAAGGCCAACAGCAAGGCGACGCAAACGGTGACCAGTGCCGCGAGCCCACCCAGATAGAGGGTATGGACGATCAGCCCGGCATAACGCTCATCCAGATCGAACCGGCCGCGCTGCCAGAACCACACCAGCAGTTGCAGCATCGGAATAACAAATGCGCAGGCAAACACCAGGGCGCACCAGCCGCTGGCCGCCACCGCCTTGAGACCGCGCAAGTGATAAAGCGCCTTGACCCGGGGTCGCTCGTTGCTCGCCCGCTGGGCGCCTCGGGCGCGGCGTTCGCCGTAAAGCACCAGCATCACCGCCAGCAGCAACAGGCTGGCCAGTTGCGCGGCGCTGGAGAGGCTGAAGAAGCCGTACCAGGTTTTGTAGATGGCCGTGGTGAAGGTGTCGAAGTTGAACACCGACACCGCGCCGAAATCCGCCAAGGTTTCCATCAACGCCAGCGCCACGCCGGCACCAATGGCCGGTCGGGCCACCGGCAACGCCACTCGCCAGAACGCCTGCCACGGCGACTGCCCGAGCACCCGGGCCGCTTCCATCAATCCCTTGCCTTGGGCCAGGAACGCACTTCGCGCCAGCAAATAAACGTAAGGGTAAAAGACCAGGACCAGCACCAGGATCACTCCGCCGGTGGAGCGTACCCGGGGCAGGCGCAGGTCGCTGCCGAACCATTCGCGCATCAATGTCTGCACCGGACCGGCAAAGTCCAGCAGGCCCACGAAGACAAACGCCAGCACGTAGGCCGGAATCGCAAACGGCAACATCAACGCCCAGTCGAGCCAGCGTCGCCCGGGGAACTCACACAGGCTGGTGAGCCAGGCAAGGCTGACGCCCAGCAACGTTACACCGACACCCACACCGACAATCAGCGTCAGGGTGTTGCCCAACAAGCGTGGCATCTGGGTATCCCACAGGTGGGACCAGATTTGCTGATCGATGTTTTGCCAGGACAGCAGCAGGACGCTCAAGGGCAACAGCACCAGCGCGGCGATAGCAAAAACCAGAGGGTACCAGCGGCGTTGGACGGGGTGGGTCAAGGGGGAATCTCGGGGCAGTCAGCAAACGCCTATTAAACCGCAAAAAAAAGATCGCAGCCTGCGCCACCTTCTACATTGGAACGCGATCCCCTGTAGAAGCTGTCGCAGGCTGCGATCTTGAGTGCTTTTTTAGTTCCAGCCAGCGCGATCCATCAAGCGGATGGCTTCGGCCTGGCGTTTACCCGCCACTTCAACCGGCAGGGTGTCAGCCTTGAACTTGCCCCAGGCGGCGACTTCCTTGGAAGGCTCCACGTTCGGATTGGCCGGGAACTCCTGGTTCACGTCGGCAAAGATGTTCTGGGCTTCGGGCGTGGTCATCCACTCCACCAGTTTCTTCGCGGCTTCCGGGTGCGGTGCGTACTTGGTCAGGCCGATGCCCGAGAGATTGATGTGCACGCCACGGTCGGCCTGGTTCGGCCAGAACAGCTTGACCTTCAGGTCCGGCTTCTGCTGGTGCAGGCGACCGAAGTAGTAAGTGTTGACGATACCGACGTCGCACTGCCCGGCATTGATGGCTTCAAGCAGTGCCGTGTCATCGGAGAACACATCGGTGGACAGGTTCTTGACCCAGCCCTTGATGATTTTTTCGGTTTTTTCCGCGCCGTGGGTTTCGATCAAGGTGGCGGTCAGGGACTGGTTGTAGACCTTCTTCGAGGTGCGCAGGCACAGGCGGCCTTCCCACTCTTTACCCGCCAGGGCTTCATAGGTGGTCAGTTCGCTCGGTTTGACCCGGTCGGTGGAGTAGACAATGGTCCGCGCCCGCAGGCTCAGGCCGGTCCAGGCGTGGGAAGACGCGCGGTATTGGGCCGGGATGTTGGCGTCGATCACCTTGGAAGTGAACGGTTGGAGAATCCCCATCTGCTCGGCCTGCCAGAGGTTGCCGGCGTCGACGGTCAGCAACAGATCCGCGGTGGCGTTTTCACCCTCGGCCTTGATCCGCTGCATCAATGGCGCTTCCTTGTCGGTGATGAACTTCACCGAGACGCCCGTCTTTTTGGTGTAGGCATCGAAAACCGGCTTGATCAGCTCATCGATACGCGAGGAGTAGACCACTACCTCATCGGCAGCCTGGGCGGCGGTAGCGCCGATCAGGGTCAAGGCGAGGACGGACAGCAGACGCTTGGGTGCCAACATGGGAGCGGTCTCTCGATTGTTATAAGTGCGCGAATGATAAGGACTCACATTTGCCTTCTCAATCGAACAGTGTCCAGACACGTTTCAAAATGTTGCGACTATGAGAGGAGCTGTGTTTTTGCGTCCGCCATCGCGGGCAAGCCGTGCTCCCACAACAGCTCGTCCCACATTGCCCCTGTGGAAGCAAGAGCTTGTGGGAGCAAGGCTTGCCCGCGATAGGGCCATAAGCCCCAACCCATCTCTCAGACCTTGGCCAAATCCGGCAAATCCCCGGTCAACCCCAACGCCTCACGTACGAACAACGCCTTGGCCTCGGGCAGACCGTCCACCAGTTTCAGCCCGGTATTACGCAGCCAACGCACCGGCAACGGATCGGCCTGGAACAGCCGCTCAAACCCTTCCATCGCGGCCATCAGCGCCAGGTTATGGGGCATGCGTCGGCGTTCGTAGCGGCTCAGTACCTTCACGTCCGCCAGCCGTTCACCGCGCCCGGCCGCCTGCAACAGCACTTCGGCCAGGACGGCGGCATCCAGGAAACCCAGGTTCACCCCCTGTCCGGCCAGCGGATGGATGGTGTGGGCCGCATCGCCGATCAGCGCCAGCCCTTCGGCCACGTAGCGCTTGGCATGGCGCTGGCGCAGCGGTACGCACAAGCGCGAATCGGCGCTCAGCACCGTCCCCAGTTGCCCCTCGAAGGCCCGCTCCAGCTCGTTGCAGAAATCCGCTTCCTCAAGCGCCATCAACCGCTGAGCTTCGCCAGGGGTGGTGGACCAGACGATCGAGCACCAGTCGTGCAGGCCGTCGCGCTCCAGTGGCAGGAATGCCAAGGGACCGTTATCGGTGAAGCGCTGCCATGCGGTCATCCGATGAGGCCGGGCGCTGCGCACACTGGTTACGATGGCGTGGTGCAGGTAATCCCATTCCCGGGTGGCAACCCCCGTCAAGCGACGCACGGCGGAGTTCGCACCGTCGGCGGCGATCACCAGCGGTGCCCGCAGGGTGCGGCCATCGGCCAGGGTCAGCAACCAGTCATCGCCGGAGCGGCGCATCTGCTCAAGCCGCGCGTTGGCCAGCAGGCCCAGATCACAGTCATGCAGGCGGTCCAGCAGGGCATCCTGCACGACGCGGTTTTCGACGATGTGCCCCAGGACCTCGGCATGCAGGCTGGCCGCCGAGAAATGGATCTGCCCGGTGCCGCTGCCATCCCAGACGTGCATGTTGGTATAAGGACTGGCGCGCCGGGCGATAATGCCGTCCCAGACCTCAAGACGATCAAGGATCCGCTGGCTCGCCGCCGACAATGCACTGACCCGAGGTTCGAAGGCAGCCTGGGGATCGAAGGGTTTGACGCTCATCGGGCTGCCGTCGAGCAACAGCACTTGCAGGCCACTACCCTGCAACGCCAGCGCCAGGGCGCTGCCGACCATTCCGGCGCCGACAATCAGCAGATCTGCACGCAATTCCATGCTTTAAGCCTGTTGTGCTGGCGACATGAGTCGCCCATGAGAAAAATGATCGAACCAAGCCTCACGCATCGGGACGCGTCCCCAACCCCATGGCCTGGCGGGCGAACCAGCGCTTGGCCGGAGGCAGCAGGTCGAGCCCCAGCAGGCCAAGGTTGCGGCCCAGGGACACCAGCGGCAGGTTGCTGCTGAACAGCCGCGTAACCTGGTCGGAAAACCCGACGGTCAGCGTCTGATCCATCCGCTGACGCTCGCGATAGGCTTGCAGCACGGCGAAATCCCCCGGCGCGCTGTCGCTGTCGAGCAAGGCGTCGGCCAGGGCCTGGGCATCGCGCAGGGACAGATTGAACCCCTGGCCGGCAATCGGATGCAGACTGTGGGCCGCGTTGCCCAGGATCGCCAGATGCGGGCGGACCTGTTCTTCGGCTTCCACCAGCGCCAACGGATAAAGATGCCGAGCGCCAACCTGTTTCAGGGTGCCCAGGCGATAACCGAACACGCCCTGCAATTCGCTGAGAAAGCTGCGCTCATCCAGGGCCGCCAGACGTTGCGCATCCATGCCCTGACGGGTCCAGACCAGCGCGCAACGGTTCTCCGGCAGCGGCAACAAGGCCATCGGGCCGTCGTCGGTGAAGCGCTCGAAGGCCATGCCGTTGTGGGCTTCGCCGGGTGTGATGTTGGCAATCAGCGCGCTCTGCCCATAAGGTCGATTGCGCACGCCAATACCCAGCTGTTCGCGCAGGCTGGAACGACCACCGTCAGCCAGCACGGCAAGGTCGCATTCCAAGGTGGTTTCGTCATCGAGCGTCAGGCGATAGCCGCCGACCATGGGCTCCATCCGGGTGACTTGTGCCGGACAGTGCCAACTGACCACTTCGGTGTCCAGCCCTTGCCACAGGCACTGGCCGAGCCAGGCGTTTTCCACCACATACCCCAGGGCCGGCACCCCTTCTTCCATGGCCGACAACCGCGCCGTGGAAAATCGCCCGCGATCAGACACGTGGATCTGCTTGATCGGCTCGGCGCGACGAGACACTTCCTGCCAGATACCCAGGCGTTGATAAATCTGCCGGGACCCGAACGACAAGGCCGAGGAACGGGCATCGTAGCTCGGCTGCCAGGCATCGCCGGGGGCGAAGGGTTCGATCAGCATGATCTTCCAACCCCGGGCCTTGGCGCCGGCTTGCAGGGCCAGGGCCAGGCTCGCGCCTACCAGGCCACCGCCGACGATCGCCAGATTGACCCGGCTCATGCCGCATCAGCCCGGGCGGCGGCCATCAGGGCCTCGATTTCGGCGACCGTCTTGGGTACGCCGTGACTCAGGATTTCACAACCGGTTTTGGTCACTACCACGTCATCCTCGATGCGCACGCCAATGCCGCGCCATTTTTTCGCTACGTTGCGGTTGTTCGGGGCGATGTAGATGCCCGGCTCCACGGTCAACGTCATACCGATTTCCAGTACCCGCCATTCGCCGCCGACCCGGTACTCGCCAACGTCGTGCACGTCCATGCCCAGCCAGTGGCCGGCGCGGTGCATGTAGAAGGCTCTGTGGGCTTCGCTGGCGATCAACTCGTCCACCTCGCCCTCCAGCAGGCCCAGGCGCACCAGCCCTTCGGTAATGACTCGCACTGTTGCTTCGTGAGCCTGGTTCCAGTGCTTGTCCGGCGCAATTTCGGCGAACGCCGCTTCCTGGGCGGCCAGCACCACTTCGTAGATCGCCTTCTGCTCGGGCGAAAACTTGCCGCTGACTGGCCAGGTACGGGTGATATCACTGGCGTAGCAGTCGATTTCACAACCGGCGTCGATCAATACCAGGTCGCCGTCCTTGAGCAGTGCGTCGTTCTGCTGGTAATGCAGGATGCAGCTGTTGCGACCCGCCGCGACGATCGACCCGTAGGCCGGCATTTTCGCCCCGCCCTTGCGGAACTCATAATCCAGCTCGGCCTCCAGGCTGTATTCGTACAACCCCGTGCGCGCGGCCTGCATGGCCCGGATGTGCGCCTGGGCGGAAATCCGCGCCGCTTCGCGCATCACCTTCACCTCTGCCGCCGATTTATACAGGCGCATGTCGTGCAGCAGATGATCCAGGGCAACGAATTCGTTCGGCGGCTGGGCACCGAGATGGGCCTTGGAGCGAATCACGTTGATCCACTCCATCAGGTGCCGGTCGAATTCCGGGTTGCTGCCCATGGCGGAATACACCCGGTCACGGCCCTCGATCAGGCCCGGCAGGATATCGTCGATGTCGGTGATGGGAAATGCATCGTCGGCGCCATAGTCACGCATCGCCCCTTCCTGGCCGGCTCGCAGGCCATCCCACAACTCCCGCTCGGCGTTGCGTTCGCGGCAGAACAGGATGTATTCGCCATGGGCCCGGCCGGGCATCAGCACGATCACCGCTTGCGGCTCGGGGAAGCCGCTGAGGTATTGAAAGTCGCTGTCCTGGCGGTAAACGTGCTCGACGTCGCGGTTGCGGATGGCAACGGCGGCGGCGGGCAGGATTGCGATGCTGTTGGGTTCCATCTGCGCCATCAGGGCCTTGCGGCGACGGCTGTATTCCGATTTCGGGATATGAATCATGGGCAGACGGTGTTCCCTTTCAAGCAATCAGTGCAAGGACGGCTTGGCGGCCGGTTCAGCGGTTTTCTTGGTTTCGGTGAACAGGAGCAATGGCGCGACCCGCAGGTACTCCATCACTTCCATATAGTCGCTTTCACCGTCATCGGATTCTTCCAGGGCGTCCTGGACCTGAGAGATCGCCGCCAGGTCTTGCAATACTTCCTTGGCCTCGTCACTCAACGCATATTCGCGGCGGGTCAGGCCGAAGCCGGCGAGGAAGCCCTGGCACCACTGGCCCAGCGCGGCGGCGCGTTCGGCCAGCGGAGCGTCATCGGTAGGCAGCAGCAGGACGACGGTCATGTCATCGCTGGTCAACTCACCCTTGACCATTTCCTGCAGGCCGATGAGCGCATTGCGCACGTTGTCCGCCGGCTCGCCTTCCAGCAACTCGGCGGCGTCAGCCAGCCAGCCGTCGGCATCGAAGCCGGCGCCGGCGCAACTGCGTCCAAGCAACAGGCCATGCAGTTCAGCAGGCGAGACAGGATGACCGCTGGTGCTCAGCAGGGTGGCAAACGCTTGATACGGGGAATTCTGAATGGGCATGGGCAGCTAGGCGCCAGACGGCGCTATGTCTAGAATGGAGGCCTTGTATCCTACATCGACAGACTCGCCAAGACTATCAGAGGCTGTGCGACCCTATCCCCATCAGACACAATCTTCAGTGGACACAATGGAAGACACCGACCTGCAAGCGCTGATGGCCAGACTCGAATTGCTAATTGAGCGGGTCGAGCAACTTAAGAGCCAAAACGGACTCCTATTAGCTCAGGAAAAGACCTGGCGCGAGGAACGCGCGCACCTCATTGAAAAAAACGAAATCGCCCGGCGTAAGGTCGAATCGATGATTTCGCGCCTCAAGGCCCTGGAGCAAGACTCATGAGTTCAAGCAATAGCGTAACCGTGCAGATCCTCGATAAAGAATATTCGATCATCTGTCCCCAGGAAGAGCGCAGCAACCTGGTAAGCGCCGCCCGTTACCTGGACGGCAAGATGCGCGAGATCCGCAGCAGCGGCAAAGTCATCGGCGCCGACCGCATTGCTGTAATGGCTGCCTTGAACATCACCCACGAGCTGTTGCACCGCCAGGATACGCCGGACGTGCAAGTCAGCGGCTCGACCCGTGAACAGGTGCGCGACCTGCTCGATCGGGTGGATCTGGTACTGGCCACCGACCCGGACGTCAGCAAGGGCTGATTCGCGAGGCTGCCTGGGGTATACTTGCGTCACTCCCTGGGGTGCTTGCCAGTTGGTGATGTCCCTGAGCCGATACGCACAACCACGGGAGTTGCACGTTGGGGCCGGTGTGCATGTCCGCTTGACGGAAAGCCTTAACGCCCCCTGCAACTTCCACCTTGAACTTTCGGGTTCAAGGGCTAAGCCGACAGCGGTTCATCCGGGGAGCCTGATTCTCACAATGCCAGTCATCAAGACTGGCATTGTTGTGTCTGGCGCAGGCATTTCTGAGCGCGCTGTTTTGCGGTTACGCTGTGCTGTCGCCTCCGATTGCGTGAATTATCGATATGACCGAACCCGCGCTGCTGCCGCGCCCGCAACTCCGCCGCCTGCTACGCCAGGCCCGTCGCGCCCTGACACCTGCCCAGCAGCGTGAAGCCGCTCGCGGGCTCTACAGGCAACTGGCCCAGCACCCGCTGTTTCGCCGGGCAAGACACATCGCCCTGTACCTGCCCAACGATGGCGAGATCGACCCGCGCCTGTTGCTGCGCGCCGCTCAGCGCCGGGGCAAGGCCACTTATCTGCCGGTGCTGAGCCCATGGCCGCAGACCAAGATGGTGTTCCAGCGCATCCGCCCCGGCGAAAAGCTGCGACCCAATCGTTTCCGTATTCTGGAGCCGCGGATGAACATCGCCCGGCAACGCAAGGTCTGGACGCTGGACCTGGTGCTATTGCCGCTGGTGGGGTTTGACGATGCGGGAGGTCGGCTGGGCATGGGCGGTGGCTTTTATGACCGCAGCCTGGCGTATCTGGCGCGACGCAAGCAATGGCGCAAGCCGACACTGCTGGGACTGGCCCATGAATGTCAGAAAGTCGAACGGTTGGCGCAGGCGAGCTGGGACGTGCCGCTGCAGGGAACGGTCAGCGACCGGCATTGGTATATCGCGGGGTAGACGCCGCAGGGAAACAGCGGCGTCCGCTAGACCGGCTCAGCGTTTGAGCGAAGGCGCGGGCTGGGTGATTTCCATCGGTGTATCGGTCTTGCTGGCCCACAGACTCTGGGCGTATCCCGTGGTAACGACCCCCAGGCCGAACAGAATGACCAAGATCCACAACAAATCCGGTTTGCGTTTCATCGATTGCCCCCCTCAAGGCATATCACACACGATGACAGCAGCGGTTTTCTTATTGGCCGTGCAGCAGCGTAAAGCTTGGAAGGCCGGCATTTTGCGGCAACCTGCTGCAACACGCAAACTCTGGCGTCAACCGACTGTCGGTTTGTCATAAGATCGCTGAACTTTTTTTATCATTACCGCCCAGGAGTAGAAATCATGGCCTATTGGCTGATGAAATCCGAGCCCGACGAATTGTCCATCCAGGGTCTGGAAAAGCTCGGCCAGGCGCGATGGGACGGGGTGCGCAACTACCAGGCGCGCAACTTCCTGCGGGCCATGGCGGTGGGCGATGCGTTCTTTTTCTACCACTCCAGTTGCCCCGAGCCAGGCATTGCCGGGATCGGCCGAATCGTCCGCGCGGCCTACCCTGACCCAACGGCGCTGGAACCCGACAGCCATTACTTCGACCCCAAGGCCGGGCCGGATAAAAACCCCTGGACCGCGATCGACGTGGCCCACGTCGAAACATTCCCCCGCGTGCTGAAGCTCGACTACCTCAAGCAACAGACCGCCCTGGCTGAAATGCCGCTGGTGCAGAAAGGCTCACGGCTGTCGGTGATGCCCGTCACGGCCGAACAATGGGCAGCGGTGATTGCGCTGCGCTGATCGCCGATGAGTTGATGGACATCAAGCGGGGTCGGTCGCTGATCCTGCAGACTTCGATGCTACAGCCGCAGGATGCCGGACATGTCGACGAACCATCGTACCTCTCGCTTTTTTGCCTTCGCCTTGATGGCTCTGTTGCTGGCCGCCGGTGGATTTGGCTATTGGAAGTCACGCCAGGATCGCCTGCCGGAAGGCTTGAGCATGGGCAATGGCCGCCTTGAGGCCACCGAAGTCCAGATCGCCAGCAAGACACCCGGGCGCCTGGCCGACGTTCAGGTCGACGAAGGCGACAACGTCATCAAGGGCCAAGTGCTCGCGCGCATGGACACCCGCACCCTGGAGGCCCAGCGCAACCAGGCCGAAGCCGAAGTCACCCGGGCCCGGCAGAACCTCGCCGCCACCGAAGCCAACGTGCAACTGCGCCAGAGCGAACAATTGCTCGCCCATCAAGAACTCAAGCGGACCCAAGAACTGTTCAAGCGCGGTTACGCCAGCGGCCAGGTCCTCGACCAGCAACAAGCCCGCGTCGACACCGCCAACGCTGCGGTCAACGCCGCCCGGGCCCAGGTATCGGCGGCGAATGCGGCCATCGGCGCGACCTTGGCCCAGGTGGCCCAGCTCACCAGCGAAATAGATGACAGCACCTTGCGGGCCCCCCTCGACGGCGTGATCCAGTTGCGCCTGGCCGAGCCAGGTGAAGTGCTCGGCGCCGGCGGTCGAGTATTGCTGATGATCGATCCGAGCGACCAGTACATGAACCTCTACCTGCCGGCGTCGGTGGCCGGGAAACTGGCGGTGGGCGATGAAGCGCGACTGTTGCTCGACGCCCTGCCCGAGCGGCCGCTACCGGCCAAAGTCAGCTTCGTCGCGGCCAAATCCCAGTTCACCCCCAAGGAAGTCGAAACCCGTGATGAGCGCCAGAAACTGGTGTTCCGCGTCAAAGTGCACCTGACCCGTCCCGGCGAAGTGCCCCAGGCAAAACCGGGTATGCCCGGGGCCGGTTACGTGCGCACGGCGCCCATTGACTGGCCGGCCAACTTGCGATGAGCGCCACCGCCGGCGAGGCATTGCACGCCTCGGGTCTCGAACATCGCTACGGCCAGCATGTGGCGCTGAGCGAAATCGCCTTCAGCCTGCCCGCCGGCACTCGCTGTGGCCTGATCGGCCCGGACGGTGCCGGCAAATCGAGCCTGTTGGGGCTGATTGCCGGGGTGAAGAAGCTCCAGCATGGCCAACTGGATGTGCTCGGCGCCTCGATTGACGATCGACGCCATCGCAAGACTCTCTACCGACGCATTGCCTTCATGCCCCAAGGGTTGGGGGGCAACCTTTACCCGGACCTGTCGATAGGCGAGAACATTCGGTTCTTCGGCACATTGTTCGGGCTATCGCGAGCAGAATGCGAACAACGCATGGGGACCTTGCTGCTGGCCACCGATCTGCAGCGTTTTGCCGACCGTCCAGCAGGCAAACTGTCCGGCGGCATGAAACAAAAGCTCGGCCTGTGTTGTGCGCTGATCCATGAACCGGACCTGCTGATTCTCGACGAACCCACCACGGGCGTGGACCCGCTGTCCCGGCGACGCTTCTGGGAACTGATAGAGAGCGTGCGCCGGCAAAGACCGCAACTGACCCTGCTGGTCGCCACGGCATACATGGAAGAGGCCGAGCAATTCGAGCACTGCCTGATGCTCGACAACGGTCGCTTGATCGCCAAGGGCTTGAGTGCGGAGCTGGCCAAGGTCACCCCGGACGGCAAGCTCGATTCGGCCTTCACCCACTTCCAAGGCGGCAGCGGCCATGACGCCGAACCGCTGGTGATCCCCCCCAGGACCGCCAACACTACCGACATTGCCATCCAAGCCCACGATCTCACCTTGCGCTTCGGCGATTTCACCGCCGTCGATAACGTCAGCTTCGCGATTGGTCGCGGTGAAATCTTTGGCTTCCTGGGTTCCAACGGTTGCGGCAAGACCACCACCATGAAGGTGCTGACCGGACTGATCCCCGCCAGCGAAGGCAGTGCCCGGCTGCTGGGTAACCCGGTCAACGCCAAGGACCTCGCCACCCGCAAGCGGGTGGGTTTCATGTCCCAGAGCTTTTCGCTCTACGGCGAACTGAGCGTGCGCCAAAACCTGGAGCTGCACGCCAAGCTGTTCGATCTGCCCACTACAGACAGCCGCCAGCGCATCGATGAACTTATCCAGCGCTTCAATCTCCAGGAACTGGCGGACCAAACGTCCGGGGCGCTACCACTGGGCCTGCGGCAGCGCCTGTCCCTGGCGGTGGCGGTTTTGCATCGCCCGGAAGTACTGATCCTCGACGAGCCGACCTCAGGCGTCGATCCGGCCGCGCGGGATGATTTCTGGCGACTGTTGATCGAGTTGTCTCGCGAGCAAGGTGTGACGATTTTCCTTTCCACGCACTTCATGAACGAGGCCCAGCGCTGCGATCGCATTTCGCTGATGCACGCCGGCAAGGTCCTGGCCTGCGACACGCCAGCGGCCTTGCAAGCGCAGTTCAGCGGTCAGACGCTGGAAGCCGCGTTCGTCACCTGCCTGGAAAACGCCCAGGGCGAAACGCAGCAAGACGCCGCCCCCGTGACCCTTGAGAACGCCGGCGCGCCCCGGGACCGGCGCGGCCTGAGCCTCGGTCGCCTGTGGGCCGTCGCCAGTCGGGAGGGCAAGGAGTTGCTGCGCGACAAAGTGCGGATGGCATTCGCCCTGCTGGGGGCATTGTTCATGATGGTGGTCTTCGGCTTCGGTATTTCCCTCGACGTGGAGAAACTGGCCTTCGCCGTGTATGACCAGGATCAGAGCCCGCAAAGCCGTGCCTATCTGGAGGCGTTCCGCAGCTCACGCTACTTCGAAGAACGACCGATCATCCGCGATGCAAAGGAGCTACACCGACGCTTGCAGCGCTCGGAGATCAAGCTGGCCCTGGAAATCCCCCCCGGTTTCGGTCGAGACCTCTACGCCGGCCGCCAACCGACAGTGGGCGCCTGGTTGGATGGCGGCATACCGTTTCGGGCCGAGACCAGTCGCAACTACGTCCAGGCGGTGCACCAGGCCAACCTTGAGCAACTGGCTGAATCCAGCAGTCGCGCGCCCACCCGGCAACCCAGCGCGAAGCTGGAGACACGCTTTCGTTATAACCAGGACGTGGTCAGCGTCAACGCCATCGGCCCAGGGGTCATGGCGCTGATCCTCGCATTCATTCCGGCCATGTTGACGGCGCTGGGCATCGTGCGGGAAAAGGAACTGGGCTCGATCACCAACTTCTACGCTACGCCGCTGACCCGCCTGGAGTTCCTGCTGGGCAAACAAGTGCCCTACCTGGCGGTAAGCCTGATCAACCTGGCCCTGCTGACCGCGATGAACCGCTGGCTGTTTGGCGTGCCATTCAAGGGCAGCGCCCTGACGCTGGCGTTGGGCGGCCTGCTCTATGTGCTGGCGACCACCAGCATGGGGCTGTTGATCTCGGCATTCACCCGCACCCAGATCGCCGCGATCCTCGGCACCATGATCATCACCAGCCTCCCGACCATCCAGTTCTCAGGGCTGATCGTGCCGCGCTCATCCCTGGACGGTGCAGCCTCGGTGATGGGCCAGCTGTTTCCCGCCGGGCACTTCCTCGACATCGCCGTCGGCACCTTCACCAAGGCCCTTGATCTGCGCCAGCTATGGCCACAATGCCTGGCGTTGTTCGGGTTTTTCCTGGGCTTCACCGGGCTCAGCCTGATCATGCTGAAGAAGCAGGAGGCCTGATGCATACGCTTTCACATATCTGGCGTCTTGGGCTCAAGGAACTGACCAGCCTGCGCTACGACTCCGTTCTGCTGCTGTTCCTGGGCTACGCCTTCACCGTGGCGATCTACATGCCGGCCGCCGGTTCGGTGATCGGCGTGCACAACGCCAGTGTCGCAATAGTGGACGAAGACCAGAGCCATCTCTCGCGCCAATTGGCCCTGGTCCTGCAACCGCCGGAGTTCCAGAGCCCGGTGGCACTGCCCTACGCCGAACTGGACAAGGTCATGGACAATGGCCGCTACACCTTCGTCATTAACGTGCCCGCCAATTTCCAGGCCGACCTGCTCGCAGGACGCGAACCGACGCTGCAACTCAACGTCGATGCCACGGCCATGAGCCAGGCGTTCATGGGAGCCGGCTACATCGGACGGATTTTCCAACAGGAACTGACGACCTATGCCGACCAGGCACAAGCGAGCGAACAAACGCCCGTGAGATTGACCACTCGTTCGCTGTTCAATACCAATCTGGAAGGTGGCTGGTTCCTCGCAGTGATCCAGATCGTCAACAACATCACGATCCTGGCCATCATCCTGACGGGCACGGCGCTGTTGCGCGAGCGCGAGCACGGCACCCTCGATCACTTGCTGGTGCTGCCGCTCACGGCCTTGGAAATCATGCTGGCGAAAATCTGGAGCAACATGCTGGTGGTGGTGCTATGTACCTGGGCGTCGCTGGAAATCATCGTCAAGTTCGCACTGGGCGTTCCGCTCGCCGGCTCCATGCTGCTCTTCCTGCTGGTGACTGCGCTCTACCTGTTCGCCAGCACCGCCCTGGGTATTTTTCTCGCCACCCTTGCCCGTTCGACGCCCCAGTTCGGCTTACTGTCGATCCCGGTCATCATTCCGATGCTGCTGTTGTCGGGCGGCAGCACGCCGCTGGACAGCATGCCGCAATGGTTGCAATGGGTGATGCAAGGTTCGCCTTCGACCCATTTCGTCAGCCTCAGCGCGGCGATCCTGTTCCGTGATGCAGGCGTGAGCGTGGTATGGCCAGACCTGCTGGCACTGGCGGCGATCGGGCTGTTGTTCTTCGCAATCGCCCTGGGCCGGTTTCGCAAAAGCCTGGCGTCTTGACGAAAAAAAGCAGCCTTGGGTAGCGCCTGGGGATCCGGGCACTGCCAAAGGCTGCGATCTAGCGGGTTTATTGAATGATCAGGTTATTGAACAACAGGTCATCCACCATCGGCTTGCCGGTTTCGTCGTTCATGATCTGCTGGGTCTGCTTCAAGGCTTCCTGACGCAGTTTTTCCTTGGCTTCGATATTGTTCATGGCCTCGGTGGTCTGTTGGGCGAACAGCGCAACCAGCTGATTACGGATCAGCGGCTCGTTGGCCTTCACCGCTGCAGCGGCGGCATCCCCCGTGACACGCAGGGCCACATCGGCCTTGTACACCCTCAGCTTTGCCGAGCCGTCCAAGCCATAGTTGCCCACGAACGGCGGGCTGAGGGTGATGTAACTGACCTTCGGCGCCTCGCCTTCTTTGGCTTCCTCGGCCGTTGCCGTCACAGGCAACGACAGGGCCAGCATCAACATGATCCACGCTTTCACATTCGACTCCTCATACGGTTTGCGGCCCAGCATACCGACCCGCCGTTCAAGCACAAGCTTATGGCCGGCTATCAGGGCAGGGCATGCTCGTTGACCCATTGACTCTCACACCTACACTTATCGGCCATCACTCCCAAAGGAATAGCCCTGATGAAAGCCGTGCTGTGCAAAGAATTCGGTCCTGCCGAATCGCTGGTGCTGGAAGACGTCGCCAGCCCCGTCGCGAAGAAGAACGAAGTGCTGCTGGATGTGCATGCCGCCGGCGTGAACTTCCCTGACACGCTGATCATCGAGGGCAAATACCAATTCAAACCACCCTTCCCGTTTTCCCCCGGCGGCGAAGCAGCGGGCGTCATCAGCGCCGTGGGCGAAAAGGTCAGCCACCTGAAGGTCGGTGACCGGGTCATGGCGTTGACCGGCTGGGGCAGCTTTGCCGAACAGGTGGCCGTGCCAGGCTACAACGTGTTGCCCATCCCCTCGTCCATGGACTTCAACACCGCCGCCGCCTTCAGCATGACCTACGGCACGTCGATGCATGCCCTCAAGCAACGGGCCAACCTGCAACCCGGCGAAACCCTGCTGGTGCTCGGTGCATCGGGCGGCGTCGGCCTGGCGGCCGTGGAGATCGGCAAGGCCATGGGCGCCCGGGTGATTGCCGCCGCCAGCAGTGCAGAGAAGCTGGCCGTGGCCAAGGCTGCCGGTGCCGACGAACTGATCAACTACAGCGAAACCAGCCTCAAGGATGAAATCAAACGCCTCACCGACGGCCAAGGCGCCGATGTGATTTACGACCCGGTGGGCGGCGATCTGTTTGACCAGGCCATTCGCGCCATCGCCTGGAACGGCCGGCTATTGGTGGTCGGCTTTGCCAGCGGACGCATCCCCGAGCTTCCGGTAAACCTGGCCCTGCTCAAGGGCGCCGCCGTGGTCGGCGTGTTCTGGGGCTCCTTCGCCCAACGCCAACCCCAGGACAACGCCGCCAACTTCCAGCAATTGTTTAGCTGGTTCACCGAAGGCAAGCTCAAGCCACTGGTCTCGCAGGTGTATCCATTGAGCAACGCCGCCCAGGCGATCAATGACCTGGGCCAGCGCAAAGCCGTGGGGAAGGTGGTGGTGCAGGTGCGTTGATAGTCAATCAAGCGGTCCGCGTGCCAAAAGCGGCGGACCGCGTGACGATTGAATCTGGCGATCAAGGCAAAACGCCCGGCGCCCGGCATCTACTTGCCGAAAAACACATCGGACACGTAGCGGCGCGTGTAATGGAACGAGCGCAACTTCTGCACCCATGGTTGGCGCCATGCACGTTGATGTCCGAGCACTTCCAGGCCTCGGCCAATTTGTCTGCATCGATCGGCTCGCCCTCCGGATGGAATTCCAACGATTCCACGGCTTGCGTCTGCGCTGCCGGGGAGGCTGGCTCGGGATTGTTCTCGGGCACCCATAAAACCTGAGCGGCCCAACTCGCACTGCCCAAGCACAGCAGCATCACAGCACACCCCCTCATACCGTTCCTCACCTGAATGCCAGCTCCGGCAGAAACGTGAAGTGTAAAGAGCGAGGCTCATTAGTTGAATGGCGAGACTTCTGTGTTGGTTGAAGGACGTTTCCTACTTTCTTGTCCCGCAACGATGGAGTGCAGGAGTAAAGAGACCTTACAAGGC
The DNA here is from genome assembly GCF_031570495.1 of Pseudomonas sp. JL2. Taxonomy (NCBI): domain Bacteria; kingdom Pseudomonadati; phylum Pseudomonadota; class Gammaproteobacteria; order Pseudomonadales; family Pseudomonadaceae; genus Pseudomonas; species Pseudomonas sp. JL2. The sequence goes on from NZ_JAKUDH010000010.1 coordinate 122,364, forward strand.
AATTCCTACAACGCCATCGGCGTATTTCTGCGCGACATGTTCATTTAAGAACATTCATTCAGGGAAATTTCCATTGTTTAAGTGATGAGAAGCGATGCTATTTTCGGTAACGAAACTGTAACATTCGCATCCGCAGTCATAACAAGAATCTGGAGCCCTTGAATGTTTGCTTTCTTTCGTCCTGCCGTACATCAGGCGCCCCTGCCTGAAGAAAAAATAGACAGCACCTACCGACGCCTTCGCTGGCAGATTTTCGCCGGCATCTTCATCGGCTACGCCGGTTATTACCTGCTGCGCAAAAACTTCTCCCTGGCCATGCCGTACCTGATCGACGAGGGCTACACCCGGGGTCAGTTGGGTCTGGCCATGTCGGCCATTGCCATCGCCTACGGGCTTTCGAAGTTCCTGATGGGCCTGGTGTCCGACCGTTCCAACCCGCGCTATTTCCTGCCATTCGGTTTGCTGGTCTCGGCGGGGGTGATGTTCATTTTCGGTTTCGCACCTTGGGCAACATCCAGCGTAACCATGATGTTCATCCTGCTGTTCATCAATGGCTGGGCCCAGGGCATGGGTTGGCCACCCAGCGGCCGGACCATGGTGCACTGGTGGTCGCAGAAAGAACGCGGCGGTGTGGTGTCCGTCTGGAACGTGGCGCATAACGTCGGCGGTGGCTTGATTGGGCCGTTGTTCCTGCTTGGGATGGGCTGGTTCAATGACTGGCATGCGGCGTTTTATGTACCGGCGGCCGTGGCGCTACTGGTGGCGCTGTTTGCCTTCGCGACCATGCGCGACACCCCGCAATCGGTAGGCTTGCCGCCGATCGAAAAATACAAGAACGATTACCCGGAAGGCTACGACGCCAGTCACGAGAACGAGTTCAGCGCCAAGGAAATCTTCGTCAAGTACGTGCTGCGCAACAAAATGCTCTGGTACATCGCCATGGCAAACGTCTTTGTTTACCTGCTGCGCTACGGCGTGCTGGACTGGGCGCCCACCTACCTCAAGGAAGCCAAAGGCTTCACGGTGGATAAAACCTCCTGGGCGTACTTCTTGTATGAGTGGGCAGGCATCCCCGGCACGTTACTGTGCGGCTGGATGTCGGACAAAATCTTCCGCGGCAACCGTGGCCTGACGGGCATGGTGTTCATGGCGCTGGTGACCGTGGCGACACTTGTGTACTGGCTGAACCCGGCCGGCAACCCGACCGTGGACATGATCGCCCTGGTTTCGATTGGCTTTCTGATCTACGGCCCGGTGATGCTGATTGGTTTACAGGCGCTGGAGCTGGCGCCAAAGAAAGCCGCCGGCACCGCTGCCGGGTTCACAGGCCTGTTTGGCTACCTGGGCGGCTCGGTCGCGGCCAGTGCTGCCATGGGCTACACAGTGGACCACTTCGGCTGGGACGGTGGTTTTGTATTGCTGGTGGGCGCTTGCCTGCTGGCGATGGCATTCCTCGCGCCAACCTTGTGGCACAAGCAAATCGCTAGTCAGAGCCGCGAAGCGGTGGCCTGATCCAGGGCTGATTTGCAGCGTTTGAGCCGCGCCTCCAGATTCCGGTCTGGCATGGCGTGGCTGCGCAAGGCGTGGATGGTCTGCTCGACATAATCGCGCGTGGTGCCATAGCGCCCACAGGCGCTTTCGAACACCTGGCTCAGCACATGATCCGGCAAGTTGCCGGCATAGCTGGGCAGGTGTCGCTCCAGCACGAAACCCAAGGCCTGCACCCGGCTGCCATCTTCGAGACGGCAACTGAGCCAGTGCGGACGATAGGACGGGAACGGCATCTCGCGCTGCCACAAGGCAAACAGCGAATCCTCAAGATTGTCTTGTGGCAATCGATAGGCAAAACCGCTGCACGAACCGCCGCGATCCAGCCCAAACACCAGCCCCGGCAATTCAGGGGTGCCACGGTGTTCGTGAGACCACAAATACAAACCGCGATGATAACCGTGAACCCGGCCGCGCACCCGCTCCACCGCCGTGCATTCCGGCCGCCAGATCAACGAACCATAAGCGAACAACCACACTGGCCCGCCCTGGTGCAGACTCATGGTCGATTGCATCGACGTGCGCAGCTGCTCATGGGTCAGCTGCGGCCCCAGGTCGAGGCGTGGCGGGTATGGGGCGCTGGCAAAGGCGGATTCGATAGCGGTCATGGCCGGTAGCAGTTGGCTCCTCGCGGGTCGGAAGTGGGGTAGCGCCGTCATGACACTGACGCTGATCAGAATCAAGGCAAGTTGGATGCCATGAATGCCTGGAACTCAGGCATATACCTTAACGACATCCAGCGCGCGTACTAAATATCGAATCGATATATCGCCAGGTATATGACCCTGTGGGAGCAAGGCTCGCCCGCGATGAGAGCGATGCAGTCTTTCAGAGAGCGAGGTGCCTGTTTCGCGAGCAAGCTTTGCTCCCACAAAGCTGAAATTCTCTCGCTACAAAAAAACAGACCTCAATCAAGCTTCAAGAGCCGCTCAAGAGCGGCTCAAGAGCGCGGCGCATAGGCAAACACGTCGGCGCGCATTTGGTGGGCGTCCATTCCGGCCTCTACCAAGGCATCGAGCGTGGCATAGATCATGGCCGGCGAACCGCTGGCATAGACATGCACATCCTTGAGATTGCTGATGTCCTCGCACACAGCTTCGTGAAGCATCCCGCAACGACCTGTCCAGCCGCACAGGTCGCTGACGACTTTGTGCAGATACAGGTTCGGCAGTTTTTTCCACTCATCCCAATGCTCGATTTCATAGAAATCTTCCGGACGCCGCACCCCCCAATACAGATGCACAGGGTGCTTGAAACCCGCTGCGCGGCAATGTTCGATCAGGCTGTGCATCTGCGCCATGCCGGTACCGGCGGCAATCAACACCAGTGGGCCCTCCGGCAACTCGGACAAATGGGTGTCGCCAAAGGGCATTTCGATGCGCACATTGGGGTTACGCTGAAGTTGCTCCAACAATGTCTGCGCACTGTTTTCGCGCACTAATACGTGCAATTGCAGCTCGCGCCCCGAATGCGGCGCCGAGGCCAGGGAAAACGCCGATTTCTCGCCATTTTCCCGCTCGATCATCAGGTACTGCCCCGCGTGATAGCGCGGCGGCTTGCCCGCCGGCGCGCGCAGGCGTACTCGCCAGACATCACCGCCCACGTCGGCGCATTCAGTGACCTGGCACGCCAGGCTGCGCACCGGCAACTCGCCCGGTGACAGCACGCCATCCCAGAGCACCACACAGTCCTCCAGGGGCTCGGCAATGCAGGTGAAAATCTCACCGTGATCGCGCACTTCACCCGCCTGCTTCACGCGGCCTTCCACTAACAGCGCACCACAGACATGGCAGTTGCCATTGCGGCAGCTTTGCGGGCACTCGTAGCCCAGGCGTCGCGCGCCATCGAGAATCCGCTCGGCGGGCCGGATATCCAACACCGCCCCGGAAGGCTGCAAGGTTACACGCATCAATCTATTCCTAACTGATTCCAGATGGCATCGATCCGTTGGGTAACGGCTTCATCCTTGACGATCACCCGGCCCCACTCACGGGTGGTTTCACCGGGCCATTTGTGCGTGGCATCGAGTCCCATCTTCGACCCCAGGCCGGACACCGGCGAGGCAAAGTCGAGGTAATCGATCGGCGTATTCTCGATCATCACCGTGTCACGCTTGGGGTCCATGCGCGTGGTGATGGCCCAGATCACGTCGTTCCAGTCTCGTGCGTTGATATCGTCGTCAGTGACAATAACGAACTTGGTGTACATGAACTGTCGCAAAAACGACCAGACCCCCAGCATGACTCGCTTGGCATGTCCCGGGTACGACTTCTTCATGGTCACCACGGCCATGCGGTAAGAGCAGCCTTCCGGCGGCAGGTAGAAGTCGGTGATCTCGGGAAATTGCTTCTGCAGGATCGGCACGAACACTTCGTTCAGAGCCACCCCGAGAATGGCCGGCTCATCAGGCGGACGGCCAGTGTAGGTACTGTGGTAAATCGGCTTGATCCGATGCGTAATGCGCTCGACGGTGAACACCGGAAAGCTGTCGACTTCATTGTAGTAGCCGGTGTGGTCGCCATACGGACCTTCATCGGCCATTTCGCCGGGATGGATCACGCCTTCAAGAATAATCTCGGCAGTGGCCGGCACTTGCAGGTCGTTCCCGCGGCATTTCACCAGTTCGGTGCGGTTGCCACGCAACAGCCCGGCGAAAGCATATTCGGAGAGGCTGTCAGGCACTGGCGTGACAGCGCCGAGAATGGTCGCCGGGTCCGCGCCGAGGGCCACGGACACCGGAAACGGTTGCCCAGGATGTTTTTCACACCATTCCCGGTAATCCAGTGCACCGCCACGGTGGCTCAGCCAGCGCATGATGACCTTGTTCCGGCCAATGACCTGCTGACGGTAGATACCGAGGTTCTGACGGTCCTTGTTCGGACCTTTGGTGACGGTCAGGCCCCAGGTAATCAGCGGCCCCACGTCGCCCGGCCAGCAGGTCTGTACCGGCAACATTGCCAGGTCGACATCGTCGCCTTCGATCACCACTTCCTGGCAGATGGCGTCCTTGACGACTTTCGGCGCCATGGAAATGATCTTGCGGAAGATCGGCAGCTTGGACCACGCATCCTTCAGGCCTTTGGGCGGCTCAGGCTCCTTGAGAAACGCCAGCAGCTTGCCGATCTCGCGCAATTCGCTGACGGCTTCGGCGCCCATGCCCAAGGCCACGCGCTCCGGCGTGCCGAACAGGTTGCCCAGCACCGGGATGTCATAACCGGTCGGGTTTTCAAACAACAGCGCCGGGCCTTTGGCTCGCAGCGTACGGTCGCAGACCTCGGTCATTTCCAGTACGGGGGACACCGGCACCTGGATGCGCTTGAGTTCGCCGCGCTGTTCCAGACCGCTGATAAAGTCGCGCAAGTCGCGATACTGCATGCAAAAGCCTCATGGTAGCCGTGGCGTTCGGGGGCCCGAGTTTAACGCCGCCCGTTCAAAATAGTGAATGCACGGATAGCAAAAAGCCGGGTTTCCCCGGCTTTGCTGCCCTGCCTGATCGATTACTTGCGTTTCATCGACAGGAAGAACTCATCGTTGGTCTTGGTCTGCTTCAACTTATCGACCAAAAACTCGATGGCAGCGACTTCATCCATAGGATGCAGGAGCTTGCGCAGGATCCACATACGCTGCAGCTCGTCGTCGGCGGTCAGCAACTCTTCGCGGCGGGTGCCGGAACGGTTGATATTAATGGCCGGGAAGACGCGCTTTTCAGCGATCTTGCGATCCAGAGGCAGTTCCATGTTACCGGTGCCTTTGAATTCCTCGTAGATCACTTCGTCCATCTTCGAGCCGGTTTCAACCAGCGCGGTGGCGATGATGGTCAGCGAGCCGCCTTCTTCGATGTTGCGCGCGGCGCCGAAGAAACGTTTCGGTTTCTCCAGGGCGTGGGCATCGACACCACCGGTCAGCACCTTGCCGGAGCTCGGGATCACGGTGTTGTAGGCACGGGCCAGGCGGGTGATGGAGTCCAGCAGGATCACCACGTCTTTCTTGTGTTCGACCAGGCGCTTGGCCTTCTCGATCACCATTTCGGCAACCTGCACGTGGCGGGTCGGCGGCTCGTCGAACGTCGAGGCAACCACTTCGCCGCGCACGGTGCGCTGCATCTCGGTCACTTCTTCCGGACGCTCGTCGATCAGCAGCACGATCAGATGAACTTCAGGGTTGTTACGAGCGATATTGGCCGCGATGTTCTGCAGCATGATCGTCTTGCCCGCTTTCGGCGGCGCCACGATCAGACCGCGCTGGCCCTTGCCGATAGGTGCGCACAGGTCGATGACCCGGCCGGTGAGGTCTTCAGTGGAACCGTTACCGGCTTCCATCTTCATGCGCACGGTCGGGAACAGCGGGGTCAGGTTCTCGAAGAGAATCTTGTTCTTCGCGTTTTCCGGACGATCGAAGTTGATCGTGTCGACCTTGAGCAGCGCGAAGTAACGCTCGCCTTCCTTCGGAGGGCGGATCTTGCCAACGATGGTGTCACCGGTGCGCAAGTTGAAACGACGGATCTGGCTCGGCGAGACGTAGATATCGTCTGGGCCGGCAAGATAGGAAGCGTCTGCGGAGCGGAGAAAGCCGAAGCCGTCCTGGAGAATCTCCAGCACGCCATCACCGGAGATTTCCTCGCCGCTTTTCGCGTGCTTTTTGAGCAGGGAGAAAATCACGTCCTGCTTGCGCGAACGGGCCATATTTTCTATGCCCATCTGTTCGGCCAATTCGAGCAGTTCGGTAATCGGCTTTTGCTTGAGTTCAGTCAGATTCATATAGGAATGACGTAATCATTTATGGAGGGGGGAAATTAAGCTTTTGGCTTAATGAGGCCGCGCCGCGGAGAAGGCGACAGGATCGCGTACTTATTCGAAAGGAGTGCGTCGGCGACGGCTTGCAGGGGGCAAAGGAGAAACCAGTGCGGGGCCGAATGTAACACCTGAGTTTGCGAGCGTCTAGCCCCGAGTAACGAAAAAAGCCCCGCGATTAGCGGGGCTTTTTCAACAGCATTCGGCGCTTAGATGTTGGCGTCGATGAAAGCAGCCAGTTGCGACTTCGACAGTGCGCCAACCTTGGTGGCTTCGACATTACCGTTCTTGAACAGCATCAGCGTCGGGATACCACGCACGCCATACTTGGGCGGGGTTTCCTGATTCTCGTCGATATTGAGCTTGGCAATGGTCAGCTTGCCAGCGTAGGTGTCAGCGATTTCGTCCAGGACCGGGGCGATCATTTTGCATGGACCGCACCACTCAGCCCAATAGTCGACCAGTACCGCGCCTTCGGCCTTGAGTACGTCAGCCTCGAAGCTAGCGTCGCTAACATGTTTGATCAGATCGCTGCTCATGGAATCTCCGGGATTGTCAGCAAAAAAACGTGGCCCATCATAGCTGCCCTTACCGGGTTCAGGAAGCCGCAGTTGATTGAGTCTCGCTATGGTGTCCGATGTATTTGGGTATGACGCCCGTCATGGGGCAGCCGGGGCCACGAAGGAAATTCCGGTGCGCAGTGCGGCGTTACGTACGTGTTCCTGCATGGCTTTTTGCGCGCCACCCGAAGCGCGACGGGCCAGGGCCCGAAGGATCTTGCGATGCTCCTGCCAGGTCTCCATCGCCCGCTCCGCCCTGATGAACGGCAGTTTCTGGCTCTCCAGGAAGATGTCGGCGCTGGCGGTGAGAATACTCAGCATCGCCTGGTTGCCGCTGGCCTGCAGGATGCGCCGATGGAACTCGAAATCCAGCCGCGCCGCTGCGTCGAAATCCCCTGCCTTGAGCTCCCGACGCATGGCCTCGACGTTGTCCTCCAATGTGTCGAGTTCATCGGCGCTCAACGTCACCGCCGCCAACCCGGCCGCGAAACCCTCCAGGGCATAACGCAACTGGAAGATATCCACCGGCGAAGCCTGGGCCGCGAACGGCCAGCCCGGGGCCAGTTCGCTGCGCGAAACCTCCACCGACGACTGCACGAACACACCCTTGCCCGGCTGTACGCTGATGACGCCCAGCGCACTCAACGATGAAAGCGCTTCACGCAGCGAGGCGCGACTCACCCCCAGTTGCAACGCCAGGTCCCGTTGCGACGGCAGCGCATCCCCGGGAGCGAAGCCTTCATCGACGATCAGTTTACGGATGGCTTGCAGCGCCACTTCGGGCACTGCGCGAGAGATGGAATTCATGGTTTTTCAGACGAACCGGGCCAGTGAGCGACCAGTTGTAAAGCTAAACGCCGCGCCCGGCAAGTCGTGCTCCACTTGGGTTCGGCGGCAAATACCAACGCTCGATAACGGTGCGAAACGCGGCGCAACTGTTCAGACCAGTAAGACCTCATCCCACCAGTAAAACCGTGGCTTTGGCAGATTAAAAACCAGCTTGGCATGGCCTGTGCTCTGTCCGAACGCAGAAATCACATCACCGATGCGGAGATTCGCCATGATCAAGCGTTACAGCGCCCTGCTTACCGCCCTGTTCGCCAGCCTGATGCTCACTCATCTGCCCGCTCAAGCGGACGGCCTGGAAGACGTGGTCAAGCGTGGCACCCTCAAAGTCGCAGTCCCCCAGGACTTCCCGCCGTTCGGCTCGGTTGGCCCGGACATGAAGCCGCGCGGCCTGGACATCGACACCGCGAAACTGCTGGCCGATCAGCTCAAGGTCAAGCTTGAACTGACCCCCGTCAACAGCACCAACCGCATTCCGTTCCTGACCACCGGCAAGGTTGACCTGGTGATCTCCAGCCTGGGCAAGAACCCCGAGCGTGAAAAAGTCATCGACTTCTCCAGCGCCTACGCGCCGTTCTACCTCGCGGTATTCGGCCCGCCCGAGGCCGCCATCAATGGCCTGGACGATCTCAAGGGCAAGACCATCAGCGTCACCCGCGGCGCCATCGAAGACATCGAGCTGACCAAGGTCGCTCCCCAAGGCGCCACGATCAAACGCTTTGAAGACAACAACTCGACCATCGCCGCCTACCTGGCCGGTCAGGTGGACCTGATCGCCAGCGGCAACGTGGTGATGGTCGCGATCAGCGAACGCAACCCCAAGCGCGTCCCGGCGCTGAAAGTAAAACTCAAGGATTCGCCAGTGTATGTGGGCGTGAACAAGAACGAGCCGGCGCTGCTGGACAAGGTCAACCAGATCCTGGCCACTGCCAAGACCGATGGCAGCCTGGAGAAAAACTCCCAGACCTGGCTCAAGCAGCCGCTGCCGGCCGATCTCTGACCGTCGCCTGAGAGGTTGAGCATGGCTTATCAGTTCGATTTTATGCCGGTGGTGCAGAACACCGAGCTGCTGTTGCGCGGTGCCTTGTTCACCTTGGAGTTGACGGCCATCGGCGCGCTGCTCGGGGTTGGCCTGGGCATCGTCGGTGCCGTGGTGCGGGCGTGGCATATTCGTCCGTTCTCGGCGATCTTCGGCGTGTACGTGGAGCTGATCCGCAACACGCCATTCCTGGTGCAGCTGTTTTTCATTTTCTTCGGCCTGCCGTCCCTGGGCTTGCAGATATCCGAATGGCAGGCAGCGGTACTGGCAATGGTGATCAACCTCGGCGCCTACTCCACCGAGATCATCCGCGCCGGCATCCAGGCCATTCCGCGTGGGCAGCTGGAAGCCGCCGCGGCTCTGGCAATGAGCCGTTTCGAAGCCTTTCGTCATGTGGTGCTGCTGCCGGCGCTGGGCAAGGTCTGGCCGGCCCTGAGCAGCCAGATCATCATCGTGATGCTCGGCTCGGCGGTCTGCTCGCAGATCGCCACTGAAGAGCTGAGCTTTGCCGCCAACTTCATTCAGTCCCGTAATTTCCGCGCGTTCGAAACCTATGCACTGACCACGCTGATCTACTTGTGCATGGCGCTGTTGATCCGCCAGTTCCTGAACTGGGTGGGGCGCCGCTACATTGCCAGGAGCAGCCAATGAGCGATTTCACTTTCTGGGACGTGGTGCGCAACCTGCTCACGGGCCTGCAATGGACCCTGGCATTGTCGCTGGTGGCGTTTATCGGGGGCGGCGTGATCGGCTTGCTGGTGATGGTGCTGCGCATTTCCAAAAGCGCCCTGCCCCGCAATATTGCTCGCACCTACATTGAGCTGTTCCAGGGCACACCGCTGTTGATGCAGCTGTTCCTGGTGTTCTTCGGCGTAGCCCTGGCCGGGGTGGAAATCTCGCCGTGGATGGCGGCGGCGATTGCCTTGACGCTGTTTACCAGTGCCTATCTGGCGGAGATCTGGCGCGGCTGCGTCGACGCGATTCCCAACGGCCAGTGGGAAGCCTCGGCGAGCCTGGCCCTCAACCCGCTGGAGCAGTTGCGCTACGTGATCCTGCCCCAGGCCTTGCGCATCGCCGTGGCGCCGACCGTGGGGTTTTCGGTGCAAGTGGTCAAGGGCACGGCAGTGACCTCGATCATTGGCTTTACCGAACTGACCAAGACCGGCGGCATGCTCGCCAACGCCACGTTCGAGCCGTTCATGGTGTACGGCCTGGTGGCCCTCGGTTACTTCCTGCTTTGCTACCCCTTGTCCCTCAGTGCGCGCTACCTGGAAAGGAGACTGCATGCCTCTGCTTAGAATTTCCGCCCTGCATAAATACTACGGCGATCACCACGTGCTTAAAGGCATCGACCTGAGCGTCGAGGAAGGCCAGGTCGTGGCGATCATCGGTCGCAGCGGTTCGGGCAAATCCACCCTGTTGCGCACCCTCAATGGTTTGGAGTCGATCAACGACGGCGTGATTGAAGTCGACGGTGAATACCTCGACGCCGGTCGCGCCGATCTGCGCAGCCTGCGGCAGAAAGTCGGGATGGTGTTCCAGCAATTCAACCTGTTCCCGCACCTGACCGTCGGTGAGAACGTGATGCTCGCGCCGCAGGTTGTTCAAAAAGTACCCAAGGCCAAAGCGGCTGAATTGGCACGCCAGATGCTGGAGCGAGTCGGACTCGGGGAGAAATTCGACGCCTTTCCGGACCGCCTGTCCGGCGGCCAGCAACAGAGGGTCGCCATCGCCCGCGCCCTGGCGATGTCGCCAAAAGTCCTGCTGTGCGACGAAATCACCTCCGCCCTGGACCCGGAACTGGTCAATGAAGTGCTCGGCGTGGTGCGACAGCTGGCCAAGGACGGCATGACCCTGATCATGGTCACCCACGAGATGCGCTTCGCCCGTGAAGTAGGGGACAAGCTGGTGTTCATGCACCAGGGCAAGGTGCATGAGACGGGGGACCCCAAGGTGCTGTTCGCCGATCCGCAGACGGTGGAACTGGCGAATTTTATCGGGACGGTCGAGTCGGCGACCTGAGGTTCTGCTGCGCCGTTTCTGGCCTCATCGCGAGCAGGCTCGCTCCCACTTTGATCGCGACTCGGTCACTTGTGGGAGCGAGCCTGCTCGCGATTGACGCGAAGCGATCGCCTTTGCGTTGGCGTAAGCGGTTGATCGTGGCAGGATGGCAAGGTTATCGACCGAGACTTTTTGACCATGCCGCCATCCCAAGCCAAGAATCTGTCCCTGATCGCAGCCATAGACCTGGGCTCCAACAGCTTCCACATGGTCGTCGCCAAGGCCCAGAACGGGGAAATCCGAATTCTTGAGCGGCTCGGCGAGAAGGTCCAACTGGCCGCCGGCATCGACGAAGAGCGCCAGCTGAGCGAAGAATCCATCCAGCGCGGGCTCGATTGCCTCAAGCGGTTCGCCCAACTGATCAACGGCATGCCCCTGGGCGCGGTACGGATCGTGGGCACCAACGCATTGCGCGAGGCGCGCAACCGCGGCGAATTCATCCACCGCGCCGAAGAGATCCTCGGCCATCCGGTGGAAGTCATTTCCGGGCGTGAAGAAGCCCGTCTGATTTACCTCGGTGTCTCCCATACGCTGGCAGACACACCGGGCAAACGCCTAGTGGCGGACATCGGTGGCGGCAGTACCGAATTCATCATTGGCCAGCGCTTCGAGCCGCTGCTGCGCGAAAGCCTGCAAATGGGTTGCGTCAGCTACACCCAGCGTTATTTCCGCGACGGCAAGATCACCCCGGCGCGCTACGCCCAGGCCTATACGGCGGCTCGCCTGGAAATCATGAGCATCGAACATGCCCTGCACCGCCTGACCTGGGATGAAGCCATTGGCTCCTCGGGCACCATTCGCGCCATTGGCCTGGCCCTCAAGGCCGGCGGCCATGGCACTGGCGAGGTCAACGCTGAAGGCCTGGCCTGGCTCAAGCGCAGGCTGTTCAAGCTCGGCGACTCGGACAAGATCGATTTCGAAGGCATCAAGCCTGACCGCCGGGCGATTTTCCCGGCGGGCCTGGCGATCCTCGAAGCGATTTTCGACGCCCTCGAACTGCAACGCATGGACCACTGCGAGGGTGCCCTGCGCGAAGGCGTGCTCTATGACCTACTCGGGCGCCATCACCATGAAGACGTCCGTGAGCGCACCCTGGGCTCGCTCATGGAGCGTTACCACGTCGATCAGGAACAGGCCGCACGGGTCGAACGCAAAGCGCTGCACGCCTTCGACCAGGTGGCCGACGACTGGGATCTGAACGACGGGGTCTGGCGCGAATTGCTGGGCTGGGCCGCCAAGGTGCATGAGGTGGGCCTGGACATCGCCCACTATCACTACCACAAACACGGCGCCTACCTGATCGAGCATTCGGACCTGGCAGGCTTCTCCCGCGAAGACCAGCAGATGCTCGCGCTATTGGTACGTGGCCACCGGCGCAATATTCCCAGGGATAAATTCGCCGAGTTCGGCAATGACGGCATCAAACTGATTCGTCTGTGCGTGCTGCTGCGCTTTGCGATCCTGTTCCACCACATCCGCGGTACCCAGCAGATGCCTCAGGTGGTCCTGCGCGCCGACGGAGCTCAACTGGATGTGCTGTTTCCCGAGGGCTGGCTGGAGGAGAACCAACTGACCCAGGCCGACTTCGCCCAGGAAGCTGAATGGCTTACCCGAGTCGGGATCGTGCTGAACATCCACTGATTGCTCACTGGAGTGAGCTGCAATCCCTGTGGCGAGGGAGCTTGCTCCCGCTGGAGGGCGAAGCCCTCCCAAGAATTCAGGGCCGCTTTGCAGCCCAGCGGGAGCAAGCTCCCTCGCCACAAAAGCTAAGCCTGCCTCTACCTCTTAACGAACCGTCAGCAATGGGCTGCCCAAGCGCTCCAGCAATGTCGCCTGGGCGCTGCGGGCATTCTGGTTGCCGGTCGGCGTGTTGCGGATATAGCGACCGTCCGATTGCAGGCTCCAGCTGTGGGTGTTGTCGGTGAGGTAGCTTTCCAGCTCCTTCTTGACCCGCAGGATCAGCTTCTTGCCTTCCACCGGGAAGCAGGTCTCGACGCGCTTGTCGAGGTTGCGCTCCATCCAGTCGGCGCTGGACAGGAACATCTGCTCCTCCCCACCGTTGAGGAAGTAGAACACCCGGGTATGTTCCAGGAAGCGGCCGATGATCGAGCGTACATGGATGTTGTGGGAAACCCCCGGGATACCCGGCCGCAGGCAGCACATGCCGCGCACCACCAGGTCGATGCGCACGCCCGACTGGCTGGCCTTGTACAACGCGCGGATGATCTTCGGATCGGTCAGCGAGTTGAATTTGGCGATGATGTGCGCCGGCTTGCCGTCCAGGGCGAACTGCGTCTCCCGGGCAATCATGTCGAGCATGCCCTTTTTCAAGGTGAACGGCGCGTGCAGCAGTTTTTTCATGCGCAGGGTCTTGCCCATGCCGATCAACTGACTGAACAGCTTGCCGACGTCTTCGCACAAGGCATCGTCGGAGGTCAGCAGACTGTAGTCGGTGTACAGACGGGCGTTGGCGGCGTGATAGTTGCCGGTGCCCAGGTGGGCGTAACGCACGATCTCGCCGGCCTCGCGCCGCAGGATCAGCATCATCTTGGCGTGGGTCTTGAAGCCGACCACACCATAAATCACCACCGCACCGGCCGCTTGCAGACGACTGGCCAGTTGCAGGTTGGACTCTTCATCGAAGCGCGCCCGCAATTCGATCACTGCCGTGACCTCTTTGCCGTTACGCGCCGCGTCCACCAAGGCGTCGACGATTTCCGAGTTGGCGCCGCTGCGATACAGGGTCTGGCGCACCGCCAATACGTGGGGATCCTTGGCCGCCTGGCGCAGCAGGTCGACCACGGGCGTGAACGACTCGAACGGGTGCAGCAGCAGAATGTCCTGCTTGCTGATCACGCTGAAAATGTTTTCGCTGTTTTGCAGCAACTTCGGGATCTGCGGCGTGAACGGCAAATATTGCAGTTCCGGATGGCTGTCCAGACCGGTGATGCTGAACAGTCGGGTCAGGTTGACCGGACCGTTGACCTGATACAGCTCGGTCTCATGCAGGTTGAACTGCTTGAGCAGGTAGTCGGACAGGTGTTTGGGGCAAGTGTCGGCCACTTCCAGGCGCACCGCATCACCGTAGCGGCGCGAGAACAGCTCGCCGCGCAGGGCGCGGGCCAGGTCTTCGACGTCTTCGGTGTCTACCGACAGGTCGGCGTTACGGGTCAGGCGGAACTGGTAGCAACCCTTCACCTTCATGCCCTGGAACAGGTCGTCGGCGTGAGCGTGGATCATCGACGACAGGAACACATAATTGTCACCGGGCCCGCCGACGTCTTCCGGCACGCGGATGATGCGCGGCAACAAGCGTGGCGCGGGGATGATCGCCAGGCCGGAATCGCGACCGAAGGCGTCGATGCCTTCAAGCTCGACAATGAAGTTCAGGCTCTTGTTGACCAGCAGCGGGAACGGGTGCGTCGGGTCGAGGCCGATCGGGGTGATGATCGGGGCGATCTCGTCGCGGAAATAGCGGCGCACCCAAGTCTTGAGCTTGGTGTTCCAGTTGCGCCGACGAATGAAGCGAACCTGATGCTTTTCCAGTTCGGGCAACAGAATGTCATTGAGAATCGCGTACTGGCGGTCAACGTGGCCGTGGACCAGCTCGCTGATGCGGGCCAGAGCCTGGTGCGGCTGCAGGCCGTCGGCACCGGCCTGTTCACGGGCGAAGGTGATCTGCTTTTTCAGGCCGGCGACGCGAATCTCGAAGAACTCGTCCAGGTTGCTGGAAAAGATCAGCAGGAACTTGAGCCGTTCCAGCAGCGGGTAGGACTCGTCCAGCGCCTGCTCCAGCACGCGGATGTTGAACTGCAGTTGCGACAGCTCGCGATGGATGTACAGGCTGCTGTCATCCAGGTTGGGAATGACAATCGCAGGGGCCACGGGGGCCTCGGGCACCACCGGCGGCGTAGGCACGGCCTCATGCTCCGGCGGTGTTTCGGCGACCTGCTCGACCACGGGCTGAGCGTCTTTTACGGCAACTTCAGAGAGTCCTTCGGTATTCATCACAAGTTCCTGGGAGGCTATTTCTGCTCTCGTAACAATTGGGCGGCGCGCACAGCAAAGTAAGTCAGGATGCCATCAGCTCCTGCACGTTTGAAAGCGGTCAAGGACTCAAGGATCACTCCTTCGCCCAACCAGCCGTTCTGGATTGCCGCCATGTGCATGGCGTACTCGCCGCTGACCTGATAGACAAAGGTCGGTACTTTGAATTCGTCTTTGACCCGGCAAAGAATGTCGAGGTAAGGCATGCCCGGCTTGACCATGACCATATCAGCCCCTTCTGACAAGTCCGCCGCCACTTCGTGCAAGGCTTCCTCGCTGTTGGCCGGGTCCATCTGATAAGAGGCCTTGTTGGCCTTGCCCAGATTCAGCGCCGAGCCGACCGCATCACGGAACGGGCCGTAATAGGCGCTGGCGTACTTGGCCGAGTAGGCCATGATCCGCACATTGACATGTCCGGCCACTTCAAGCGCCTCACGGATCGCCTGGATGCGACCGTCCATCATGTCCGACGGCGCCACCACCTGGGCACCGGCCTCGGCGTGAGACAACGCCTGCCTGACCAGTGCATCGACGGTAATGTCATTCTGCACATAGCCTTCTTCATCGAGAATGCCGTCCTGCCCATGCGTGGTGAACGGGTCCAGCGCCACGTCGGTGATCACGCCCAGTTCCGGGAAACGGGCACGCAGGGCCCGAGTCGCGCGCTGGGCGATGCCATCGGGGTTCCAGGCTTCGGCGGCGTCCAGGGACTTGAGCCCGGCAGGCGTGACCGGGAACAGCGCCAGCGCCGGAATACCCAGCTCGACCCACTTGGCAGCTTCTTCAAGCAACAGGTCGATGGTCAGGCGCTCTACCCCGGGCATCGATGCCACGGCCTCGCGACGGTTCTCACCGTCCAGCACGAACACCGGCAGGATCAGGTCATCGGTGGTCAGCACGTTTTCACGCACCAGCCGACGAGAGAACTCATCACGGCGATTGCGACGCAGACGGGTAGCGGGGAACAGACGATTGGCGGGGGTAAAGCTCACGGCAGACTCCTGAGCCCGCGCTGACGGGCGAGCGTGACAGTTATAGACGGCCATTATGACGAACAGATGACAGATATGTGCACCTGCGTCCCGTCGTCGCAGTCATTGTCGTTGCAGGAAATGTTCACGTCGAGACACATCTCGATACTTTCCTGAATGTGTCCGAAGGGTTAGGCTGCGCGTTCATTTCGCCAGCACCCAGACAATGCTCCAGCAATTTCTCCATGACTTCGGCTACCTGGCCTTGTTTATCGGCACGTTCTTCGAAGGCGAAACCATCCTCGTGCTCGCAGGCTTCCTGGCGTTCCGTGGCTACATGGACATCAATCTGGTGGTGGTGGTGGCGTTCTGCGGCAGCTACGCGGGCGATCAGTTGTGGTACTTCATGGGGCGCAAGCACGGCCGCAGGCTACTGGCGCGAAAACCTCGCTGGCAGTTGATGGGCGATCGGGCGCTGGAGCACATTCGCCGGCATCCAGACATCTGGGTCCTGAGTTTTCGCTTCGTCTACGGCTTGCGCACAGTCATGCCGGTGGCCATCGGGCTGTCGGGCTATCCGCCGGGCCGCTATCTGTTGCTCAACGGTATCGGCGCGGCGATCTGGGCCACTGCCCTGGCCGCCGCCGCGTACCACTTCGGCGCGGTGCTCGAAGGCATGCTGGGTAGCATCAAGAAATATGAGTTGTGGGTACTCGGTGCCCTGCTGGTGCTGGGGCTGTGCCTGTGGCTGCGTCGACGTATCAAGAATGCACGGCTGGCCAGGAAAGTCCTCGAAGCCGAACGGCTGGAGCAAGCCAGGACCCACGAGCCTACGACGCCAGCCGAGTGACCCGGCTGCGACAGCAATACAGCCCGATGCCACTGAGCAGGCTGTAGCTGAGCAACCCAACCCAGGCCACGGGGCTGGCCGGCCACAACCCCACCAGCGGCGCCAGCCACACCAGTGGTAAATTCAGGACCAGCCGCAACAGCTCCAGCCTCAGGGCCCACGGGCGATTCTCCAGGGCCACGCCCAACACAAACAAACCCAGCGCCACCGTGCCCCAACCCAACACCAGGGCAGCAACCGACAGGCTGTTCTCCAGGTTCATCAAGTAACTGCCCAGCGCAATGTAGGTACAGAACTGCAACGCCACGTACCACTGCTGGCGGCCGTCCAGCGGCACCTCGAATTTGCGGAACTGACTCAGGTCCGGCTTGTTCAGCGGGTACCGCGCCGCCACATCCGCCGGACGCCAACCGGTGGGCATAAACCAGATCCGCAGTTTGTCTCGCCAGCGCTCTGCCCGTCGCGCATCCGCCCACAATTGCGCATAGAACTGCAGGTTGGCCCACAACGGATTCCAGCTCGCCAGCGGCGTGGTCACGCCAAAAATCACCGGTTCGTTAGCGTCTTCTTCCTGAAAGGTGCGAAACAGACGGTCCCAAATAATGAACACCCCGCCGTAATTGCGATCCATGTAAAGAGGGTTCTGTGCATGGTGGGCGCGATGATTGGACGGCGTAACGAAACACCACTCCAGCCAGCCGAGCTTGGGGATGTGTTGGGTGTGGACCCAGAACTGATACAGCAGATTCAACGCCGCCACGCTGACGAACACCACCAGCGGCACGCCGGCCACCGCCAGCGGCAGGTAGAAAATCCAGCTCAACACAAACCCGGTGCTGGTCTGGCGCAACGCCGTGGAGAGGTTGTAGTCCTCGCTCTGATGATGGACCGAATGGGCCGCCCAGAGGATGTTGCGCTCATGGCCCATGCGGTGCAGCCAGTAATAACAGAAGTCGTAGAACACGAAGGCCAATACCCAGACCCAGGCCTGGTCGGCAGACAAGTGGATAACGGCCAGGTGTTCCAAGGCAAACGCGTAGGTCACCAACCCCACGCCCTTGGTCAGCAAACCGGTCGTGGTGGAGAGCACGCCGGTGCTCAGGCTGTTGATGGCGTCTGCCACGCGGTAATGGCTCACACCCCGCCAGCGGTCGGCCAGCAACTCGACGGCAATCAGCACAAAGAAAAACGGCACGGCATACAGAATGAAATTCATGACGCAACCCGAGCAGACAAAGCAGGGAGATAGTCGGCAGATTAGGTGTAGCTGCTCGATAACCCTATGGCAACGAGTGACAAATTAGTGGACATTTAACGCCATGAATCTGGAGAAAAGCCCATGAGCAAAAAAGTTGCAGTGATCCTTTCCGGCTGTGGCGTGTATGACGGTGCAGAGATCCAAGAAAGCGTGATCACCTTGCTGCGCCTCGACCAGCGCGGCGCACAGGTGCAGTGTTTCGCCCCCGACATCGCGCAGTTGCAGGTCATCAATCACCTGACCGGCGAGCAGATGCCCGAGAGCCGCAACGTGCTGGTGGAGTCCGCCCGGATCGCTCGGGGCAATGTAAAGGATTTGCGCGAAGCCAACGTCGAGGACTTCGACGCGCTGATCGTGCCTGGCGGTTTCGGCGCGGCGAAGAACCTCTCCAACTTTGCCGTCGAAGGCGCGGGCTGCACCGTCCAGCCTGAGGTTCTGGCGCTGACCGAAGCCTTTGCCGAGGCCGGAAAACCGGTGGGGCTGATCTGCATTTCCCCGGCCCTGGCGGCAAAAATCTATGGTCCGGGGGTGACCTGTACCATTGGCACAGATACCGACACTGCCGCCGCCGTCACCAAAATGGGCGGCATCCACGAAGACTGCGCTGTCACCGATATCGTCGAAGATACTGCGCGCAAGCTGGTCAGCACGCCGGCCTACATGCTGGCGCAGAACATCAGCGAAGCGGCTTCGGGGATCAATAAACTGGTGGACCGGGTGCTGGAGTTGACTCACGAGAATGACGAGTAACACCACCCTTCAATGTGGGAGCGAGCCTGCTCGCGATGGCGTCAGTTCAGTTGATGTATCTGTTTGCTGACACACCGTCATCGCGAGCAGGCTCGCTCCCACAAGAGGTCCGAGCAAGACTCAGGAAGTTCGGGCCAAGCGCGTCAGTATCCGATCCAGCGCATTGGCGAACCCTTGCTTGTCCCGCTCGCTGTACGCTGCCGGACCGCCACCCACGTGGCCCTGCTCACGCAAGTCGGTGAACAGATTGCGCACCGCCAGCCGGTCGCCCATGTTCTGCGCATCGAACTCCTTGCCCCGCGGATCCAGTGCCGCAACCCCCTTCTTCACCAGCCGGTCAGCCAACGGTACGTCGCTGCAGATCACCAGCTCACCCGGTACGGCATGCTCCACCAGGTAATCGTCCGCCGCGTCAGGCCCGCTGGGCACCACGATCAGCTTCACGCAGGCCAGGGCCGGCTTGATCTGCGGTTGGCCGGCCACCAGCACCACTTCGAAGCGGCGTTTCAAGGCGAACTTGACCACCAGCTCCTTCGCGGCCTTGGGACAAGCGTCGGCGTCGATCCATACACGCATTGAGTGGTTTCCTCTAATTAGAAGCATCGCGGGCAAGCCTTGCTCCCACAGGCGAATACTGACTGTGGGAGCAAGGCTTGCCCGCGATTATGAGCGCAGCGAATGCTGTTCAGGAAACCTGGACCCTACGCTTCTCCGCCACCCTACTGCGCCCGTACAACACCACAATGGCCACGATCGCCACCACTTGGGCGGCCAAGGAATAAGCATCGGCATGAATGCCCAGCCAGTCGAAATCGAAGAACGCCACCGGACGGGTGCCAAAGATCCCGGCTTCCTGCAGCGCCTTCACGCCATGACCGGCGAAAACCACCGACAGCGCGCAGAGCAATCCGGCATTGATGCTGAAAAACAACGCCAGCGGCAGTTTCGCCGAGCCGCGCAGAATCACCCAGGCCAACCCCACCAACAGCACCAGCGCCGTGGCGCCGCCAGCCAACACGGCATCATGCCCGGCGGGACCGGCTTGCAGCCACAGGGTTTCGTAGAACAGGATCACTTCGAACAGCTCGCGATAGACCGAGAAAAACGCCAGGATCGCAAAACCGAAACGTCCGCCGCCGCCCACCAGACTGCTCTTGATGTAATCCTGCCAGGCCGCCGCGTGACGTCGGTCGTGCATCCACACACCCAGCCACAGCACCATCACACTGGCAAACAAGGCCGTTGCGCCTTCGAGCAATTCGCGCTGGGCGCCGCTGACGTCAATCACATAAGCGGCCAGCCCCCAGGTCGCCAGACCAGCCAGCAGCGCCAGCCCCCAACCGACGTTGACGCTGCGAACCGCGGACTGTTGGCCGGTATTGCGCAGGAACGCCAGGATCGCCGCCAGCACCAGAATCGCTTCCAGCCCTTCGCGAAGCAGAATCAGCAAGCCCGAGATGTAACTCAGCGACCAGCTCAAACCGTCGCCACCCAGCAGATCCGCCGACTCCGTCAGCTTGGCCTTGGCCGCGTCCAGGCGCTGCTCGGCCTGCTCGACCGACAAGCCATCCTGCAACGACTGACGGTAGGCCATCAGCGCTTTTTCAGTGTCCTTGCGCACATTGGCATCGACGTTATCCAGCGAACTTTCCACCAGCTCGAAACCTTCCAGGTAAGCCGCTACCGACAAGTCATAGGCTTGGTCGTGATCACCGGCGCGATACGCCGCGATGCTCTTGTCCAGGGTGGTGGCGGTGTAGTCGAGCAACTGCGCCGGGCCACGCTGCACTTGTGGCGGCTGGGCACGCTGGGCACGAAAGGTGGCTGCCGCTTCAGGGCCCTGCGCCGCGAGGATTTCGGCCGGTGTCTGGCGCGCCAGATCAGCGAGGTTGAAGGTCTGTCCGCTTTTAGCGGCCGCCGGATCGGCGCTGAAGCTGGCGATGTACGTCGCCAGGTCCCAGCGCTGACGGTCGTCGAGCTGATCGGCAAAGGCCGGCATGTCAGTGCCTTCGACGCCCATGCCAAGCGTGTTGTAGATCGCGTAGAGACTCAGATGATCCAGGCGCGCCCCATCGCGCAGGTTGGCGGGTGCAGGCTCCAGGCCGACACCGGCAGGACCGTCGCCCGCCCCGCTGTCACCGTGGCACACCGAGCAATTTTGCGCATACAGCGGCGCACCGCGGGCCGGGTCCGGGGTGATCACCGGCGCCTGACTGACCTCATACGCCACCGCCAGTCTGGCCCCCAGTTGCCGCGCCAGGCGGGCGACCTCATCGCCGTCCTGATGCGCGGTGATGGCGCTGCGCAAGGCGCCGACGCCTTGTGTCAGCTCTGCTTTTTCAGGTTTGGCTGGCAGCGCAACGATCAGCCCTTCCAGGCGCTGGGTAAATTCCAGTTGCTCGCGGTATTCAGACTCGTCGACAACCTTGCCCGCCTGCACCGTCGCCGGATAATCCGCCCCGATGTAATCCAGTAAATGCAGCGCCTGGGGGGCGCCCTCCAGGGTGTCGGCCAATAGATTGGCGCTGCATAGCGCAAACAACGGCAGCGCTAGCCAGGCCAGAAAACGGTACGGGGCAGTCATGAATGACTCTCAGATGGAAATAAGAAGTAACACATTGTTCACTTCCAATGACCTTGACTCAAGGGTTGATGTGTTTCTGAAGCAGATTTCATCGGATCTTCACGCTTGGATGTGATGTCACAAAAACTGCATTACGAGATTAAAAAGCCATTACATAGCCAACGGCCATGTTTATAATCCCGCCGCCCTCTTATTGTCCGAAGGCATAAAAGCTCCTCCGGTTATGAGGAACCGACAGCGCCCGGCGCTCGTCCGTGGATCGTCCCAGCCCGACCCGCACCCCCGGCTGATACCTCAGGGAAGAAGTATTCATGGCATCCCGTGCCGCTCTTTCGATCGCCCTCGGCGCGATCACCTTGTTGTCTGGCTGCTCTGCGTTTCGCAACTACGACAGCGAATTGGCCCAGACCAATCAGCAACTGGCTTCCGGCAACGTCGACGCGGCGTTGACCCTGCTGGAGAAGAACAACACCAGCCAAGACAAAGACCTGCTGTATTTCTTCGAAAAAGGCGAACTGTTGCGCGCCAAGGGCGACCTGCCCGGCAGTCAGGCTGCCTGGTCCAGCGCCGATCAGCAGGTGGGTCAGTGGGAAGATGCAGTCAAGCTCGACACAGGCAAATATCTGGCACAGTTCGGCAGCTTTCTGGTCAACGATAAAGTTCGACGCTACGAAGGCTATGACTACGAAAAGGTCATGCTGACCACGCAGATGGCCCTGAACCAGCTGGCCGTGAACGACTTCGACGGCGCGCGGATGCAGATCAAGAAAACCCACGAGCGCGAAGCGGTGATTGCCGACCTGCGGGACAAGGAATACCTCAAGCGCGAGGAAGACGCCGAGAAGCAAGGGGTCAAGACCGAGTACAAGGACCTGCAGGGCTACCCGGTGGCCAGCCTCGACGCGCCGGAAGTGATCAGCCTGAAAAACAGCTATCAGAGTGCGTTCAGCCATTACCTGGCCGGGTTCGTCTATGAAGCCTTGGGCGAAAAAGACCTGGCCGCTCCGGGTTATCGCAAAGCCGCCGAACTGCGTCCGAATACGCCGTTGCTGGAGCAGGCATTGATCAACCTCGACAAGCCCGCTGGCAAGAAGGATGAAAGCGACATCCTGATTGTGGTGCAGAGCGGCCTGGCGCCGTCCCGGGACTCGATCCGCATTCCCCTGCCCCTGCCCATCAGCGGCAATGTGGTGATCACGCCACTGTCATTCCCCCTGATCAAGCCTGACACCTCCACCGCCACGTTCACTCAAATCGGTGTCGACGGTCGTCAACTGGACCTGACCCAGCTCAACAGCACCACAGCAATGTCCCGCCGCGCCCTGCGCGACGACATGCCCGGCATCATCCTGCGCACAACCGTGCGCGCGATCACCCGTGGCGTGGCGCAAAAACAGATCAACGAAACCAATCCCCTGGCCGGCCTCGCGGTGGGCCTGACCTCGGCCGTGCTGGAAGGCGCGGACACCCGGACCTGGCGCACCCTGCCGGACTACACCCAAGTGGTGCGTCTGCGCCTGAAAAAAGGTGAACACCAGGTCACCTTGCCGAATGCGGTGGGCGGTTCGGTGGTCAAGGTCACCGTCGATCAGCGTTACCAGGTCATCAGCCTGCGGGCGGTGGGCAATCAGGTCTTCGCCGGTGGCCTGGCCGCCCAGGTGATCCCGAGCACCAACCCGACCGCCGTCGCCAGCATCAAGCAACCTTAAGAACGGAGTCTTGTTCAAATGCGTTTAAAACTGATCACCCTCGGTGTCCTGGCCTTGCTGGCCGGTTGCGCCACCCCTGCGCCGCCGGAGCCGGGCAGCGCCGCCAGCAAAGTCGTGGCCATGGGCAAGCAGAAAAACATCGTGGTCGGCGCCATGCGCGTGGCCCGGGAAAACGGCTACCTGACCGTCAATGTGCAGTTGAGCAACACCAGCTTCAACAACAAGACGATGTACTACCGCTTTGCCTGGTTGGGACCGGAAGGCTTTCCGGTTGCCGAGGAAGAAACCTGGAAAAGCCTGACGCTGTACGGCGAACAAACCAGTTTCCTGCCGGCTATCGCACCGACCCCCAAGGCTGTGGATTTCCGATTGGAAATCAATACGCCTTGAGCCACACACCTGTGGGAGCGAGCTTGCTAGCGATAGCAATGCATCAACCAGCAATGCGCTTGGCTGACAGACCGCTATCGCGAGCAGGCTCGCTCCCACAAAAGGCTCTACTGACTGGCACCACGCGTTAACCCTCATTTTTCAGCTTTCGAGAGCACTCCCATGTTTGTACGCATTTCATCCCTCGCCCTGGCCGCCTTGCTGGTCAGCGGCTGCGCCAACAACTCTCCGGTCCTGGGCAGCAAGAACATCAGCTACGGCGACACCAAGGCCGTGGAAACCGTGACCAACGAATTCGGTTCCACCGATCTGCAAATGATCGCCGAGTCCATGACCCGCTCCCTGGCCCAGTCCGGCATTCTGCAGGGCCGCCCGGTGGTTCAGGTCTATGACGTGAAGAACAAGACCAGCGAGTACATCGACACCCGCGAGATCACCACCAGCATCAAGACCCAATTGATGAAGACCGGTGCGGCACGTTTCGCCAGCGACAACAACGCCATGGACAGCCAGGTTGACCAGCTCAAGCTGCAAAACCAGAGCGGCCTGTACAAGAAAAGCACCGTGGCCAAGACCGGCAACATGATCGCGGCCAAATACCGCCTCGAAGGCTCCATCAGCTCGATCGTCAAGCGCAGCAGCGACTACAAGGACGTCTTCTACAAATTCAGCCTGCAATTGATCGACGTCGAAAGCGGTCTGGCCGAGTGGATGGACGAGAAAGAAATCCGCAAGACCACGGAGCGCTAAGCCATGCGCACATGGATCGGCATCATGGCCCTGGCCTGCGCGTTCGGCGCCCAGGCGGCCCCGAAAGTCGCGGTCACGGACCTGGCGTACCAGCAACGGGTGGAGGAATACATCCACACCGTTTCGGCCCAGAGCAACTTCCAGGCGAACCCTTACAGCGCCAGCGCTTCGTCGAGCTACGACGAGATGGAAGCCACCACCAGCTATATCGAGCAGGGCGAACTGCGCAAGTTCACCGGCGACATCAAGGGCGAAATCCTGCGCAGCGGGATGTTCCAGCTCGTGCAAGGCACGCCCCACACCGCTTCGTCCACGGGCGACGTCTATGACGTGATCAAGCGAATCAAGGCTGGGCACTTCAAGGGCGCCGATTACGTGCTGTTCGGCACCGTATCGGACATCGACTTCACCCGCGACATCAATGAACTGGCCAATACCAACAGCTACTCGGCCGTGCTCGCCTTGACCCTGGTGGCGGATTTCAGCCTGATCAACACCAAGACCTACGAAATCACCTCGGCCTTCACCGCCATGGGTGAAGGCCAGGACACCAAGCTGCTGAACCACCGGGACGTACGCATCAACCTCAACCGCCCGCGGGTCGTGCGCGAAGTGTCCAAGGCCCTGGGTGAGGACGTAGCGCGGCAACTGAGCGAACAACTTGGTGGGCCTGACTACGAACAGACCGGCGAGCCTGTGCCGCGCAACAACCTGCCACGGGATACTGCGCCGGTCATTTTGCGCTAAGCGGTTCAGCGATTATTTTGTGGCGAGGAGATTTATCCCCGCCACATTGCAACCGGCGGGTTAGACCGAGGCTTTGCGAATTGTCGCCAGCAACCCCGCCGCACCAATGAACAGCCCGGCAAAGGTGCGGTTCATTCGACGCTGCTGTTTCGGAGTGCGCAGCAGGCGCAGGACTTTGGATGCCAGCCCGGTGTACCCGGCCATGACGATGAGGTCGACGCAAACCATCGTCACACCCAGGATCAGGTATTGCTTGATCAGCGGGGCATGCGGGTCGATGAATTGAGGCAACACCGCAAGCATGAACACCAATGCCTTGGGGTTGCTGATGTTGACCAGAAAACCGCGAAACACCAGCGCCAAAGGCTTGCCGATAGGCCGCACGGCCGCGTCATCACTGAGATCGCCCGGGATGGCTCGCCACTGCTTGACGCCCAGATAAACCAGATAGGCCACACCAAACCACTTGATCGCATAAAACGCGGTCGCCGATGCGGTGAGGACCGCGCCGACACCGGCGGCGACAATCACGATTTGCAACGCCAGCCCCAATTGCAGGCCCAGGGCATTCCAGTAGCCGCGCCAGAAACCGTATTGCAGACCGCTGGACATCGATGCGATGGCACCGGCGCCCGGCGAAAGACTGATCACCCAGCAAGCGGCGAAAAACGCCAGCCATGTTTCCAGCACCATTGCACACCTCGGCTCAGATTCGTTGAAACCACTAAGCTAATGCGCCGCCGGACGGTTGACCACAGATATTTAACAATCGAGACCCGCTTACTCGACGAACCCGCCGACCGGAAACGCCTCGTTGCCGCGCCAGCGTCGAACTGAACGTTGGAAGAACAGGCTGTTGGGCACTTGCACCATGGAACTGCCCGTACCGAGTTCCTCGGGTTCGATCAAGGTGGTGTAAAGCAGGTTGATGGCCACCACCCGCCCCTTGATGCCGGGCTTGTCGGTGGACTCCACCAGCTCAACTACATCGCCCAGACGAAACGGCCCGACGGTGTAGATCAAAATGGCGCACAACAGATTGGACAGTACGCTCCAGATGGCGAAGAACGCCACCGCCGCCACCGCGACGAACCCCGACAGCGCGGTCCACAGCACCGTGGCCGAGACGCCCAGGCGTTCAAGCACCACCAGCACCGCGCTGCCCATGATCAGCCAGCGCAGCACACCCCGCAGGATGATCACCAACTGGGACGGTAACGGGTAGCGCTCGGCAAGGCCCGTGAGGGCCCGCGCCACGCAACGCTGTGCGATGTAGCCGGCCAGCAGGATCAGCAGTATTTGCACACCGAGCCAGATCGGCTCGACCCACATGACGGGTATCGGCAAAGCCAAGGCTTCCATCAGGACAGTGCCTCCAGCTCCGCTTGCAGGTTTTCCAGCAGTTCCAGGGCTTGCATCCACGCCTCCTCAAGCTCCGCTTCCCGAACCTTCAGACTGGCCTGTTCGGCCAGCAGATCGCGCAACTCATCCTTGCGCGCCGCTTCGTAGAGACCGCTGTCGCCGAGGCTGGTTTCGATCTTTTGCAGTTTTTCATGCAGCTTGCCCAGTTCGACTTCGAGCTTGTCGGCCTCACGCTTGTGAGGCGCCAACTGCTGACGCAATGCGGCGGCGGCCTGGCGCTGGGCTTTCTTGTCGGTCTTGTCCGGGTTAACCGGCGTGGTACTGACCGGTGCGTTGCGCTGACGGTAATCCACCAGCCAACGGGCATAGTCTTCCAGATCACCGTCGAACTCTTCGACCTTGCCGTCGGCCACCAGGAAAAAATTATCCGTGGTGCTCTTGAGCAAATGCCGGTCGTGAGACACCACCAGCACCGCGCCGCTGAATTCCTGCAAGGCCATGGTGAGGGCCAGGCGCATTTCCAGATCGAGGTGGTTGGTCGGTTCGTCGAGCAGCAACAGGTTCGGCCGGCCCCAGGCGATCAATGCCAGCGCCAGGCGAGCCTTTTCACCACCGGAAAAATTCAGTACCGGCTCATCGATGCGCGCACCACGAAAGTCGAAACCACCGAGGAAATCACGCAGGGTCTGCTCGCGTTCGTTCGGTGCCAGACGCTGCAAATGCAGCAGCGGGCTGGCCTTGGCGTCGAGAGAATCGAGCTGATGTTGGGCGAAGTAACCGACCACGGTGTTCTCGCCCCGGGTCAGACGCCCGGCCAGGGGCTCGAGCTCGCCGGAGAGATTCTTGATCAGGGTCGACTTACCAGCACCGTTCGGGCCCAGCAGGCCGATCCGCGCACCAGGGGTCAGCTGCAGCTTGACCTTCTCCAGCACGGTCTTGTCGCCATAACCCAGACGCGCATCCGACAGGTCGATCAGCGGGCTGGAAATCTTGGTCGATTCGCGGAAAACAAAATCAAACGGTGAATCGACGTGGGCCGCGGACAGTTCTTCCATCCGCTCCAGTGCCTTGATCCGGCTCTGGGCCTGACGGGCCTTGGTGGCCTGGGCCTTGAACCGGGCGATGTAGCTTTCCATGTGCGCACGCTGCGCCTGCTGCTTCTCGTAGGCCTGCTGTTGCTGGGCCAGGCGTTCGGCACGGGCCCGCTCGAATGCGCTGTAGCCGCCACGGTACAAGGTGAGCTTGCGCTGGTCGACATGGGCGACATGATCCACCACCGCGTCGAGGAAATCGCGGTCATGGGAAATCAGCAGCAATGTGCCGGGATAGCTCTTGAGCCAGTCTTCGAGCCAGATGATGGCGTCGAGGTCCAAGTGGTTGGTGGGCTCATCGAGCAGCAGCAGGTCCGAAGGGCACATCAGGGCCTGGGCCAGGTTCAAGCGCATCCGCCAGCCACCGGAGAAATCCCCAACCTGACGGTCCATCTGCTCATTGGTAAACCCAAGGCCTGCCAGCAGCTTGCGTGCGCGGGCATCGGCGGTGTAGCCGTCGGCGCTGTCGAGCTCCGCGTGCAGACGGGCCTGTGCGGCGCCATCGTGTGCCGCCTCGGCCGCCGCCAGGTCGCGCTGGACCTGACGAAGGCGCAGGTCGCCGTCAAGCACGTAGTCCACCGCCAGGCGCTCAAGGGTGTCGACCTCTTGGCGCATGTGGGCGATACGCCAATCGGCGGGCAGCAGGCAATCGCCCGAGTCCGGGTGCAGTTCACCTCGAAGCAAGGCGAACAGGCTCGATTTGCCGGCGCCGTTGGCACCGATGAGGCCAGCTTTGTGGCCGGCGTGCAGGGTCAGCTCGGCGTCTTCTAGCAGACGTTGCGGGCCACGCTGTAAAGTCAGGTTCTGAAGTCGAATCATAATGGCGGCGGAGTCTACCAGCTTCGCTCGCAACTGGCGCGAGTAGCACGATGTCCTCTGATCTATGGAGCTTTTCCCTCGACCTCTACGCCAAGCCTGGTGTGGAACAAACCTGCCTGGCGCTGCAGGGCGCCGGCGCCAATGTCTGCCTGCTGCTTTGCGGGCTGTGGCTGGAACAGCGCGGGGTAGCCTGCACTGAACAAAGACTGCAACAGCTTCAGCAATGGGTCGGCCCTTGGGACACGGACGTCGTTCAGCCCTTGCGCACGCTCCGTAGCCAATGGAAAGCCCGCGCCCTTCAAGACACGGCACTCGATAGCCTGCGCGAGCAGGTCAAGCGACTGGAACTGGAAGCCGAGCGACGATTGCTGGAGCGACTGGAGACTGCGACCAAGGAATGGCCTGGGGAACAACCCAAAGATTCAGCGCAATGGCTGCAAGGACTCGTGGCGGGCGCCGACCAAGGGAACCGCGACGCGCTGCATCAGCTGCGCGTCGCGGCGTCCGGCACTTAGGAAGCGCGGGTTGGGGTGTTGCTGCTCGGCGCCGGGGCGGCGCTCGGGTTCAGCGCCGGGGTCGCAGTGCTGGCGGTTGGCGCAGGGGTCGCTGCAGGCGCCGGAGTCGATGTCGATGTCGATGTCGATGTCGATGTCGCAGGCTTGGCCGCCGGAGCAGTCGAAGGTTTTGCGGCAGCAGGCTTTTTCACGGCGGGTTTCGCAGCGGGCTTGGCCACAGGTTTGGCGGCGGCAGGCTTGGCGGCAGGTTTGGCAGCAGCCGGTTTGGCAACCGGTTTAGCCGCAGCTTTGGCAGGCGCTTTGACAGCGGCTGGCTTGGCAGCAGGTTTAGCTGCAACTTTGGCGGGAGCTTTGGCAGCGGCTGGCTTGGCAGCAGGTTTAGCTGCAACTTTGGTGGGAGCTTTGGCAGCGGCTGGCTTGGCAGCAGGTTTGGCGGCGGGCTTGGCAGCAGCCGTTTTTGTAGCAGCTGGCTTGGCAGCCGGTTTAGCCGCGGCGGTTTTTGTCGCTGCGGGTTTGGCGGCGGCTGTTTTAGCGGTCGGTTTAGCGGCTGGCTTGGCAGCCACTTTGGCCGCCGGCTTGGCTACAGCTTTGACTGCAGTTTTTTTCGCAGCCGGTTTTGCAGCGCTGGCAGCAACCGGTTTTTTCGCAGCCGGTTTGGCGGCTGGTTTGCTCGCTGCTTTGGCCGGCGCTTTTGCGGCCGGTTTGGCAGCTACCTTGGTCGGTGTTTTTGTCGCGACAGGTTTAGCGGCCGGTTTTCTGGCCGATACAGCGGCAGCGGCAGGCTTGGCAGCACGAAGGCTCAGCGCCTTGCCCACGGCTTCTTGCACACGACCGACGCCTTGGGCCAGTTTCAGGCTTTCCTGGGCATCACGCTTGAGTTGCAGAATATAGGCGCGGGTTTCGGACTGACGATCCTTCAAGGCATCGAGCAGATCTTCGAGTTCTTTCACAGCGTCTTTGGCCTTGGCTTGTGCCTTGGCCTTGCCGGCGGTGGCCGCGTCTTGCAGTTTGGTGCGCGACTTGTGCAGTTTTTCCTGCGCTTTGCCGCGTTGTTTTTCCAGTTTGGCGAGCAGTTTTTCAGCATCAGCCAGGGCTTGGGAGCAGGCGTTTTCCAGATGCTCGAGCAGACTGCCCGAAAGTTGTTGGAGCAAGTGCAACGGAGTGTTTACTGGCTTCTTGGTGGCCGACATGGTTTACCTCCTGACTGACGTGAGTGCGGCTCATACTAGACCTCTGCTGCAACCGCCGCTAGGGCATGTTGACAGTACACAAGACGTTGCGTTGCAAGGGACGAAAAATCTTCTACCCCACTGCCGGGGCAAACCACCTTTGCGGATATCGGCACTGGCATAATCCCCTCCATTCGAGGCCGGAGAACACTACATGTCGCGTCACTTGTTTTTATTCCTTTGCATGGTTTGCTCCATGGCTCAGGCCGCAGAAAAAACCAGCGCAAACGACGCTCATGACCTGGCGTACAGCCTGGGGGCAAGCCTGGGTGAACGTCTGCGCCAGGATGTACCCGACCTGCAGATCCAGGCGTTGGTCGAGGCTCTGCAACAGGCTTATCTGGGCAAACCATTGGCCCTCAAGGATGAGCGCATCGAACAGATACTGGCCGACCATCAGGCACGGCTGACGTCGTCACCGGCGACACCGCAGATCGAAGCGGCACTGAAAACCGAGCAGAAATTTCTTGATGAGGAAAAAGCCCGGCCCGGTGCTCAGCAACTGGCAGATGGCATTCTGCTGACCGAACTCAAGCCCGGCAATGGCGCCAAGGCCGGCCCTCACGGCAAGGTCCAGGTGTTGTATGTCGGTCGATTGCCAGACGGCACCGTGTTTGATTCCAACGGACAAGCGCAGTGGTTCAGTCTCGACAGCGTGATTGACGGTTGGCGCAGTGCATTGCCGCAAATGCCGGTAGGCGCAAAATGGCGACTGGTAATTCCTTCCACCCTGGCCTACGGCGCCGAAGGAGCCGGGGATGTCATCCCCCCGTTCACGCCGCTGGTGTTTGAAATCGAGTTGCTGGGCGCGACGACCTGAAGCTGACTCCAAAAAAAAACGGTGCGCAATGCGCACCGTTCTTTTGACTCTGCAAAAATCCTCAAGCCTGGGCCGGCGCTTCTTCCTTGTGGGAGTTGTGCAGCACTTCGATCAGGCAGTCTTCCAGTTCGAAACGCTCGTGCAGCAAGCCACCCAGTTCCTTGAATTTTTCCGCTACGCATTTGCCTTCATCACACAGGTCATTGAAGGCCAGCAGTTTCTCGGTGATGACGTCGATACGCGGGTAGATTTGCTCGGCGAGCTCCAGGCCACGTTTGTCGTTGAAGGCCTTGGCCTCGCTCGTCAGTTGCTCGTATATCTCGAAATGACCGGCAGACACGTAGTCGACCAGCACACCGCAGAACTCCTGCAACGGCTTGCGGCTTTCACTCAGCGCTTCAGGCCTGTCGCCGAGAGCATCATAGGCCCGAACCAGTTCGTGACGCTCCTGCAACCAGCGGTCGATCAGCAGATGCACCCCACCCCAGCGTTCCTGAGCATTCTGACAACTTTCGAGCATGGTGATTTCTTCCCTTGTGAGTCATGCCACTCGCAGCCTGCGCACCGCCTGAAATGATCAGGGACAAGCCAGACACAACATGATCGAGCGGCATAAATCCGATAACACGTGCGGGCCAGATTATGCCCGCACGACAACCGCTTCAAGGTACGCAGGAGATAAAGTTCATACAAGTGTTTAATCCATGACCCGGACCAGTTGCGACGTTGTGCCGCTGAGCGGTCGTACCAGAGCGTTCCAGACAAGGCGCAGCAGCAGATAGGACATCACAAAAGACACGGCGAGAAAAAACAACAGGCTCCATTCGGGAAGACTCAGATCGAACAGGGTCCAGGTGATGCTCGCGCAGTCGATCGCACCCTCGAGTACACGATGTACAGCGCCCCACCACGAACTCACTGCCTTGAGGTGATCGATACAATCGGGCAACTGCTCCAGCGAGTCGCCTTGCACCAGAACCTGACGCCATGCCAGCGTCAACCCGCTCGACGCGAAAACCAGTCCCATCGCCCCGTAGAAGATACTGCCCTTCTGAGCGGGACCATGCAGGCATGCGGCGAGACAGTTCATCAAAAACAGCATCAGGCACAACCGTTGCAAAACACACAGGCTGCAAGGCGTCAGACCTACCGCATATTCAAGGTAACTGGCGATACCAAAAACCAGAGCGGCGGCGATGAAAGCCATGAAAAACAAGAAGCGTGAGCAAGCCAAAGACATGGCAGTTCCGTAACAGAAGAGACAGGCTGTTACGGTAGAGGAAAGGCCGCCGGCCTTTCAAGGCGGGGCCGTGCAGACACTTCACCAGGGGTGTAGGGAATTCCCGACAAGCAAGAGAAGATTAAGCGCAGCTTGCTGTAGGACTTTACCGAAGGCATTGCTAACGCCTTTAGGGGCGTCAATAAACACGTGGCGAGGGAGCTTGCTCCCTCGCCACAATGATTCATACAACCCTCAAGAACGACTCACTCTCTCTCAAGTGGCCAAAACCTGAGCCGGGACCGGCAGTGGCGCGGCCAGCAAGCGCTCATCCAGTAACCCCAAGCCTTCCTGGAAGAGCTGGTTGCTGCGCTCGGCATCCCCCAGTTGCGCCAGCAGTCGCGCCAGTTCGGCGCAGGCCTCGGGATTGCGCTGCAGGCGCAAACTGCTTTCCAGATAATCCCGTGCCTTGCCCCACAAACTGTTTTGCAGGCACAGGCGGCCCAGTGTCAGCAGCAGGCCAGGGTCGCTCGGGTGGTCCTTGAGCCAGCCTTCTGCCGCTTGCAGTTGGCGGCCCGGATCATTGCCGCGGACCAACCCGTACAGGCGCGCCAGGTGACTGTCATAGTGACGCTTGAGTGCCGCCCGCAGCACCTCTTCGGCCTCGGCCTGCGCCCCGAGTTGCCGCAGTTGCTCGGCATAGGCCAGCACCAGCGCCGATTCCTGGCGTTGTGCGGACGACAGTTGTTGCCAGGCACGGTTAAGCGATTGCAACCCGACACTGCCGTCTTCGTCACGGTGGGCCGCCAGGGTGAGGTTTTCGCCCCAGGCCCGACGCTCCAGTTCAGCCAGCTCAGCCGGCGGCAGGACTTTGTCCTTGCGCAGCTCCGGCAACAACCGGACCACCGCAGACCAATCCCCGCGCTGCTGATGCAGACGTTGCAACTGACGCAAGGTCTGGGCGTTATGTGGGTGGCGATCGTGCATGGCTTGCAGCGTGTTCAATGCACCGTCGGTGTCGCCGCGGTCCATCTGCAATTGTGCGTGCGTCAGGGCAATCGCCAGCTCAGCCTGGGGCTGACGTTCAAGGGCACGTTCCAACAGGCTGTCGCACTGCTCGTAAAGACCTTGCTCATTGGCCGCACGGGCGGCGCCAAGGTAATACAGCAACGGTTGGCGCTCGGCTTCAGCGGCGCGATGCAGGTGGCGCTGGGCACTGGCCCAGCGACCTTCGGCCAGGTCCAATTGTCCGTGCTCGATGGCCACCTGCACCCGTCGGCTGCGGTTACGTCGCGACCATGGATTGACCACGCCAGTGGAAGTGGTCACCAGCCCGATCAAGGCGCTCGCGCCCCGCCACACCAGCCAGAGCACCGCCACCAGCGCCAGGGTGACCCAAAGGCCGGCCTCGTATCGGAAGTTCTTGTATGCCACCAGCACGTAACCCGAATGTTCGGCGATCGCCACGCCCAGCAAGGCAGCGACAGCGATGACCACGAACATAATCACGTAGAGGCGTTTCATGGCGTGGCCTCCTGCTCATCAGGTTTGGCCAGCGGCTTGACCGACTCTTCGGCGTTCAGGTTGCGGCGCTCCAGATAGGCCTGAACGCTGCTCAGGGTTCCTGTCAGATCCGGGGTCGCAACCGTCACCGGCTGCCTGGCCAGCTCGACCACGCGCTCGAGCATGATTTTGCTTTGCGGGTTGTCCTGGTTGAAGTTGTTCTTGAGCACGTCACGCGCTTGAGCCAGCGCTTGGGTGTACACCGGGGCCTGGCCGTTGAGAGCGGCCCATTGCGCCTGCTCCAGGGCCAGGCTCAAGGCCAGGCGCACCTGCACCAGACTCTGCCCGGCCAAGAGCGGACGGACATTCTCATCCGCGTTGAAATCGATACGGATATAGCGCGATATCTGGTCCCACCACTGCGCCCAGCGGCTGGCGCCATCGCCATCGGCGGTCAAGCCCAGCAACGACTCACCACGATCCTTGTATTCGGGGGCCAGTTCCGTGAGTTGCAGGACCTGGTCACGCAAGGCCCCCAACTGCAAGAACAGCCCGGTACGATCTGGCTGCTCGGTACTGCGCAACGCAGCAAGGGTCTTGGCCAGTTGCTCGCGAGCGGCGAATGAGCCGGGGTCATTTTGCTCGCGCAGAATTTCGTCAGCACCCTGGACCAGCGCCTGGGCACTGCTGATGTCCTGCAGGGCGGAAAGACGCAGACTGGCCAGGCGCAGCAGATGTTCGGCTTCGGCCAGGCGCCAGTCCTTGCGGCTGGCACCGAGCACGGTTTCCAGGCGCTGGTTCAGTCGTTGTTGATCACCCTGCAACTGGGCGACCTGACGCCGACGCTCTTCCAGCTCTTGCGCCGCAGGCAATTGAGCCAGACGCTCACTCAGGCGTTGCTCATTGAGCTTGAGGGTCTGGGCCTGATCATTGAGCGCCTGAACCTGAGTGACCTGCTGCTGGTTATTGGCTTGCAGATGACGCACCTGCCACACGCCCCAACCACCAACGGCCACGCCGGCGGCTCCCAACAACAACGCGACAATGGCCAGCCCGTTGCCGCGACGCGGCGCCTTCGGAGCAGGGGTTTCAACCGGCGTATCGACCGCGGGTTGGTCTTGATCTTTTGGCAAGGCTGTTTCGCTCACGTATCCATCCTTTGCATTAGAAAACGGCACGGACTGATCCCGTAACGCCGCCAGCAAAGCCGCAGCACTGGCGCCACGGCAATCCACAACTGTCAGGGCCCCGGCGGCACGGGCCATCTCGGCAACCCTTGGGCTTGGAACGAACAACGGTAACCGCGCCAGCGCGGGCCACTCATCGCCAGCCAACCGCTGCAGATGCTCGAAGCTCTGCCCACTGCTGACCACCAGCGCGTTCAAGCGTTCCGCTTTGACCCTTGCCGCCAACTCACCTTCTCGGT
This sequence comes from Pseudomonas sp. JL2, assembly GCF_031570495.1. Lineage (NCBI taxonomy): Bacteria > Pseudomonadati > Pseudomonadota > Gammaproteobacteria > Pseudomonadales > Pseudomonadaceae > Pseudomonas > Pseudomonas sp. JL2. The sequence continues at coordinate 157,248 of NZ_JAKUDH010000010.1, forward strand.
AATGCGGCAGGCTGCGCCGGTACAGTTCCAGATAATCGACACTAGCACCTTGCTCGCGCAAGCGCTCCGCCAGCAAGCCGCGCCCGCCCTCGCCACGCACAATCAAAACCTTGGGATTGGGTCGGGTGATAGCCTGGCGTAACACCAGATGCTCCAGCAAGGCTTCGCTGTCATCGCCGTGGTCGGGATAAAACACAGTGAGGCCGGCATCGATAAGGATCTGCCCGGTCGCCGCCCCCACGCTGAACCATGGCTGGTCTGGCGGCTGGGGCCAATATTGGCGCAGCAGCTCCACACACAAACGTGCGGCGGGCTTGCTCACCACAATCACGGCACAGTACTGGTCCAGCCGTTGAAAAGTCTCCCCCATGGCGTCGGACATGGGGACCGGCTCGATATCCAGCAACGGCAGGCTGCTGCTGTAGATCCCGGCCTCGGCCAGGACAGCCGCCAGGGCCGACGACTCGTCGACCGGCCGGGTCAGCAGCAGCCGCCAGCCCGTCACGCGTGGCCCGCCTCGCCGTAGACCTTCTTGAGAATGTCGTCGGCACCCTGGCTGAGCAGGTCTTCGGCTACCCGGACACCCAGCGCTTCGGCATCGCGGCGCGGCGCACGGGCCTCGGCACTGAGCAGTCGGCCACCGTTCGGATCACCCACCAGACCGCGCAACCAGACCTGCTCGCCTTCGAGTACGGCGTAACAGGCGATCGGCACCTGGCAACCGCCATTGAGGTGTTTGTTGAGGGCGCGCTCGGCGAAGACCCGGGTGGCGGTGTCGTCGTGATGCAGCGGTGCCAACAGGGCATGGATCTCGCTGTCGGCGCTGCGACATTCGATACCCACCGCCCCCTGCCCACCGGCCGGCAGGCTGTCATCGACGCTGATGGCCGACGTGATGCGATCTTCAAAACCGAGGCGGATCAGGCCGGCGGCGGCAAGGATAATTGCGTCGTACTCACCGGCATCGAGTTTGGCCAGGCGGGTATTGACGTTGCCCCGCAGAAAGCGGATTTGCAGGTCTGGGCGGCGGGTCAGCAACTGCGCCTGGCGACGCAGGCTGGAGGTGCCGACCACACTCCCGGCGGGCAGGGCGTCGAGGCTTGCAAACGTGTTGGAAACGAACGCATCGCGTGGATCTTCTCGCTCGCAGATGCAAAACAGGCCCAGGCCTTCCGGAAAGTCCATGGGCACATCTTTCATCGAGTGCACGGCGATATCGGCTTCGTTGTCCAGCAGCGCGGTTTCCAGCTCCTTGACGAACAGGCCCTTGCCGCCGATTTTCGACAGCGGCGAGTCCAGCAGCTTGTCGCCGCGACTGACCATGGGCACCAGCGTCACGATCAGGCCGGGATGGGCCTCTTCCAAACGGGCTTTGACGTATTCGGCCTGCCAGAGGGCCAAGGCACTTTTACGGGTGGCGATGCGGATCTCGCGAGGGGACATGGATCAATCCGTACTTAAAAGATACGGCGGATAATAACAGCTCAGTCAAATTCGCTTTGACTTGAATCACGACCCCAAGGCCTCCCTGGCCGTCAATGTCCTGGAAATGGAACGCGCTAAACGGCTTGGACGCCTTGGAACCTCAAGCTAAAGCTGTTGCATCATCTTCCGCACGCCGGCCACGTGCCGCCGGCTGACAATCAGCGCGTCGCCATTGAGGCCTTTGAGAAACAGCTGGAAATGCCCAAGGGGTGTGCGCTGCAAACGCTCAATACGCTCGCGAGCCACCAAGGCGTTGCGGTGGATGCGCACGAAGCGTTCACCGAACTCGTCTTCAAGGGCCTTGAGTGGTTCGTCCAGCAGCACCTCGCCGCTCTCGTGACGCAAGGTCACGTATTTATGGTCGGCGATAAAGTAGACCACCTGATTCAATGGGATCAGTTCAATGCCTTTGCGAGTGCGCGCACTGATGTGGCTGCGCGGGCCGCTGCCGCTTTCGGCGGCCGGACGGGTCAACGCCGCCAGTTGCACGCGGTTGGGCCGCTCGGCCTTGCGCAAGGCCTCGACCAGCGCCTCGGCAGTGACCGGCTTGATCAGATAGCCCACGGCGCCGGCCTGCAGCACCTCCGGCGGGAAGTCGTCCCGAGTGGTGCAGAACACCACCGCGGGCGGTGACTCACGCTCGCACAACTTCGCCGCGACCTGCAAACCGTCCAGGCCAGGCATGCGAATGTCGAGCAGCACGATATCCGGCTTGTGGCTGTCAATAAGGGCCAACGCCTCTTCGCCATTGGTGGCGCTCGGCTCCAGGACACTGTAACCCTCGAGTTCGCCAACCATTCGGCTCAGGCGCTCACGGGCCAGTGGTTCGTCATCAACGATCAGGACATTCATATTGCGCTGGATTCCTGCGTGAGTCTCGCACAAGGATAGCGTAGACAGGGGAAGTGACATCCGTCACCGCGATCCACGCTAAGACTCGTTCGAGGGCCAAAAAGTGCCGCGAGGCGGTTACCTATCTTTACCCGCGCCTGCCAATCGATGCTTGAGGCCTGTTGTCGCACGGCGCCGTCGTAGGAATTGTTAACACTCCATCTGACCAATACGAGCCCCCCTCTTCTATTCGTCCAATGCTCCGTGGATGAAAAAGTAAAAGTCCTACAGTCCACTGTAGACGGTTGCCGCGCCGATATTGCTCAATCGAAAAATATCGTTGTGCAAAAAACCCATTAAATGCTCGGGTTGTGCGCAAAAAACCTGCCGACCAGTGCCAGCGCCAGTCCCGGCAACCCTGCTATCATCCGCCGCAGCCTTTAACCGCTACTTTTTCCACAGCCGATCACGAGCGAATTCATGAGCACTGACAAGACCAATCAGTCCTGGGGCGGCCGCTTCAGTGAACCCGTCGACGCCTTCGTCGCCCGCTTCACCGCCTCCGTCAACTTCGACCAGCGCCTGTATCGCCACGACATCATGGGCTCGATCGCCCACGCCACCATGCTGGCCAAGGTCGGCGTACTGACCGATGCCGAGCGCGACAGCATCATCGATGGCCTGAAAACCATCCAGGCTGAAATCGAGGCCGGCCAGTTCGACTGGCGCGTCGATCTCGAAGACGTGCACATGAACATCGAAGCGCGCCTGACCGATCGCATCGGCGTGACCGGCAAGAAGCTGCACACCGGCCGCAGCCGAAACGACCAGGTGGCCACCGACATTCGCCTGTGGTTGCGCGATGAGATTGACCTGATCCTGGGCGAGATCACCCGTCTGCAAAAAGGCTTGCTGGAGCAGGCCGAGCGCGAGGCCGAGAGCATCATGCCGGGCTTCACGCACCTGCAAACCGCTCAACCTGTAACGTTTGGGCATCACATGCTGGCCTGGTTCGAAATGCTCAGCCGCGACTACGAGCGCCTGGTGGACTGCCGCAAGCGCACCAACCGCATGCCCCTGGGCAGCGCCGCGCTGGCCGGCACCACGTACCCGATCGATCGTGAATACACCGCACAGTTGCTGGGTTTCGACGCCGTGGGCGGCAACTCGCTGGATAACGTTTCGGACCGCGATTTCGCCATCGAATTCTGCGCCGCCGCGAGCATTGCGATGATGCATCTGTCGCGCTTCTCCGAAGAACTGGTGCTGTGGACCAGCGCGCAATTCCAGTTCATTGACCTGCCGGATCGCTTCTGCACCGGCAGTTCGATCATGCCGCAAAAGAAAAACCCCGACGTGCCGGAGCTGGTACGCGGCAAGAGTGGTCGGGTGTTCGGTGCGCTGATGGGCCTGCTAACCCTGATGAAAGGCCAGCCGCTGGCCTACAACAAGGACAACCAGGAAGACAAGGAACCGCTGTTCGATGCCGTCGATACCCTGCGTGATTCGCTGCGGGCCTTTGCCGACATGATCCCGGCGATCAAGCCCAAGCATGCAGTGATGCGCGAAGCGGCCTTGCGCGGCTTCTCCACCGCCACCGACCTCGCTGATTACCTCGTACGCCGTGGCCTGCCGTTTCGTGACTGCCACGAAATCGTCGGCCATGCCGTGAAGTACGGCGTGGACAACGGCAAGGACCTGGCAGAAATGAGCCTGGACGAACTGCGCCAGTTCAGTGACCAGATCGAGCAGGACGTGTTTGCCGTGCTGACTCTGGAAGGTTCGGTCAATGCCCGCGACCACATCGGCGGCACAGCGCCTGCCCAGGTGAAGGCTGCCGTGGTGCGCGGCCAGGCGATGCTCGCCAGCCGTTAAAAGCCGAAAGCATCGCGAGCAGGCTCGCTCCCACAGTGGATCTTCAGTGAACGCACATGTGTGAACACAGGGAGATCAAATGTGGGAGCGAGCCTGCTCGCGATAGCGCCCTTCAGAACAGCAAAAAATTCACTTCTTGGCCGCGATCATCGCCAAAAACCCCGGCATCGCCGCATCTCTGTCGGCCGCAATCCGCTGCACATTCGGGTTCTGCTCCAGCCGCTCCATCAGCCCCTTGGCCGCCGGCATATCCGCCAGCAAGTCGATATCGAACACTTTCCGGCCCACCTGGCACGCCAGCGATACGCTGTAGAGGAAATACAGATCGGCCAGGCTCAGACTGTCACCCGCCACGTAGGGCGAGAATTTGCCGTGACGGCCGAGCGAGGCGAACCCCAGCAGCAATTCGGCCTTGGTCTTTTCCTTGATGGCGTCGGGTACCGACATGCCGAAAAACGCCTCGGCGTAGCAAGCCCGTCCCGGCAGCTCGATGTACAACTCGATTTCCCTGCACAAAGCCAGCACCTGGGCACGCTCGAACGGGTCGCTGGGCAACAGGGCTTTGCCCGGCTGGGTTTGTTCGATGTATTCGAGGATCACGCTGGTTTCGTTGATAAACCCTTGCTCGGTCTTGAGCACCGGCACCTTGCCCCGTGGACTGATGGCCAGCACATCGGGGGTCTGAGCGCCGTAGAACGGCACCTCTTCGAAGGGCAGACCCTTCTCCAGCAACGCCAGCTTGACCATGTTGTAATAATTGCTGACGGAAAAACCATAAAGCTTGAGCATGACAAAGCCTCCAGGCCGTGCGGGGTTGGCAGCCTTGCGTTATAGACCGCCGAGCCGTTTCTTGCCAGGCGCATCACTGCGCTGAATGCAGGTAAACTGGCGACCTTTCTCCAAGGAGCCTGCCATGAGCGAGCCAACCGACATCGACAACGACGAAGAAGAGTTCGTCGAGAACACGCTGATCCAGGCCATCGAAAACCAGATCGAAGATGACAACCCGCCAGCGGCCAAGGCCGTTTTCAATAAATTGACCCTGGTGGGTTACGAGCGCGAAGAAATTCTCAACCTGATGGCCCATGTGCTGGCAGTGGAAATTGATGCGATCCTCGAAGAAGACCGTGCGTTCGATACCCAGTGGTACGAAACGGCGTTGCGCGCTCTTCCCGAGTTGCCGCCAGAAAAGAAATAAGGTCTCACCGACTATGGCGAGGGAGCTTGCTCCCGCTCGGCTGCGCAGCAGCCATCAAGCTATTGGGACCGCTTCGCGCTCCAGCGGGAGCAAGCTCCCTCGCCACAACGAATTACGCCTGCGGTCACCCAAAACAAAAAAAGCATGACGCTGACACTGGACAGCTCGGCCGAGTGCGCTCACTTTAGTGACGCTGTCGACCAAATTCCTAGAAAGTCTGGAGTCCTTATGTCGCNACGAATTACGCCTGCGGTCACCCAAAACAAAAAAAGCATGACGCTGACACTGGACAGCTCGGCCGAGTGCGCTCACTTTAGTGACGCTGTCGACCAAATTCCTAGAAAGTCTGGAGTCCTTATGTCGCTTACCCCTGAGCTGGTTGCCGAACTGGAAATCCTTGCACTCTTCAACCTGGACAGTTCCCAGGAAGGCCTGAAAATCCATCAGACCGCTGCCCCCTCTGCCATCGCTGCCGCTAAACGCCTGTTCGAAAAAGACCTGATAACCCAGTCCGACGGTGGTTACCTGACCAGCCTGGGCCGGGATGCCGCCGAGCATGTGCAAAGCCTGCTGACCATTCTCAACGTCGTAAAAGAAGCCGCCTGATTCCTCCTGTCGCCCACGGAAATCTCCTTCATCGAGGTTTCCGCAGGCGCCCTGGCGTACTGTGTAAAAATTCTGACGTCAAAAACATACATTCAGCTTAAGAAATCCCGGGTTCGGGCGCTAAACTGCCACCACCTGTGATCTCCCACGTTCGACGCCGCGAGCCGGTTTGAGCTGACATGACCCGCAATCACGAAATACGCCCCGATCTGGACGAGGGAATCGACCGCAAGGTCCTGAGCCAGTTGCGCGCACGTTTTCTCAAGCTCAACACCGTGCGGATGGATCGCGCCCTGGAAGGGCTGTCGACCCGCCAGCAAAGCGTGCTGACGCTGTTGCCGTTGTTTTTCCACGTCAACCACCCGCTCCTGCCCGGCTATGTCTCAGGCAGCACACCTGCCGGGCTGTCCAACTATGAGCCCGACGCCAGCGTCCTCGCCGAAGCCCAGCGGCTGACCCGCTCGTTCTCCTACAAGCCGCGCCACGGCAGCAATCCACCGCGACCGATTCTGGGTCTGTTCCTGATGGGCAGCCTCGGCACCCTCGCCCAAGCGGATCAAAGCGACATGGATGTGTGGGTCTGCCATGGTCCGGACCTGAGCGAGGACGAACTGGCCGAACTGCGCAAAAAATGTCTGCTGCTGGAAACCTGGGCGGCGACCCAGGGCGCTGAAGCGCATTTTTTCCTGATCGACCCGGCGCGCTTTGTCCGCGGCGACCGGGACACTCAGCTCAGTTCCGACGATTGCGGTACAACCCAGCATTACCTGCTGCTGGACGAGTTCTACCGCACGGCGATCTGGCTGGCCGGACGCACGCCGATCTGGTGGCTGGTGCCGGTGTATGAAGAGGAAAACTATGAGCAGTACACCCACACGCTGATTTCCAAACGCTTCATCCGCGCCGATGAAACGCTCAACCTGGGACATCTGGCCTATATCCCGCCGGGAGAATTCATCGGTGCCGGCCTCTGGCAATTGTTCAAGGGCATCGAGTCGCCCTACAAATCAGTGCTCAAGCTGCTGCTGATCGAAGTCTACGCCAGCGAACACCCGGACGTTCGCTGCCTGAGCCTGCGCTTCAAACAGGCGGTGTTCGCCAACCGCCTGGACCTGGAAGAGCTGGATCCCTACATGGTGGTTTACCGTCGTATCGAGGAGTACCTCAACGCCCGAGGTGAATCCGAACGCCTGGAGCTGGTGCGCAGGGCGCTTTACCTGAAGGTCAATCGCAAGCTGACCGGCCAGGGGCGCAGCACTGGCTGGCAACGGGTTCTGCTTGAGCGTCTGGCCCGGGAATGGGGCTGGGACCCACGGCAATTGGCGCTGCTGGACAGCCGCAGCCAGTGGAAAGTGCGTCAGGTCAGCAACGAACGGCGGGCGCTGGTCAACGAACTGACCTACAGCTACCGCTTCCTGACCCAGTTCGCCCGCACCGAAAAAACCGTCAGCCTGATCAACAAGCGCGACCTCAACGTCCTGGGCCGGCGGTTGTATGCAGCATTCGAACGCAAGGCCGACAAAGTCGAGTTCATCAACCCCGGCATCGCCCCGGACCTGGCCGAAGACACCCTGACGCTGGTGCAGTCACCGAACAAGAAAGAACCCGGGCAGAACCAGTGGGGCCTGTACAACGGCAGCCTCAACGCCCTGGAGTGGGAAAACTTCGCACCGATCAAACGCTGCCGCGAGTTGCTGGAGTTGCTGACCTGGTGCCATCGCAACGGTGTGATCGACAGCAGTACGCGCCTGGCGCTGCACCCAGGTAGCAGCGACCTGAGTGAGTTTGAGCTGTTCAACCTGCTGGGCAGCCTGCAACAGTCCATCGCCCTGCCGCTGAGCACGGTAGATGAAGAACAGCTGTTGCGCGCCAGCGTGCCCAGCGAAGTGCTGATACTGGTTAACGTCGGCGTCGATCCGCTCAAGCATCATCGCGACCTCAATATCCTGATGACCACCGAGCGCACGGACTCCCTGAGCTACGCCGGGGTTCGGGAGAACCTGGTGCTGACCCTGGATCAGGTCACGCTCAACAGTTGGAACGAGGTGCTGGTCAACCGCTTCGACGGCGAGCACGCCCTGCTCGACTGCCTGCGCGATTACCTCAATGACCTGCCCGTCACTCAGCGCCAGCCGCGTTTGCAGGTACGCTGTTTCTGCCACAACCGCGCGCAGTTCATTGCCCGCCGGGTCGAGGAAGTCATCGAAACGGCCCAGACCCTGCTGCTGAGTAGGCTCAACCACCGCTATCTGCTCCAGGTCCAGCAGCACTACCACGTATTGGAGCTGGTGCCGGGCCAGGTCAATCACGTGGCCCTGGGCAGCCTGTCGGCGCTGATGGATTACCTGGGCGAGCTGACGGCCTACAGCCCTCTGCATCTGGATCCGATGGCTCTGGAGGACCATGACCTGGCGCTGATCCTGCCCATGGGGCAGCCCGAGTGCATTCAGGTGTTCTACCGGGTCAACGAGGACGACGCTGAGCTGTACGTGCTCGATGAGCTCAATGCCCTGTGGCAGCAACGCCTGCCTTACCACGACGACCACAGCCTGCTGCTGCCGCTGCAGCGCTTCCTGCAATCGGTGCTGTACCGCCGCGACGCGTTACTGCCGATGGATGCCACCCAGCCATTGCCCCTGGAAACCCTGTACTACCAGCTCCTGCCCTCGGGCAGCGGGCGGGCACGGCGGATCGAGGCGCGGCAGGCGCCGCAAACGCCAGTGAACAAGCCGTTCTATGACGTGCAGGCAATCATCGGCAAAGCCACTCATGGGCAGGTGCACGTCACCCTGTATTGCGATCAGCGCGAGTTTTCGGAGCTGGAACATGGCGACCAGTTGTTCCGCGTGGTCGCCAGGGAGATCGTCGAACAGCGCCGCGAGGCCGAACGCTATCGCTGCTACATCACCGACCTGGACCTCTCGGGTCTCGTGGGTGATGGGGCCTGCTCAAGTAATTTGTACCTGCGCTACAAGGCTGACCTGGAACGCGCCCTGAACGAGGCGCTGGCCTTGGTCTGAAGCGCCTAGAGGTGGAAATCGCCGCCCGCTTCCGGCTGGTATTCCACGGCCAGCAATGTCAGTTTCAGCGTCTTGCCGCCCGGCGCCGGCCAGTCGATGTGCTGGCCAACCTTCAGGCCCAACAGTGCGCTGCCTACCGGGGCAAGGATTGATATCTTGCCTTCGTCGGCATTGGCGTCCTGTGGATAAACCAGGGTCAGGTGATAGTCCTTGCCGCTACTTTCTTCGCGGCAGTGCACACGCGAATTCATGGTCACGACATCGGCGGGCACTTCATCGTGGCCTACCACGGTGTCGGCACGATCCAGTTCGGTTTGCAACGCAATCACGCCCGGCAGCGTTTCATCAAGGCTATCGATCAGGCGCTCCAGACGCTGTACGTCCAGACGTGTAAGGGTGATGGAAGGTACGGTCATGATTCAGGCAGACTCCTTTGTTCTGCACGAAAAAAGCAAAACCCCGCCACAAAAAGACGGGGTTTTCACGGGCCTCGATGAGTTGAGGCGTAGCTGGACACTATCACAGCTCAATAAATAAACAACCCGGGCCAAATCTACCCATTGTCATGGAGAGCAGAATTACTGTGGCGCGGGGATTGTGGGAGCAAAGTTTGCTCGCGAAACAGGCGCCTCGATTTCTGGAAGAACGCGTCGTCTTCATCGCGGGCAAGCCTTGCTCCCACACAGTGGGCGATTACACCAGAGATTTGCGTTTAGCCGCCTCGACACAGATCACCCGCCGGCGCTCATCGTCGGCCGAGCGCCATTCGCGGATATCCTCCACATGACGGAAACAACCGAGGCAGACCTTCTGCTCATCCAACTTGCACACGCTGGTGCACGGAGAGGGCACTGCGGGGCTGACGTTGCTGTAGAGCGGTTTGGGCGGCCGCACCGGAGTGTTCTGGCTCACGCTGTCAAAGGCCTTCGAAATCCAGTTCCACCCCGGCCTGCTGCTTGACGATGCGCTCAAGCATTTCGCCCAATTGCTCTTCGCTCTTGTCGCACATCCAGCGTTCGCTTTCCTCGTCGTAGTCGAAGTGGAAACCGCCGGACACCGCCGCCAACCACAGCTGCCGCAACGGCTCCTGGCGGCTGAAAATCAACTGGCTGCCATTTTCGAACTTGACGGTCAGCACCCCGGCGGAGCTTTCCAGGTCGATGTCCAGCTCGCTTTCGTCGAATACATCCTCCAGCGTTTGCTGGGTCGCATCGACCAGATCGTGGAAACGGGCTTCAGTCAAACTCATTGCGGCAACCTCGAAAATGTCTGCTCATGCTCAAGCGCCGCAAGATACGGACGCTTCCCGGCGATTGCAAAGGATACCGACCGACGACAGCCGGCTTTGGGAAAAGCCTCCCGGCGCCGGACGGGAACCCCGTTGCATAGGCAAGCTGCCGGGTGGCCGGTATACTCCGGCGCAATTAACGCATTTTCAAGGATTTCGCCATGAAGCGCCTGATCTCTTCCCTTGCTGCGCTCGTCGCGGTTGCTTGCCTTGTGACAGCCTGTGGTCAAAAAGGTCCGCTGTACCTGCCCGACGACAGCAAATCCCCTGAAGAACAGGCCAAGTCGTCGCAGTCCAAGTCCCACGCGCACGATACCCACACCACTTATTAAGGGAACGCCATGGACGCTTTTAACTACCGTGGCGGGGAGCTGTTCGCGGAAGGGGTTGCCTTGTCCGCGCTCGCGGAACGTTTCGGCACGCCAACCTACGTTTATTCCCGTGCACACATCGAAGCCCAGTATCTGGCCTTCGCCGATGCTCTGGCCGGCATGCCGCACCTGGTATGTTTCGCCGTAAAGGCCAACTCCAACCTCGGTGTACTCAACGTCCTGGCACGCCTGGGTGCCGGCTTTGACATCGTTTCCGGTGGTGAGCTCGAACGCGTGCTGGCCGCTGGCGGCAGCGCCGACAAGATCGTTTTTTCCGGCGTCGGCAAGACCCGTGAAGACATGCGCCGCGCCCTGGAAGTGGGGGTGCACTGCTTCAACGTCGAATCAACCGATGAGCTGGAGCGCCTGCAACTGGTCGCCGCCGAGATGGGTGTCCGCGCGCCGATCTCTTTGCGCGTGAACCCGGACGTTGATGCTGGCACGCACCCGTACATTTCCACCGGTCTCAAGGAAAACAAGTTCGGCATCGCCATTGCCGACGCCGAGGATGTGTACGTGCGCGCGGCCCAACTGCCGAACCTGGAAGTGCTGGGCGTGGATTGCCACATCGGCTCGCAACTGACCACCCTCGAACCTTTCATCGATGCCCTCGACCGCCTGCTGGCGCTGGTCGACCGCCTCAGCGATTGCGGCATCTACCTGCGTCACATCGACCTGGGCGGCGGCGTCGGCGTGCGCTACCGCGACGAGGAGCCGCCGCTGGTGGCCGACTACGTCAAGGCGGTGCGTGAACGCCTCGACGGTCGCGACCTGGCCCTGATGTTCGAGCCGGGCCGCTACATCGTTGCCAATGCCGGCGTGCTGTTGACCCGGGTCGAATACCTCAAGCACACCGAGCACAAGGATTTCGCCATCGTCGATGCGGCGATGAACGACCTGATCCGCCCGGCGCTGTACCAGGCCTGGATGGACGTCACCGCGGTGCGCCCTCGCGCTACCGCCGCCCGCAGCTACGATATTGTCGGCCCTATCTGCGAAACCGGCGACTTCCTGGCCAAGGGTCGGGAGCTGGCGCTGGAAGAAGGCGATCTGCTGGCCGTGCATTCGGCCGGGGCCTACGGGTTTGTCATGAGTTCCAACTACAACACTCGCGGCCGCTGCGCCGAAGTGCTGGTGGACGGTGATCAGGCGTTTGAAGTGCGTCGCCGCGAGACGGTAGCCGAGTTGTTTGCCGGCGAAAGCCTGCTGCCGGAGTAAAACCATGCTGCTGCGTTTTACCAAGATGCACGGCCTGGGCAACGACTTCATGGTCCTCGACCTGGTCAGCCAGCACGCGCACATCCTGCCCAAGCATGCCAAACAATGGGGCGACCGGCACACCGGTATCGGTTTCGACCAGTTGCTGATCGTCGAGGCGCCCAACAACCCGGACGTGGACTTCCGTTACCGGATCTTCAATGCCGATGGTTCGGAAGTCGAGCAGTGCGGCAACGGCGCCCGCTGCTTCGCCCGATTCGTGCTGGACAAGCGCCTGACCGCCAAACGGCAGATTCGCGTCGAGACTAAAAGCGGCATCATCGAACTGGATGTGCGCAACGACGGCCAGATCGGCGTCAACATGGGCGCCCCGCGCCTGGCACCGAAGGACATTCCGTTCGAAGCGCCGGCCCAGGCCTTGAGCTATCAGTTGGAGGTCGACGGCACCACGGTGGAACTGGCGGCAGTATCCATGGGCAACCCCCATGCCGTCTTGCGAGTCAACGATATCAACAGCGCGCCAGTGCATGAGCTGGGGCCGAAGATCGAAAATCATCCGCGCTTCCCCGCGCGGGTGAATGTCGGTTTCCTGCAGGTCATCGACCGCCACCGTGCGCAATTGCGCGTCTGGGAACGCGGTGCCGGGGAAACCCAGGCGTGCGGCACCGGCGCCTGCGCGGCGGCAGTCGCCGCGATCAGTCAGGGATGGATGGATTCGCCTTTACTGATCGACCTGCCCGGTGGACGCTTGTCCATCGAATGGGCAGGCCCCGGCCAACCGGTGCTGATGACCGGCCCGGCAGTACGCGTATACGAAGGACAAGTTCGTCTTTGAGTGAGTCAAACCCATGACCGACAAGCCACAGGTTCCAGCCCCGCAGCCCGACGAATCCCCCAGCCATCCGGACGCCGCAGCCGTGGCCGCGTACCTGGAGGCTCACCCGGACTTCTTCGTCGAGCATGAAGAACTGCTGGCAACGATGCGCATCCCCCACCGCCGCGGCGACACCGTGTCGCTGGTCGAGCATCAGATGAAGATTCTGCGCGAGCGCAACATCGAAATGCGCCATCGTCTTTCGCACCTGATGGACGTAGCCCGGGATAACGATCGGCTCTTCGACAAGACCCGTCGCTTGATCCTGGCGCTCATGGATGCCAACACCCTCGAAGACCTGGTGATGGGTGTCGAAGACAGTCTGCGCCAGGATTTCCAGGTGCCTTTCGTCAGCCTGATCCTGTTTGGCGATAACGCCATGCCAGTGGGGCGCTGGGTAACCCACGCCGATGCACAGACAGCCATCGGCGGCTTGCTCACGGAGAACAAGAGCGTCAGCGGCAGCCTGCGCGAACATGAGCTGGACTTCCTCTTCGGCGAAGAACAGCGCAAGCAGATCGGCTCCACCGCTGTCGTCGCCATCGCCCACCAGGGCGTACATGGCGTGCTGGCCATTGCCAGTCGTGATCCGCAACACTACAAAAGCTCGGTGGGCACGTTGTTTTTAAGCTACATCGCCGAAGTCACCGGCCGGGTCCTGCCGCGCATGACTGGTTCACTGCGCTCGGTACGCTGATGATGGAACGGCAGCTGGACGCCTACTGCGAACACCTGCGCAGTGAGCGCCAGGTGTCGCCCCACACGCTGTCGGCCTATCGCCGCGACCTGGAAAAAGTGTTGGCCTGGTGCCAGAAGCAAAACATCGGCAGTTGGGCAGCCTTGGACATCCAGCGCCTGCGCAGCTTGGTCGCCCGCCTTCATCAACAAGGGCAATCCTCCCGCAGCCTGGCGCGACTGTTGTCAGCAGTGCGAGGCCTGTACCACTACCTCAACCGCGAAGGGCTGTGCGATCACGACCCCGCCACCGGCCTGGCACCGCCCAAGGGCGAACGCCGGCTGCCCAAGACCCTGGACACCGACCGGGCCCTGCAATTGCTGGAAGGCGCCGTCGAGGATGACTTCCTGGCGCGACGGGACCAGGCGATTCTCGAATTGTTCTATTCCTCCGGCCTGCGGCTTTCCGAACTGACGGGGCTCAACCTGGATCAACTGGACTTGGCCGACGGCATGGTCCAGGTGCTGGGCAAGGGCAGCAAGACACGTTTGCTGCCTGTTGGCCGCAAAGCCCGTGAGGCCCTGGAGCTGTGGCTGCCGTTGCGGGCGCTGACCAACCCGGCCGACGACGCGGTATTTGTCAGCCAGCAAGGCCGGCGCCTCGGTCCGCGGGCGATCCAGGTGCGGGTCAAGGCCGCCGGTGAACGCGAGCTGGGACAGAACCTGCACCCCCACATGCTCAGGCATTCCTTCGCCAGCCATCTGCTGGAGTCTTCCCAGGACCTGCGCGCCGTCCAGGAACTGCTCGGCCACTCGGACATCAAGACCACACAGATCTATACCCACCTGGACTTCCAGCACCTGGCGACGGTCTATGACAGTGCCCACCCCAGGGCCAAACGAATCAAGGGCGACGAATCATGACCATCGAGCTCATCACTTTCGACCTCGACGACACCCTATGGGACACCGCCCCGGTGATCGCCAGTGCCGAGGCCGTCTTACGCCAGTGGCTGACCGACAACGCCGCGAACCTGGGCAGCGTGCCGGTGGAGCATCTTTTTACCATTCGCGAGCAAGTGTTGCGCGAAGAGCCCGGCCTGAAGCACCGCATCAGTGCACTGCGCCGACGAGTGCTGTTCCGTGCCTTGCAGGACGCCGGTTATGACCAGTGGCAAGCCTCGGAGCTGGCGGACGAAGCGTTCGAAACATTCCTGCACGCCCGTCACCAATTGCAAATCTTTCCCGAGGTGCAGCCTACCCTGGAAATTCTGGCCAACCATTTCGCCCTCGGCGTGGTCACCAATGGCAACGCCGATGTACGTCGCCTGGGACTGGCGGATTATTTCAAGTTCGCCCTGTGCGCCGAGGACATCGGCATCGCCAAGCCTGACGCCCGGCTGTTCCACGAAGCCTTGCAACGCGGCGGCGCCACGGCGCAAACCGCCGTGCACATTGGCGATCATCCGGGTGACGACATCGCCGGCGCCCAACAGGCCGGCTTGCGGGCAATCTGGTTCAATCCGGCGGGTAAAACCTGGGATGCCGAGCATGTACCGGATGCAGAGATTCGCAGCCTGACCGAGCTGCCGGGGTTGCTGGCGGGGTGGCATAGCCAACCCTAAACCGCCTGTTTTGTGGCCACCAGAACTCAAATTGTGGGAGCGAGCCTGCTCGCGATAGCAATGGCACATCCAGCGTCGATGTGACAGATGGATCGCTATCGCGAGCAGGCTCGCTCCCACAGGATCCGCGGCGCCTGGCCTGAAGATTTTTATAGCCCATGAAAAAGCCCGCAGCGACGGCGGGCTTTTTCAGCAAGCAAGAAGCAGATGCTCAGATCGGGCGGCTGCCGTACTTGTTGTCCGGTTTCTTGGGCGGATCCGCAACAACGTTGGCCTCCACTTCCTGCACTTTACCGCCTCGGGCCAGGAACTCCTCCATGGCCTTGGCGAGCGCATCACGCTCCTTGTTCTTGGCCTCTACGCTCGGCAACTCGTCGACCGAAACCGCCGCCTTGGCCTTGCCTTTGGCGGTTGGCGCCGGTACATCGGCCCCATCGTCGTCGGCGACGTCTTCAGCCGCCGCTTCCAGGCCTTCTTCGGTCTCGTCTTCGTCACCTACTTCGAGGTCGTCGTTTTCCAGATCATCGTCGCTCATGTTCTACCTCATGACTTGCGAAAAGCAGATTAGTTATAGCCCAGCTTCGCCGTCTGTCGAAGGCTGCCAGAAAAAATTCAACATCCGCCGGCAATCAGCGGTTACTCCCCATCACCGTACAAAGTGGCGAGGACTTTACGAGCACCGCCATGATCACGGTGCTCGCCCAGATAAACACCTTGCCAGGTACCCAATGCCAACCGTCCCGCCGTGACCGGCAGGCTAAGCTGACACCCCAGCACGCTGGCCTTGAAGTGCGCCGGGAGGTCGTCCAGGCCTTCGTCGTTGTGCTCATAATCGGCGGTTCCTTGTGGGATCAGCCGATTGAAAAATCGTTCGAAGTCTCGACGCACCGCCGGATCGGCGTTCTCGTTGATGGTCAACGAGGCCGAGGTATGCTGCAGCCACAGATGCAACAGACCGACACGACATGCCCGGAGTTCAGGCAGGCCGGCGAGCAACTCGTCCGTTACCAGATGAAAGCCTCGAGGCCTTGCCCGCAGGGTTATCAGCGTCTGTTGCCACATACAGATCTCCGCACGTTCGGCGCGCATTCTAGCGCGCTCTGGGAAAAAACAAAGGGCCTAATACGCCTGCTTTGGTGTAAGCCGATGGCGGTAGAAAAACCCATGTCGCGTACATAACAAAAGACGTCGGAAAAACCGGTACATCCTGTGAGCAATGACAAACTCCAGACAAAAAAATGCCCGGCGAACCGGGCATTTTTTTTATTGCGTGTACTTACAGATTGTAGCCACGCTCGTTGTGCTGGGCCAGGTCCAGGCCGACCGCTTCTTCTTCCTCGGAGACACGCAGACCCATGACGGCGTCCAGGACCTTGAGAATGATGAAGGTGACGATCGCGGTGTAGATCACCGTGAAGCCTACACCCTTGAGCTGAATCCACACTTGCGCGCCGATATCAGTCACGGTGCCGAAGCCACCCAGGGCCGGCGCTGCGAACACACCGGTCAGGATCGCGCCCAGGATACCGCCGATGCCGTGCACGCCGAAGGCGTCCAGGGAGTCGTCATAGCCCATTTTGCGCTTGAGGGTAGTGGCGCAGAAGAAGCACACCACACCCGCCGCCAAGCCGATGACCAGGGCGCCCATCGGGCCCACGGTGCCGGCAGCCGGAGTAATCGCCACCAGACCCGCCACCACACCCGAGGCAATGCCCAGTGCGCTTGGCTTACCGTGGGTGATCCACTCGGCGAACATCCAGCCCAACGCCGCAGCAGCGGTTGCAATCTGGGTAACCAGCATTGCCATACCGGCGGTGCCGTTGGCCGCGATGGCGGAACCGGCGTTGAAGCCGAACCAGCCTACCCACAGCATGGCCGCACCCATCAAGGTGTAACCCAGGTTATGCGGTGCCATCGGGGTAGTCGGAAAACCCTTGCGCTTACCCAATACCAGGCACGCCACCAGGCCAGCAATACCGGCGTTGATGTGCACCACGGTGCCACCAGCGAAGTCCAGCACACCCCAGTCCCACATCAGGCCGCCGTTGCCGGACCAGACCATGTGCGCAATCGGTGCATACACCAGGGTGAACCACACGGCCATGAAGATCAGCATGGCGGAGAACTTCATCCGCTCGGCGAACGCGCCGACGATCAGGGCCGGGGTGATGATGGCGAACGTCATCTGGAAGGTGATGAACACCGCTTCAGGGAACAGGCCAGTCAGGCTACTAGGCGTGAGGCCCGCCAGGAATGCCTTGTTCAGACCACCGACGAACGAATTGAAGTTGACGACGCCCTGCTCCATCCCCGTGGTGTCGAACGCAATGCTGTAGCCATAAATGACCCACAGGATGCTGATCAGACCGGTAATGGCAAAGCATTGCATCATCACGGAAAGAATGTTTTTCGACCGAACCATGCCGCCGTAGAACAGCGCCAGGCCGGGAATAGTCATGAACAGTACAAGAATTGTGGCAGTGAGCATCCAGGCAGTGTCGCCGGAGTTCAGGACTGGGGCTGCCGCTTCTTCTGCCATGGCCAGGCCAGGCGTTACGAAGGACAACAGGGCTCCTAGCCCTGCGAATTTACGCAGAGTCATATTGTTTTCTCCTGGGGCGTTGGGTTTGGCGGCTTAGATAGCGTCGGTATCGGTTTCGCCGGTACGGATGCGAATAGCCTGTTCCAGATTGACCACAAATATCTTGCCGTCACCAATCTTGCCGGTATTGGCGGCCTTGGTGATCGCCTCGATAACCCGGTCCAGATCCTTGTCGTCAATGGCGACATCGATCTTCACCTTGGGCAGGAAATCAACCACGTATTCCGCGCCGCGATACAGCTCGGTGTGACCTTTCTGCCGACCGAAGCCTTTGACCTCAGTAACGGTAATGCCCTGCACGCCGATTTCGGACAGCGACTCGCGCACGTCGTCCAACTTGAACGGCTTGATGATGGCAGTGACTAGCTTCATGAAACTTTCTCCCGAATTGGTGGACTTGCCCCAGGAAAACAAACCCGACTCAAGTCTAAGCGCAGTGCCTGGCTTTGTAACGCATCGTCGGCCCAAGTTGCCCGACCGGTGCCAGCTAACCACTCTGACGAAGCTCCCCGCCTCGCCGGCTGCACTGCATTCGTCACAGCGACTGCATCAGTGCATGGGTCATCAGCCACTAAGCAGAAACCTTGCCATCTGTGCCCAAACCTTCTGATTTCAGTCTCTTACCCACTGTGCCGGCTCGCGCCGCACCCCGAACAGGAACAATACGCACAACAACAGTGCGGCGATGCCCGGTCCAGTGCGCGAAAAGCGTGCACTCCTTGCTCGCCAATTGAATATAGACGCTGCGTGATACACTGCCCTCATCGTTTTCAGGACACCTGCCATGCTTGCGCCCAAAGACCTCCTCGACGCCCTGAGCGGCCACGCCTCCCGCCTATTGAGCGGCGACACACCCCTGCCCAAAAGCGAAATCGAAAGCCAGTTCAAGGCCCTGCTACAAAGCGGGTTCAGCAAGCTGGATCTGGTCAGCCGGGAAGAATTCGACAGTCAGATGGTCGTACTGGCCCGGACCCGGGCGCGGTTGGAGAGCCTGGAGGCGAAGGTGGCGGAGCTGGAGGCGAAGATAAATCCTCCTACCGAATAAAATCCCCAGCAGGAGCTGCTGAAAGCTGCGATTTTTTGTCTCGCTCCCTGCAACGCTTTCTTGCCGAGACCTCAAGCCGACTAGGTCAGCCACTCGCGGCTCGCTGAGATTGACCTTGGGCCAGCGCAAGCGGCAACTCCAGGGTAAAGAGCGCGCCCTTGCCCGGCCCCGCGCTCTGCACTGTCAGCTCGCCGCCCATCTCGTGCGCAGCCAGAATGCAACTGTGCAGTCCAAAGCCGTGACCGTCGGCACGCGTCGTAAAACCATGCTCGAACACCCGGTTGAGATTGTCCCTGGAGATACCCTCGCCGTTGTCCTCGACCTCGATCCGCACACGCTTGTCGTCAGTGGCCTTCAGACGCAGGGTAATGCGCGACGGTCGATCCGCCACCGAATCAAGCGCCTGCTTGGCGTTGTTGATTAGATTGATCAGTATTTGCAGCACCTTGTGCTTGTCCAGCAACATCATCGGAATATCGGCGAGCTCCTTGATCAGCGTCACATGATGACGCGCCAGGGACACATCGCAGATGCGCACCACATCCTCGATCAGCTCTCGCAGCGAACCCGGCTCCAGCACGCTGGAGTTACCGGCATAGGACTGCTGGGTGGCGACGATCTCCTTGATATGGTCGATGCTCTTGGTCAGTTGCACCAACTCATCGATCATGCTCCGCTGCTCGGCTGCCAGGGCTTCGGCCAACTTGCCAAGATAGCCGGGTAGCGCGCGACCTTTCGGATCGCTGCTGATAAAGGCGCCGAGATCATCGGAATGCTGCCTCATCAACTCAGCGACCCTGATCACCCCCTGCCCCTTGGATGCGTGCACTTTCTCGTACAAGAGTCGGGCTGACACATTGACGCTATTGAGTACATTGCCCACGTTGTGCAGCACATTGGTGGCGATTTCCGCCATACCGGCCCGGCGCGCGGTAGTGACCAGTTCGGCCTGCGCCTCACGCAACTCGTCATTGACCCTGGCCAGTTGCTGCGGGCTGGGGATCTTAAGGGCCGCAGGCACCAGCCGGACCAGCAGGATGGCAGTAATCACCGAGGCGATAGCAGTGATTACCTTAACCAGCGCCGACAGCCAATAGTAGGGCTGCCAGATGGTCAGGATTTCCATCACATGGCTGGTCCCGCAGGCCAGGATGAACACACCAAAAGCCGTCAGCATCCAGTCAAAAGGCACGTCTTTGCGCTTGTGGATAAAGTACAGAAGGGTGAAGGGGATGGAGATGTAGGACAGGGTGATCAAGCCATCGGCAATGACATTGGTCCACAGCAAATCCGGCCGCCACAAATAGCAATGCCCGTGGGGCATGAAGCGCTTGTCGGTTAACAGAGCCAGCAGATCGTTCATGGGCCACTCACTCCCTGTGCCGTAGATGCCGATTGGACAAATCGGAGTCTAGCAGCGCCTGGGGCGGTCATTTCGAAGGCACCGTGAAACGGACGCACAGCCCTGCTGAACGCACGCCCCCCTGCTGCCCTCGTATTCGCGCAGGCGATCGGCCATTCGCAACCGCAACATCCTGGCAAAATTTTCGCCTTCGATTGCCCCACCGAAAGCCTATCCCACGACTAACCTTCAAGAGCCGCAGGACGCGGCCCCTTATTCACTCAAGGAACGATTGCATGTCTCTGGCCATTGTCCATAGCCGCGCCCAAGTGGGTGTGGAAGCGCCTGCCGTTACCGTTGAAGTCCATCTGGCCAATGGCTTGCCATCGCTGACGATGGTCGGCTTGCCTGAAGCGGCGGTGAAGGAAAGCAAGGACAGGGTACGCAGCGCGATCATCAATTCGGGCCTGAATTTCCCGGCGCGGCGCATCACGCTGAACCTGGCGCCGGCGGATCTGCCCAAGGACGGCGGGCGGTTCGACCTGGCGATTGCCCTGGGGATCCTGGCGGCCAGCGTACAGGTGCCGACCCTGATGCTGGACGATGTGGAATGTCTCGGGGAGTTGGCGTTGTCCGGCGCGGTGCGCCCGGTGCGCGGTGTGTTGCCCGCGGCGCTGGCGGCGCGCAAGGCCGGGCGTACACTGCTGGTGCCGCGAGCGAATGCCGAGGAAGCCTGTCTGGCATCGGGGCTGAAGGTGATCGCGGTGGATCATCTGCTCGAAGCGGTAGCCCACTTCAATGGCCATACCCCGGTGGTGCCTTATGTTTCCAACGGGCTACTCTCGGCGAGCAAGCCCTATCCTGACCTGAATGAAGTACAAGGCCAGGTCGGGGCCAAGCGCGCATTGCTGATCGCCGCTGCGGGAGCCCATAACCTGTTGTTCAGCGGACCACCAGGCACCGGCAAGACACTGCTCGCAAGCCGTTTACCGGGGTTGTTGCCGCCACTGGCTGAAAGTGAAGCCCTGGAGGTCGCCGCGATTCAGTCGGTCGCCAGTTGCGTACCGTTGAGCCATTGGCCGCAGCGCCCGTTTCGTCAACCGCATCACTCGGCGTCCGGCCCGGCGCTGGTGGGAGGCGGCTCAAAGCCGCAACCGGGAGAGATCACCCTCGCCCACCATGGCGTGCTGTTTCTCGATGAACTGCCGGAGTTCGACCGCAAGGTTCTTGAGGTCTTGAGGGAGCCGCTGGAATCGGGCCACATCGTGGTTTCGCGCGCTCGTGACCGGGTGCGCTTTCCGGCGCGTTTCCAGTTGGTGGCGGCGATGAATCCCTGCCCCTGTGGATACCTTGGCGAGACCAGTGGCCGATGCTCGTGTACGCCGGACATGGTGCAGCGCTACCGCAATAAACTCTCCGGCCCCTTACTGGACCGCATCGACCTGCACCTGACCGTCGCCCGGGAAGCCACGGCGTTGAGCCCCAAAAGCGAATCCGGTGACGATACGGCTACCGTAGCCGAGCAAGTGGCGGAGGCCCGCGAACGCCAGCAAAAGCGCCAAGGATGCGCCAACGCGTTCCTGGATCTGCCGGGTTTGCGTCGACATTGCAAGTTATCCACAACCGATGAAACCTGGCTGGAAACCGCCTGCGAACGACTGACCCTGTCGCTGCGAGCCGCCCACCGCCTGCTCAAGGTCGCCCGTACGCTGGCGGACCTTGAGCAAGCGGATCGAATCAGCCGGGAGCACTTGGCCGAAGCATTGCAATACCGGCCCGCCACGCCCTGATGGGCATCATGGCTTGCTCAGGTCCACCAGCGGCGTATTTCGGACTTCGGTTTGCTGGGCGCCCTGGATTTCATCGATACGTTTGAGTGCTTTATCCACGGCACCTTTATCCGCCAACAGGCTGTAGTGGATCTGGAACTGCTTCTGCTCTTTTGGCGCGATGGTGGGCACCAGGCCCAGTGGCCGTTGATACCGGCGGTTATAGGAAAAACTGGTGCCCGGCTCCAGCCCGGTCACGTAACCCTGACCTTGGGTATCGGTGTTTTTCCACAGGGAGAACACGGGGAGCGTGCCGGTGTTGAAGCCCACCGATACACCGAGGCTACCGGCCTTGTTGTGCAGCACGGTGAGGGTGTCGCCCTTGGCATCGGCATAAGGCACGACGTTGTAGACGGTTTCGTCGTAGTCCTTGGTTGGCCCTCGGTAGGTTTGCCAATCCGCCAGATCGCCCTTGGCCTTGTCGTTGAACGGCGAGACCTGCTTGACCGGCGCCGCGAAGCGAGCCCCCTGCTCCAGGAACGGTGTACTGAAATTGCTGTGGTAAAGCGCTTGGTATTCCTTCGGATAGTCGCCGTTGTTGGTCAGCGTGTCCTTGAGTGCGAAGCTCACGCTGCCGGGCTCGGTCAGCAGTTCGGTTTGTACCGAGAAATCGACTTTCTTGAAGGCTTGCTCCTTCAGCTCGCCCCGCAGAGTAATCGCATAAGGCGGTTTTTCATCGATGTGCAGCGTCACTTTGTTGGCCGGGATGTTGGCGGCGCGGCCATGCAGCGTCAGCAGCTCGCCGTTGTCCATGCCGGGATGGCCGACCCATTCGTAGCCACAGCGGGTCACCAGCTCGTTGAAACCTTCGAGCCAGCCCAGTCCGCCGCGACCATTGAGCTCAATGAACGACGGATTGACCACTTCCTTGACCGGCGAATCCCAGCCCATACGCACTTCACCGACCGAGGCCTGCAGCACGTTCATGCCCCGTGTTGGGACGACCGAGAGCTTCATCGTGCCGTTGTCGATATCGACGATGCTGACGCCTTCCTGCCGACCGCCATGCAGGGTGCGCATTGTCACGGAAAAGGGCTTGTCGGTTTTCACGCCTAGCTGCTGGCTGGTGATTTTCCAGGGCTGAGCGGCTTTATCGGTGTCGAGCAGGACGTAATCCCAGGCCATGGCGTGGGACGTAGCGCCCAGGGCGCTGAGGGCAATGACAAGTTTGAGCGGAGTCATAAGGGCAGCCTTTTCTTGGAGTTGTGCAGTTTTTATAGACTTGAAGAAACGTTTCAGCAAGCTTAAAAACAGCGATAACCTTGAAAACCGCAAACGCCCGCTCGCCGCCAAGCCCCTGTGGGAGCGAGCCTGCTCGCGATAG
>NZ_JAKUDH010000011.1:0-178614 GCF_031570495.1 Pseudomonas sp. JL2
ACCGCTATCGCGAGCAGGCTCGCTCCCACAGTTTTGATCGGGGTGTTCACTGATCCGGTGTCCGCCTCAGATCCCCCTTTGGATTTCAAAACTCAGGCAGCGCTGGCCGCAGGTGGGCTCGAAGGCCTAGACTTCGCCAGTCTTCAACCCAGGAACGCCCCGTGACTTCTATCTTCTGGTACGACTACGAAACCACTGGCATCAACCCGCGTTGTGACCGGCCCTTGCAGGTGGCGGGGATCCGTACCGATTTCGAACTCAATGAAATCGACGAGCCGGTGAACCTGTATTGCCAGCCCAGCGAGGACATCCTGCCGCATCCGGCGGCTTGTGCGATCACCGGCATTACCCCGCAATGCCTGGCCGACAAAGGCTTGACTGAAGCCGACTTCATGACCCGTATCCACGGGCAACTGGCCGCGCCCGGCACCTGTGGCGCCGGTTACAACACCCTGCGCTTCGACGACGAAATGACCCGCTATAGCCTCTATCGGAATTTTTTCGACCCGTACGCGCGGGAGTGGCAGGGCGGCAATAGCCGCTGGGACCTGATCGACCTGGTGCGCGCCGCCTATGCGCTGCGCCCCGAAGGCATTGTCTGGCCGCAAGAGGAGGGCCGCGTGACCCTCAAGCTGGAGCGCCTGACCGCCGCCAATGGTATTGACCACGGCCAGGCTCACGATGCGTTGTCGGACGTGCGCGCGACGATCGCCTTGGCCCGTCTGATCCGCCAGAAACAACCCAGGCTTTACGAGTGGCTGTTCCAACTGCGCAGCAAACAGAAAGTCATGGATCAGGTCCGCCTGTTGCAGCCTATGGTGCATGTTTCCGGGCGT
Organism: Pseudomonas sp. JL2; assembly: GCF_031570495.1. Lineage (NCBI taxonomy): Bacteria > Pseudomonadati > Pseudomonadota > Gammaproteobacteria > Pseudomonadales > Pseudomonadaceae > Pseudomonas > Pseudomonas sp. JL2. The sequence continues at coordinate 837 of NZ_JAKUDH010000011.1, forward strand.
TTCTCGGCCGCGCGCAACTACATCGGGGTAGTTTTGCCATTGGCCTGGCACCCGAAAAATCGCAATGCCCTGATTGTCTGTGACTTGCACCTGGACCCGCTGGGTTTGCTGGACCACGATGCTGAAACCCTGAGGCAACGTTTGTATACCCGCCGTGAAGAACTGCTCGAAGGCGAGTTGCCGGTGCCTCTCAAACTCATTCATATCAACAAGTGCCCGGTGGTCGCGCCGCTCTCGGTGCTGCGTGCCGAGGACCAGCAGCGGCTGCAACTGGACATGGACGTTTATCAGGAGCGTGCGCTGCGGCTAACTGACGCACAGCAAGTTTGGCAGGACAAACTTCAGGCTATTTATGGTCGCGAGGATTTCACGGCCAGTGAGGATCCCGAGCAGCAGTTATACGCAGGCTTCATCGGCGACCGCGATCGTCGATTGTGCGAGCAAGTCCGCATGGCTGACCCTGCTCAATTGGCTTCAGAACACTGGCCTTTTGATGATGAGCGTTTACCGGAGTTATTGTTCAGATATCGCGCGCGCAACTTCCCTGAGACCTTGACCGGCGAAGAGCAGGAGCGTTGGAGACTTTTCTGTCAGCAGCGTTTGTCCTCCCCGGAATGGGGGGCGCCTAATACCTTGCAAAGTTTTGATGAGGCGATGGAGGAATGGATGGCCGTTTCCACGCCATTGCAGCGCGAGGTACTCATAGAGTGGCAGGGCTACAGCCAGCAATTGCGTAAACGTTTAAGCCTTTGAGTGGCGATGAAGTGGGTAAATCGCAGGCATAAAAAAACGCCAGCAATCGCTGGCGTTATTCTGTTCGCATAAAGCGGCGCGAACCGGTGAGGCTTAGCCCAGCAGGGTTGCCCAACCTTCAACCACGTCACCGCCCCACTTGGCTTTCCACTCTTTCAGAGTCTTGTGGTTGCCACCTTTGGTTTCGATGACTTCGCCGTTGTGCGGGTTTTTGTATTGCTTAACTTTGCGAGCGCGTTTGGTGCCGGTAGTTTTTACGGCGCCACGGGTTGCCTTGCTCGATTTGGCTTCTGGATCCAGCATGGCAATGATGTCACGCAGCGATTTCTGGTATTCGCCCATCAGCGTGCGCAGTTTGCCTTCGAATTCCAGTTCTTTCTGCAGCTTGTCGTCTTTGGACAGAGCTTTCAGGCGTTCTTGCAGTTCTTTGATTGCTTCTTCGGTGCTGCGGTATTCATTGATCAAGGACATGAGGACTACCTTATGTAGGACGCGGGTGACAAGGAGACAGTGAGGCAATAGTAATCAGACAGTTTCATCAAGTAAACATTTAACCGATGTTTTATTTAATTAATTAGTGCAGCCTCGCAAAAACGGCGTTGCAGTTAAATACTGAAACACAGTCTTCACATCTGCTCACAAATATAGCGTGTTGCCAAAGGTCCGGCCCATTGCTGCCCGGGCAGACAAATGTGCGCGGCGTGTCATCGATACTGCAGTTTTGCCGCGCAATGGCTAGAATGGCCGCCTTTGTGAAGTTCTGGAGTTCCCCTAATGCGCACTTTTCGGCTGGTGATCGCTTGCCCGGACCGCGTCGGCATCGTTGCTAAGGTCAGTAATTTTCTGGCGTCCCATAATGGTTGGATCACTGAAGCGAGCCATCACTCGGACACTCACAGTGGCTGGTTTTTCATGCGTCACGAAATTCGTGCCGACTCGCTTCCCTTCGGCATCGAAGCCTTTCGTGAGGCGTTCGCACCGATTGCCGAAGAGTTTTCGATGGACTGGCGAATCACCGATACCGAGCAGAAAAAACGCGTGGTGCTGATGGCCAGTAAAGAATCTCACTGCCTGGCTGATTTGCTGCACCGCTGGCACAGCGATGAGCTCGATTGCGACATCGCCTGTGTCATTTCCAACCATGACGCCTTGCGCAGTATGGTGGAGTGGCACGGAATCCCTTATTACCACGTTCCGGTCGACCCACAGGACAAGCAGCCGGCGTTTGCCGAAGTTTCGCGGCTGGTCAAACAGCACGACGCCGAGGTGGTGGTGCTGGCCCGCTACATGCAAATCCTGCCGCCTTCCTTGTGCAGCGAATACGCGCACAAGGTCATCAATATCCACCACAGCTTCCTGCCGTCGTTTGTCGGTGCCAAGCCGTATCATCAGGCCTCGATGCGGGGTGTGAAGCTGATTGGCGCCACCTGCCACTACGTGACCGAAGAGCTGGACGCGGGGCCGATCATCGAGCAGGACGTTGTGCGCGTCAGCCACAGCGACAGCATCGAAGACATGGTGCGTTTCGGCCGTGACGTGGAAAAAATGGTACTGGCGCGCGGCTTGCGTTATCACCTGGAAGACCGAGTGCTGGTGCACGGCAACAAGACCGTGGTGTTCTGACTACACTGCAAAGGGCCTGGGCGAGTGATCACCAGGCCCTTTTTTCATGAGGTTCGCCATGACCGACCCATTGGACAAAGCCACCTCCCGAGCCCCGGCGACCCTGGGTGAGGGGTGCCTGAGCCGTTACGATCCTGAAGCGTTGAGCCCGGAGGATGGCACGGAGTTTCCCGACGCTGCGCAACTGTGGAAACAAATGCACCCCGAGGACGAACCAGCGCCTGCAAAGCCTGAAAGCGGTGAAGTCTAAATAGGAGTCACGCCTGTCGCAGCTTGATCAGTTTCTTGATCAATGGTCGCCCGACCATCAAAAAGAACACGGGGCCACCGGCGACCAGATAAAAGTAATAGGTCACGGCCCGCCAGATCAGAATCGCCGCTGCCGCCGTGGATTTTCCCACCATGGGCGCCAGCAGCGCCGCCGAGGTCAACTCTGCCGCCCCGGCGCCACCGGGCAGCAGGCTGAACTGCCCTGCGCTCAAGGAGATCATCTGGATCAGAAAGCTCCAGGCCCACTGCAAATCCGCCCCCAGTCCTCTCAACGCCAGATACAACACGCTGTAGCGCAGGGCCCAGTGAAGGCAGGTCAGGCCGAAGACCTGGAACAGGGTCTGACGGGGCAATTTCAGGGTGTCGGTAAATGCCGCCAGAAAGTGCAGGATCTTGCGTCCCCAGCGTTGGCGAGTGGCGGTCTTTACCCGCAGATGTCGCAATAACCGAGCGCCCAGCAGAATCAGTTTGCGGTGGTAGCGGGCCACCAGCACGCAGCCGAACAGTCCGCCAAACAACGAGAAGGCACTCAATGCCAGCATCCATTCGATGCTCTGGCTGAGGTTCTGGAACAAGGCATAAAACAGGATGCCGACCAAGGCGCAGAGGAAAAACAGCAGATCGCTCAACTGATCCATGGCAAACACCGCGCTGCCATGGGCCGGACGCACGCCGTTGCGCGCCAGCAACGCCATCAGCGTCAGCGGCCCGCCACTGCCGCCGGGCGTGGCACACATGGCGAACTCGGTGGACATGACGACGCCAATGCTTTTCAGCCGTCCGACGCGCCCGCGGTGTTCACCCAGCAGCAAACGCAGGCGCACGGAATTCAAGCCCCAGCACAGGACAATCATGCCGAGCATGGTCAGCAGCAGTGACAAGGGAAAGCGCTGCACCCGCGACCACATCTCCCCGCCACCCATCAACCACGGCACCAGTAGCGCCAAGAGCAAGGCGGCGCCCAGCCATATCAGCCGTTTCATGCCGCGTCGCTGACCCGCAGGCCCTGGGTCGCCAGCCATTGGACCTTGGTCATCGGCACGCGGCCGTCGTTGAGCAGGCGTTCGAGGGTGCGCAACCAATAATCCCGGGAGAACCCATGGCGCATGTCGACGGGATGCAGGCCAAGGCGAATGACTGGCGCCTGGCGCCAGCGCTGTTCACGTTGATCATTGATGACTTTGGAAAGGCCACGGCGCCAGGCGCTGCGGGCGCTCCATACCAGTCCCGGAGCGTCGATCGGGGTGAAGTCCGGCAAGCGATAGAGATGCTGGGGATCGCTGGTGTAACTCAGTGGCAACTGGCGCAGTGCCTGGCGCGTGCCTTCGCTCATGAGCCAGGCCGGAGCGACGAAACCTTCCAGTGGCCACTGGTAGCGCTGGAAGGTTTCGACACCCGCGCGCAGGCGGGCGAGGGCCGCCTCCTCGGACAGGCTGTAAAACTCGCCTTCGTGGGTATACACCCGGCGCATGAACCAGTCCTTGGGATGAGTCGCCGGCGGACCGTCGTCGCAATGGTAGTAGCCGTGCAGCACCAATTCGTCGCCGCGCTCGACCCGGTTGTCGAGCAGGCGCCGAAAACCGGGGTGATCCTCCAGCGCGTTGGCGTGGTGAAAGTCCGGCACCACCAGCCAGGTCATTGGCACCTGGCCGAGGGCGTCGACAGCTTCGACGAAGGGCTGGTAGTCGGGCCAGGTTTGCGGCGCCACGTCATGCAGCACCAACAGTAGGCTGGGCGATTGATTCATCGACACGGACTTCACCTCAACCATTGGCCAACAGGGGCAGTTGTTCACCCAGGACGCTGTGGTAGTGGCCCAACAGGCTGTTGACCACCGAGTCCCAGGCGTAGTGACGCTCAACGTGCTGGCGCGCCAGCACACCGCGTCGCTGACAGCCTTCGGCAAATAGCTGCCGCACAGCGTTGGCCATGGCCTGTGGATTGTCGGGCGTGCATAGCAGGCCGCAGTCTTCGTGGACGATTTCGGTGAAGGCCCCGGCCGCCACCGCCACCACCGGGATACCGCTGGCCATGGCTTCGAGGATCACCAGGCCGAAGGTTTCCTGGTCACCGGCATGCACCAGGGCATCGGCGCTGGCCATGAGCCGGGCAACTTGCGGCGCCGGACAGAACTCATCGACCACTGTAACGTTGTCCGGGACCACGGCGGGCATGGACGAACCCACCAGCAGCAGGTGGTAACGTTCGCCCAGGCGTTTCATGCACTTGAGCAGCACCGGCAGGTTTTTTTCCCTGGAACCGCGACCGGCGAAAATCAGCAGGCGCGTGTCTTCGGCAATTCCCAGTTCGGCACGCAGTTCCGGGTCGCGGGCGGCGGGGTTGAAGGTTTGCAGATCCACGCCCAAAGGCTGCACGTAGACGTTCTTGACCCCCAGCCCGATCAACTTGTCGGCCATGACCTGGCTCGGCGCCAGGACCCGGTCGAAATTGCCGTACAACTTGCTGACATAGGCTTCGATGTTGGGCGTGAACCAGTTGCCCATGCGGTTGCTGACCAGCAGCGGCAGGTCGGAGTGATAGAAACCGATCACCGGCACATCGAGCTGGCGCCGGGCATCCAGGGCAGCCCATGCGGTGAGGTAGGGATCGCCGACTTCAATCAGGTCCGGTTGTAAATCACGCAGGACATTGCGCCAGGGCGCCAGGCGAAGCGGGAAGCGGTAGCCCTTGCCGAAAGGCAGGGCGGGGGCCGGAACCTTATAGATCCCGTCGTGCTCGCTCAGATGCGCGCCAGGGATCAACAGACTGTGACGAATTCCGGGCCGATCACTCAGGCGCCGGTGCTTGGCATCCAGATAAGTGCGCACGCCGCCGCTGGCGGGGGCGTAGAACATGGTTATGTCCGCTATGTGCACGATGAACATCCCTCCGGTCTGTATTCTCCTTTGTTGACCTTTAGTAAGAATAGATGTTCGGTTGGGGTTGTGGGCGGCGGAATGTCTGTCAGCAGTGTGTCGTTTGAGAGGGGCCTATCGCGAGCAGGCTCGCTCCCACCATGGATCTGTGTTGTGCACAAAACCCCGTGGAAGCGAGCCTGCTGGCGATGACGTCAGATGCGGAAACTGCCCACCAGTTGCTTCAACCGCGCCGCTTGCTGCTCAAGGTCTGAGCAGGCGCGCAATGTCGATTGCAGGTTCTCCACGCCTTCCTGGTTCAGCGTGTTGATCTCGGTGATGTCCACGTTGATGGATTCCACCACGGCCGTCTGCTCCTCGGTGGCGGTGGCCACTGACTGGTTCATGCCATCGATTTCACCGATGCGCTGGGTCACGCTGTTCAGGCGCTCGCCGGCCAGGTTGGCGATTTCCACGCTTTCCTGGCTGTGGCGCTGGCTGTCGTTCATGGTCGTGACCGAATCCCGGGCGCCGACCTGCAACTCCTCGATCATGGTCTGCACCTGTTGCGCCGATTCCTGGGTGCGGTGGGCCAGGTTGCGCACTTCATCGGCCACCACGGCAAACCCGCGCCCGGCCTCACCGGCCCGGGCTGCCTCAATTGCAGCATTGAGGGCCAGCAGGTTGGTTTGCTGGGAAATACTGGTGATCACCTCCAGGATCTGGCCAATGTTCACGGTTTTGCTGTTCAGCGATTCAACGTTGCTGCTTGAGGCACTCAGCAAGTCGGACAAGCGATTCATCGCGGCAATGCTGCGATCCACCACTTGTTGACCATCCTCGGCCAGGCCACGGGCGTCGCTGGCCTGATGGGAAGCTTGCGCTGCATTGCGGGCGATTTCCTGAGCAGCAGCGCCTAATTGATTGATGGCCGCGGCCACGCTGTTGGTGCGACTGGCCTGCTCGTCGGAATTGACCATCGAGGAGTTCGACGCGCTCACCACCCGCAAGGCGACTTCGTTGACGTGTTCGGTGGCGGAGGACACTTCGCGGATCGAATTATGGATACGTTCCACGAAACGGTTGAACGCCGTGCCCAGAATGCCGAATTCGTCCTGATTCTGGATCGTCAGACGTTTGGTCAGGTCGCCGTCGCCATCGGCAATGTCTTCCATCGCCCGGGTCATCACATGCAGCGGTTGGATCAGCAAGCGGATCAACATGCTCAGCAGCGCAATGATGAACGCCACGGCAATGACCGTCGCCACGACGGCCGAGGTGCGGAAATCGCTGAGCATCGAGTAGGCCTTGTCTTTGTCCACCGACACGCCGACGTACCAGTTCACCGAGGGCAGGCCCTTGATCGGCGTGAAGGTCACGATGCGCGTTTGGCCATCGACTTCGACTTCGCTGATCTGGTCGCTGATCTTCGGGGTGTTCGTCGGGTAGGCTTCGGCCAGGGTTTTCATGACCAGGGCTTTATCCGGGTGTACCAGGATCTTGCCGTCGGCGCTGATCAGGTAGGCATACCCCATGCCGTCGAAATTCACGGTCTTGAGGTTGTCCACAATGGTCTGCAGGCTCAGGTCGCCGCCCACGACACCGACATTTTGCGTGGCGTTTTTCGAGGCGCTGGCGATGGAAATGATCAGCCCGCCGCTGGCAGCGTCTATGTAGGGTTCGGTCAGGGTCGAGGTGCTGCTGCTTTGTGCGCCTTTGTACCAAGGACGTACGCGCGGATCGAAACCGTCAGGCATCTTCGCATCGGGGCGAATGATGAAACTGCCCTGGGCATCGCCAAGGTAGGACGCCATGAAGGTCGAGGTCAGCGCTTTCTGTTCCAGCAGGTGGGTGACGCTGCTCGGGTCGGGGGTGACGGCGATGTTCTGGGCCAGGTTCTCGATAAGCAGGATGCGGCCGGTCAGCCAGGTCTGAATGTTATTTGCCGTGACAGCACCCATTTCATGCAGGTAGCTGTCCAGGTCGTCACGGATGGCATTGCGTTGCAGGTAATCGTTGTAGGTCGTGAAGGAAGCGAAGGCTGCAATCACGATGAGCGCGGCGGCTATTAGAATTTTATGGCTAAAGCGCAGGTTTTTATTCATGGCACGGGGGTCCGCTAAGGTCTTGGTACGCTAAGCGTGCTTATATACAAGCGCGCAAAAATGGCTTCATAGTGAAAAAAAGCTGATATTTCCTCCTCTCCTTAGGGAATTATCCGACCTTGTTTCAGTAGGTCTGTCGCTTTAGATATCGGCCATGCAAGGCCATAGATTAACCACAGGTGACGAAATGCCTGACTCATCGCAACTTGTTATTGGCGCCGACCTTGCCGGCCAACCCATCGCCCAGGCCCTACGCCTGGCCAACCGTCATGGTCTGGTGGCAGGTGCCACCGGCACCGGCAAGACTGTCACCTTGCAACGCCTGGCCGAGACGTTCAGCGATGCCGGCGTTGCGGTATTCGCCGCAGACATCAAGGGCGACCTGTGTGGCCTCGGCGCCGCCGGCAACCCCCAAGGCAAAGTCGCCGAGCGTATCGCCGGCATGTCCTGGCTCGGCCACAAACCCCAGGCTTATCCGGTGACCTTGTGGGACATTCATGGCAAGTCCGGTCATCCGCTGCGCACCACCCTGAGTGAAATGGGCCCGCTGTTGCTCGGCAGCCTGTTGGAACTCACCGACAGTCAGCAATCGGCGCTGTACGCGGCCTTCAAGGTTGCCGACCGCGAAGGCCTGTTGCTGCTGGATCTCAAGGACTTGAAGGCACTGCTCAATCATCTCAGGGACAACCCTGAGCTGCTGGGGGACGACGCCGCTTTGATGACCACCGGTTCCAGCCAGGCATTGCTGCGGCGCTTGGCCACATTGGAGCAACAAGGCGCGGATGCGCTGTTCGGCGAGCCGGCCTTGCAGCTTGAGGACATCCTGCAACCGGCCAGCGACGGCCGCGGCCCTATCCATTTGCTGGACGCCAGCCGTCTGGTGCATGAAGCACCAAAAGTCTACGCAACGTTCCTGCTCTGGCTGCTGGCCGAGTTGTTCGAGCAATTGCCCGAGCGCGGCGACGCGGACAAACCGCTGCTGGCGCTGTTCTTCGATGAGGCCCATCTGCTCTTTGCCGATACCCCCAAGGCGTTGCAAGAGCGGTTGGAGCAAGTGGTGCGGCTGATTCGCTCCAAGGGCGTGGGGGTGTACTTCGTGACCCAGTCGCCAGGAGACTTGCCGGACGACGTGCTGGCGCAGTTGGGCCTGCGCATCCAGCACGGCTTGCGGGCCTTCACCACCAAGGAGCAGAAATCCCTGCGGGCGGTGGCGGACGGTTTCCGGCCCAACCCGCAATTCGATGCGCTGACAGTGCTGACCGAGCTGGGTATTGGCGAAGCCTTGGTGGGCACTTTGCAGGAAAAGGGCACGCCGCAAATGGTCCAGCGTGTGCTCGTGGCGCCGCCACAATCGCGGATCGGGCCGTTGACCGACGCTGAGCGCGCCGGGCTGATCGCCCGTTCCCCTTTGCAAGGGCGTTATGACAAACCCATTGATCGCGAGTCGGCCTATGAAGTGCTGATGGGGCGCAAGGGCTTGGAGCCGCAAGCCGAAGAGGCACAGGGCAAGGCGAGCGCTGAAGAACCGAGTTTCACCGACAAGGCCGGGGAATTTCTCGGTACGGCGGCCGGCCAGGCATTGAAATCGGCAATGCGCCAGGCCGCCAATCAGTTGGGACGGCAACTGGTACGTGGGTTGATGGGGTCGTTGCTGGGGAGCAAAAAGCGCCGGTAACCGGCTCGGCACAGTTCAACATTGTGGGAGCGAGCCTGCTCGCGATGGCGATTCAACAGGCGCCAAATGTACCGACTGATCTGCCGCTATCGCGAGCAGGCTCGCTCCCACAATTGATCTGTGTCGTACACAAAATCTGTGTTCACTGAAGATCCCCTGTGGGAGTGAGCCTGCTCGCGATAGCGATTCAACTGGCGACCTGGAAGTCAATCCTTGGGCCGCGCATGTGCCGCCAACCGCTCCAGCGCCGCCCGCAGGTTGGGGTCGGTGATGCCATCCGCCGTGGCCTGGATGGTGGCGGCTGCGTCGGTGGACAAGTCCAGCGTGTGCCCCTTGACGGCGACTTGCACCGTGGGCGGTTGTACCTTGAACAGAATCCGCGTCAGGCCGGCAAATTCCTCGAACGCCTGCAATTGCCTCAGCAGGCGCTTTTGCTGATAGCGCAAGCGCGTAGCCCAGTGACCGTCCGTGACGATCAGCAGCAGGCTGCCTTCGCGCCAGGAGGCCACGTGGCAGTGCTCGCGAGCGGCGGGCTGTAGTTGGCTGTCCAGCAGGCGCTGCAAGTGACCCAGTCGTTTGGCGTGGCCGAAGATGGCTTTCAGCGGTTTGGCTTCGCGCAGCAGAACGGCGGGAACCTTGGCTGGAAGAGGGCGAAAGGCCATGAACGAATACCGCAAGTGACAGAGGCGCCATGGTAGCAGAAAGCGCCGAGTGCGCCGCGACCGCTCGCCGCGGGCGCCCTTGTCCGCGCAATCAATGAATAACTTCTCTCGTTTGTGGGTTGAAGTTCGCGCAAAAGCCCTTATTTTAGGGAGGCCCCGTCACAGCGCTGTGCCAGCATCGTGGAATAACGCCACTTTCCTCACCATCGTTTCCGGGTAGAATGCTCGTTCGCATGCGGCCATGAGGGCTGCACGGGCGACTCACGGGGCCGCCCTCCATCCCTTTAGTGTGGAAGATCCTGCCGATATGTTTGCGCCTTTGTTAAAGAAACTTTTTGGAAGCAAGAACGAGCGTGAAGTCAAACGCATGCTCAAGACGGTACAGATCGTCAATGCCTTCGAAGAGCAAATGGTGGCCCTTTCGGACGATCAGTTACGCGCCAAGACTGCCGAATTCAAGGACCGCATCGCCAAGGGGGAAACCCTTGACCAGCTCCTGCCCGAAGCCTTCGCGGTTGCCCGTGAAGCCGGCAAGCGGGTGATGGGCATGCGTCACTTCGACGTTCAGTTGATCGGCGGCATGACCTTGCACGAAGGCAAGATCGCTGAAATGCGTACCGGTGAGGGCAAGACCCTGGTGGCGACACTGGCGGTATACCTCAATGCACTGTCCGGTAAGGGCGTGCACGTGGTGACGGTCAACGACTACCTGGCCCGTCGTGATGCCAACTGGATGCGTCCGCTGTATGAATTCCTCGGCCTGACGGTCGGCGTGGTCACGCCGTTCCAGCCGCCGGAAGAAAAACGCACCGCCTACGCTTGCGATATCACCTACGGCACCAACAACGAATTCGGTTTCGATTACCTGCGCGACAACATGGCGTTCAGCATGGATGAAAAATTCCAGCGTGAACTCAACTTTGCCGTGATCGACGAAGTCGACTCCATTCTCATCGACGAAGCCCGTACCCCGCTGATCATTTCCGGTCAGGCCGAGGACAGCTCCAAGCTGTACATCGAGATCAACAAGTTGATCCCGCAGCTGGAACTTCACGTCGAAGAAGTCGAGGGTGAAGTGACCAAGGCCGGCCATTACACGGTCGACGAGAAGACCCGTCAGGTCGAGCTCAATGAAGCCGGTCACCAGTTCATCGAGGAAATGCTCACCCGCGTCGGCCTGCTGGCCGAGGGCGAGAGCCTGTACTCGGCCCATAACCTGGGCCTGCTGACCCACGTCTATGCCGGCCTGCGGGCGCACAAGCTGTTCCATCGCAACGTCGAGTACATCGTCCAGGACGGCCAGGTCGTGCTGGTGGATGAGCATACCGGCCGGACCATGCCGGGTCGCCGTCTGTCCGAAGGCCTGCACCAGGCCATCGAAGCCAAGGAAGGTCTGAACATCCAGGCCGAAAGCCAGACCCTGGCCTCGACCACTTTCCAGAACTACTTCCGTCTGTACAACAAGCTGTCCGGCATGACCGGTACCGCCGACACCGAAGCGTTCGAATTCCATCAGATCTACGGCCTGCAAGTGATGGTGATCCCGCCTAACAAGCCGCTGGCCCGTAAAGACTACAACGACCTGGTGTTCCTCACCGCCGATGAGAAATACGCGGCGATCATCGCCGACATCAAGGAATGCATGGCCCAGGGTCGTCCTATCCTGGTGGGTACCGCCACGATTGAAACCTCCGAGCACATGTCCGCATTGCTCACCAAGGAAGGTATCGAGCACAAGGTCCTCAACGCCAAGTTCCACGAAAAAGAAGCCGAGATCATCGCCCAGGCCGGTCGCCCGGGTGCCCTGACCATTGCCACCAACATGGCCGGCCGTGGTACCGACATCCTGTTGGGCGGCAACTGGGAAGTGGAAGTGGCCTCCCTGGAAAACCCGACGCCCGAGCAGATCGCGCAGATCAAGGCCGACTGGCAGAAGCGTCATCAACAGGTGCTCGAGTCCGGCGGTTTGCAGGTGATCGCTTCCGAGCGTCACGAATCGCGTCGTATCGACAACCAACTGCGTGGCCGTGCCGGTCGTCAGGGCGATGCCGGTTCCAGCCGCTTCTATCTGTCGTTGGAAGACAGCCTGATGCGTATCTTTGCCTCTGATCGGGTGAAGAACTTCATGAAGGCCCTGGGCATGCAGCCGGGCGAAGCGATCGAACACCGGATGGTCACCAACGCCATCGAGAAAGCCCAGCGCAAGGTCGAGGGTCGCAACTTCGATATCCGTAAGCAATTGCTGGAGTTCGACGACGTCAACAACGAACAGCGTAAAGTGATTTATCACATGCGTAACAGTTTGTTGGCCGCCGACAACATTGGCGAAACCATCGCAGATTTCCGCCAGGACGTGCTCAACGCAACCGTCAGCGCCCACATTCCGCCGCAGTCGCTGCCTGAGCAGTGGGATGTCGCCGGTCTGGAAGCTGCCTTGCAGAGCGACTTCGGCGTGGCGTTGCCGATCCAGCAATGGCTGGACGAAGACGATCACCTGTACGAAGAAACCCTGCGCGAGAAGCTGCTGGCCGAACTGATCGCCGCGTACAACGAGAAAGAAGACCAGGCCGGCGAAGAAGCGCTGCGCTCCTTCGAGAAGCAGATCGTACTGCGGGTGCTGGACGACTTGTGGAAAGACCACCTGTCGACCATGGATCACTTGCGCCATGGTATCCACCTGCGTGGTTATGCCCAGAAGAACCCCAAGCAGGAGTACAAGCGCGAGTCGTTCACGCTGTTCTCCGAGTTGCTGGATTCGATCAAGCGCGACTCGATCCGCGTGTTGTCCCACGTTCAGGTTCGCCGCGAAGACCCGGCCGAAGAAGAAGCCCGTTTGCGTCAGGAAGCCGAAGCCTTGGCCGCGCGCATGCAGTTCGAGCACGCCCCGGCCCCAGGCCTGGAAGTTGCCCAGGAGGAGGGCGCCGAGGTGGATGTTGCCTTGGCGACCGCGCCGGTACGTAACGAGCAGAAGCTGGGCCGCAACGAGCTGTGCTATTGCGGTTCGGGCAAGAAATACAAGCATTGTCACGGGCAGATTCAGTAACACCCGTTTCAAGCGCTGAACGACCCGCGCCGCGACCGGCTTTCAGCCGTCGCGGCGTTTTGCCATTTTGATTCGCCGTCTCGATTAAGGCGGTGTCGATTTATCTATTTAGGAGCGCATTCATGGCTGTTGGTCTTGGTCCGTTGCCAACGTTGCACCCGGTTGCCGGTTTTGAACTCGGTATCGCCTCGGCGGGCATCAAGCGCCCAGGGCGCAAGGATGTCGTGGTCATGCGTTGCGCCGAAGGCTCGACGGTTGCCGGCGTGTTCACCCTCAACGCCTTTTGCGCCGCGCCGGTCATCCTGGCCAAGCAACGCGTGCAGGGGCCGGTGCGTTACCTGCTGACCAACACCGGTAACGCCAACGCCGGCACCGGCGCGCCAGGCCTGGCCGCCGCCGAACGCACCTGCGCCAAGCTGGCCGAGCTGACCGGCGTCGACGCCAGCCAGGTGCTGCCGTACTCCACCGGGGTGATCGGCGAACCGCTGCCGGTCGAGAAGATCGAAGGCGCGTTGCAGGCCGCTCTGGATGACCTGTCGGAAAACAACTGGGCCGCTGCCGCCACCGGCATCATGACCACCGACACACTGCCCAAAGGCGCGAGCCGCCAGTTCCAGCACGATGGCGTGACTGTCACCGTCACCGGCATCAGCAAAGGCGCCGGCATGATCCGCCCGAACATGGCGACCATGCTTGGCTACATCGCCACTGACGCCAAAGTCTCCCGGCAGGTGCTGCAAGACCTGATGCTCGACGGCGCCAACAAGTCGTTCAACCGCATCACCATCGACGGCGACACCTCCACCAACGACTGCTGCATGCTGATCGCCACCGGCAAGGCCGACCTGCCGGAAATTACCGAAGCCAGCGGTGCGCTGTTTGCCGCCCTGAAGCAGGCGGTATTCGAAGTCTGCATGGAAGTGGCCCAGGCCATCGTCCGTGACGGCGAAGGCGCGACCAAGTTCGTGACCGTGCAGGTCAACGGTGGCGGCAACCATCAGGAATGCCTGGATGTCGGCTACACCGTGGCGCACTCGCCGCTGATCAAGACCGCGCTGTTCGCCTCCGACCCGAACTGGGGCCGGATCCTCGCCGCCGTCGGCCGTGCCGGTGTGCCGGACCTGGACGTGAGCAAGATCGACGTGTTCCTCGGTGAAGTCTGCATCGCCAGCCAGGGCGCACGCGCCGCCACCTACACCGAAGCCCAGGGCGCGGCGGTGATGCAGCAGGAAGAAATCACCATTCGTATCGAGCTGGGACGTGGTGATTGCAGCGAAACGATCTGGACGACTGACCTGTCCCACGAGTATGTGAAGATTAACGCGGAATATCGGACTTAACAGTTCGGGACCGAGTTGCTGCCATCGCGAGCAGGCTCGCTCCCACAGGGATTGGTTGGGTGACCTGGACGTGTTCACACCACCGATCCATTGTGGAAGCGAGCTTGCTCGCGATGGCGCCAGTACAGCTTCCACAACACCCCAAGAAAGGATTCCAGACTTGAGCCTGCACCTGATCATCGGCGACAAACACCTTTCCTCCTGGTCCTTGCGCGGTGCGCTGGCCCTGGCGTTGACCGGCGCAAAGTACACCGAAGAGCTGGTCAGGCTCGACCAACCGGACACCCGTGAGAAACTGCTCAAGTATTCAGCCACCGCCAAAGTCCCGTTGCTCAAGACCGAATTCGGTGTGATCGCCGACTCCCTGGCGATTGCCGAATACCTGGCTGAACAGTTTCCAGATGCGGGCCTCTGGCCCAGGGACGTCGCGGCCCGGGCTCAGGCACGTTCGGCCTGTGCACAAATGCACAGCGGTTTTTTTGCTATCCGCAGCCACATGCCGTTTGACCTGCTGCGCGATGCGCCGCTAGTGCCCATGCCGGCGGAGGTTCAAGCGGAAATCCAGCGGATGCTGGCACTGTGGGCCGAATGCCGTGCGGCGGCTACTGAAGCCGGGCCCTACCTGTTTGGCCGCTTGAGCCTGGCCGATGTGTTCTTCGCGCCGGTGGCCGTGCGCTTGCGCACCTATCAGGTGGCGTTGCCCGAGGTCGATGCGGCCTATGTCGAAACTATCTATCAATGGCCGGCGTTCAAGGCGTGGCAACAGGCCGGCCTGGAGGAAACAGCGCGGTGAAACGAGTCCATGTAGCGGCGGCGGTCATTCGTGACGCTGCCGGCAAAATCCTGATCGCCCGACGGGCCGACACCCAGCACCAGGGTGGCCTTTGGGAGTTTCCCGGTGGCAAGGTCGAGGCGGATGAGTCCGTCGAAACCGCCCTGGCCCGCGAACTTCATGAGGAGCTGGGCATTGTCGTCGTCGCCGCCCGGCCGTTGATCAAGGTGCGTCACGATTACCCGGATAAACAGGTGATGCTGGATGTCTGGGAAGTCTCGGCGTTCACCGGCGAGCCTCACGGTGCCGAAGGGCAGCCATTGGCCTGGGTCACGGCCCGGGAGCTTTTGAACCATGAGTTCCCGGCGGCCAACCAGCCGATCATCGCGGCGGCTCGTTTGCCCGGCGAATATTTGATCACCCCTGAAGGCCTCGAAACGCCGCAGTTGCTGCGCGGCATGCAAAAGGCTATCGCCGGCGGGATCAAACTGGTCCAGCTGCGCGCGCCCAACGGCTACGACCCGAAGTACCGCGATCTGGCGGTGGATGCGGCAGGTTTGTGCGCCGGCAAGGCCCAGTTGATGCTCAAGGGGCCTTTCGAATGGCTGGGGGATTTCCCGTCCGCCGGCTGGCACATTACCGCCGCGCAATTGCGCAAGCATGCTGCGGCCGGTCGTCCTTTTGGCAAAGACCGTTGGTTGGCGGCGTCCTGCCACAACGCCGAGGAGCTGTCCCTGGCGCAGCAGATGGACGTGGACTTCGTGACGCTCTCGCCGGTGCAACCGACCCAGACCCATCCCGAGGCCCAACCGCTGGGGTGGGAAGAGGCTTCGCGGTTGATCGAGGGCTTCAACAGGCCGGTGTATCTGTTGGGCGGGGTGGGGCCTGACGAACGGCAGCAAGCCTGGGCCGCTGGGGCGCAGGGTGTGGCGGGGATTCGGGCGTTTTGGCCTGGGCCTTGATTGGGTGGGGTGTTCGCGGGCCTCATCGCGAGCAGGCTCGCTCCCACATGGGATTTATGGTGTAACCAGTATCCATGTCACGCAACAGATTCTCTGTGGGAGCGAGCCTGCTCGCGATGAGGTCCTGACAGGCGACCCAGCTCAACTCTCGGGCTTGGCCGCCGCCACCCACAGCACCTCAGCCACCCCTTGCCGCCGGGCAATGACCCGCGCCGCGACGAATAACAGATCCGACAACCGATTGATATACGCCAGCCCCGGCCCGGCCAGTGGCTCCACGGCGTTCAACTGCTGACAACGGCGTTCGGCGCTACGGGCCAGGCTGCGGCAGACGTGGGCCTGGGCGATCAGTGTCGAGCCACCGGGCAGGATGAAATTCTCCAGCGGCCCGACTTCTTCGTTCCATGCATCGATGGCTGCTTCCAGGCGCTCGACTTCCAGCATGTTCAAGGCCTGATAAGCCGGCATCGCCAGTTCACCGCCCAGGTCGAACAGTCGATGCTGACAAGGCGCCAAGACCTCGATCAGCTCCTGTAGCGCCGGATATTCAGCTGCCTCTACCGCGAGGCTGGCGAGCAACAATCCCAACTGACTATTGAGCGTGTCCACCTCGCCAATGGCCTCGACCCGTGGATGGTCCTTGGCTACACGGCGACCATCCCCCAACCCGGTCTCACCTTTGTCGCCGGTGCGGGTGTAAA
The DNA here is from genome assembly GCF_031570495.1 of Pseudomonas sp. JL2. NCBI lineage: Bacteria > Pseudomonadati > Pseudomonadota > Gammaproteobacteria > Pseudomonadales > Pseudomonadaceae > Pseudomonas > Pseudomonas sp. JL2. The sequence continues at coordinate 17,598 of NZ_JAKUDH010000011.1, forward strand.
TCTTCGACAGGCGAAAACCCATGTTCAGCGCTCCAGTTGTTTGTGTTCCTGCGGCACCATTGAGGTGCCGGTCAATGGCAGGCGCAAGGTGAAGCAGGTGCCCTGGCCCGGCGCCGACTGCACTTCCATCTGGCCCTTGTGATTATTGGTGATGATGAAATACGACACCGACAGCCCCAGCCCGGTCCCTTGGCCGATTTCCTTGGTGGTGAAGAACGGCTCGAAGGTGCGTTTGCGTACGTTCTCGCTCATGCCGATGCCGTTGTCCTCCACCTGGATCTCTGCCCACGGTGGGTTCAGCCGCGTGCGCAGAATAATGCGCCCGGGTTCGCTGTCGTCCTGGCGTTGATGGATCGCCTGGGCGGCGTTTTTCAGCAGGTTGAGCAGCACCTGCTCCAGCTCGTTGGCGGTGCCGGGCACCGGGCCCAGGTTGGGGTCGAACTGCCGGATGATCGCCTGGCCCTTGAAATCGAAACCGATTGCCAGGTCGAAGTCGTTGCCGGCGATCTCCACCGCCTGGTCGATCAGTGCCGGCAGGTCGCAGGGGGCCATCTGCCGGGTGCTGCGCCGGCTGAAGCTGAGCATGTGGGTGACAATTTTCGCCGCCCGGGCGCCGGCCTGCTGGATGCCGTCAAGCAACTGCGGGATTTCCCGGCTTTGCAGGTAAAGATTCACCCTTTGCAGTTCGATATTCAGTTGTTCGGCCTGTTCGATGTTCTTCGGCAGCTCCGGCGACAGGCGTCGGCGGATGTTTTGCACGTTGTGCAGGATGGCTCCCAGCGGGTTGTTGATTTCATGGGCCATGCCCGCCGCAAGGCCGCCGACCGAGAGCATCTTCTCCGATTGCACCATCATTTCTTCCAGCGACAGGCGCTGGGTGATGTCATCGATGCGGATCACCACGCCGCGCCCGGCGCCGCCCATCAGTGGATAGAAGGTGAGGGCGTAGTGCCGGGCCTCGTCATCCTTGGTCCAGGTGACGCGTTCGATCTTCGCCACCGTGTGCTGTTCGACCGTTTGCTTGAGCTGCGGCAGGTAAGGCTTGAGCGGTTCGAAGGCGAGGAAGATCGGCTGGTTCAGCGCCTCGTCCAGGCGTGTGCCGGAGAGGGCGCTGGCTTCCTGGTTCCATTGGGTGACGTAGAGCTGTTCGTCGAGGGCGATCAGGGCCGAGGGCATGGAGTCGATAATGCTGTTGAGGTAGTTCTGGAAACCGGTGAGCTTTTTCTCGATCTTGCTGCGCACCTGGACTTCCAGCTCCAGTTTGCGATTGGTGTGGCGGGTTTCTTCCGCCAGGCCCTGGGCCTGGTCGTAGGCGGCCTGGGAGTCGTCACGCGCGCGCTTGAGTTGCTGCTCCCGGGCTTCGATCCGCGAGAGCATGGTGTTGAACGCCTCGGCCAGACTGCCGATTTCGTCGTGGTTGCCGCGGGCGGCGCGCAGGGAATAGTTCTCCTCGCGGGTGACCTGGCGCGACAGTTCCTCGAGCTGATGAATCGGCTGGGTGATCAGGCGTTTGATCTGCTGGGCAATGACCAGCCAGAGCAACACGCTGAAAATCAGGATGCCGAGGCTGGCGGTCAGGGTGCCGGTGTAGAACGCCGTCGGCAGTTCGCTGCTGGCCACCAGCAACAGATGACCCGGCGCCGTCCCCGGGCGGGGCAGGGTGATGACCTGATTGCTGCGAAACTCACTGGCTTGCCACGCCTGCATGTGGCGGTAATGGTCCGGCAGCTTGAGCTTTTCGCCCTGTTGCAGTTGCGCCAGGCGTGCGCCCTCGCCGTCATACAACGCAGCGGCCCGCAACGGCGCGTAGCTGTTGAGTTCATCCAGCAGGCGCTGGGCGGTCTGAGGCGACTGCAGGGCATCGGCGATCAGGCTCGGGTTGGCCACCAGCCGACCGATGGTCTGCAGGGCCTGGGGCGCCATGCTTTCCTGGGAAATGTAATAGGCGGCGCTGATAAAGGTCAGGTTGGCCACCAGCAGGACGGTGGTCAACAACACCAGCAGGGCGGCCAGCAGTTTCTGGCCGACCGGGAGGTTTTCAAGGCGCTGGCGCAATGGCATCGGACTCTTCGTTAAAAAGGAACACGAGGGCCAGCGTAGCCGCTGCTCAGTCGCCGGGCAATCCGAGGTTGTTCAAGTGGGCAATCAGTCGCTGCCGCAATTGTTCCAGGTGTGGCACCGGTAACCGGTGGCGCTCGGCAACCTTGCAAGCGTGGCCGAGCAGGTAGCTGATTTCGGTGCGGCGGCCATGGGCGACGTCCTGGTACATCGAGGAGTAGTTGGCGGCGGTGGCCTGTATGACCCGTTCGACTTCCGGCTGCAAGTCTTCGGCCGCCATGGGCTGGCCGCAGCGTTCCAGCAGGTCCGTGAGTTCCGCGCAGAGGGTCGCCACTTCGCAGTGATGCGCCTGCAGGCCGCCGTTCTTGCAGTGGTGCAGGACGGTCAGAGGGTTGATGGCACAGTTGAGCGCCAGTTTGCGCCAGAGCCGGGTGAGGATGTCAGCCGTCCATTCGTGGGGTATGGCGGCGGCGGTGAGGTCGTCCAGCCAGATCGGTGCCACCGGGTGCGCGGGGTCACCCAGCCAGGTGTAGCCGTGGCCGGCAAACACCACGCGCCAGTCACCGTCGCGGAATGCCCCTTCGGTACTGGAGGCACTGATGCAACGGGCCTGGGGAACACGATTGGCGACTGCGTCCTGACTGCCGAGGCCGTTCTGTAGCAGGATCAGTTCCGCGTCGGCGCTCAGGCGATGAGCCACAGAAGCCACGGCCGCTTCGGCGTCATAGGCTTTGCAGGCCAGGAGCAGGCGTTTGATCGGCTCGGGGGCGTCGGCTGTTTGCCCGGGTACCGGGTATTGCCGGGCCTGACCCTGTTCCACCAGCGTCAGACCACCGGCGGCCCGATAGGCCTGCAAGCGTTGTTCATTGCGCAGTACCAGCCGAACCGGCAAACCGGCCCGGGCCAGGCGCGTCGCCCACAACGTACCGAGGCTGCCGGCCCCCAGGACATGCCAGGTAGTAGGCATCAGTTTTTTACTCGGTTTGGCGCAGGCATCTGGGGGCTCGCAGTGTCGACAGGAAAAGACCCGTTATAATGAGCCCGATTTTAACCACAAGCCAAGCACGCGCCTTTGTTACGGGCGCGTCTTTTTTATTGGAGAACACTACATGCCGTCATTCGACGTGGTATCCGAACTGGACAAACACGAAGTCACCAACGCCGTTGAAAACGCCGTCAAGGAACTCGACCGTCGTTATGACCTCAAGGGCAAGGGCAGTTTCGAGTTCAAGGAGAAGGACCTGACCGTCAACCTGACCGCCGAGGCCGACTTCCAGCTTGAGGCAATGATCGAGATCCTCAAGCTGGCCCTGGTCAAGCGCAAGATCGACGTTCAGTGCCTTGAGGTCAAGGACGCCTATGCCTCGGGCAAGCTGATGAAGCAGGAAGCCGTGCTCAAGGAAGGCATCGACAAGGAACTGGCGAAGAAAATCGTTGCTCATATCAAGGACGCCAAGCTCAAGGTGCAAGCCGCCATCCAGGGCGAGCAAGTGCGCGTCACCGGCAAAAAGCGTGATGACTTGCAGGAAGCCATCGCGGCGCTGCGGGGCAAGGAATTCGGCATGCCTTTGCAGTTCAATAACTTCCGCGACTGACACCCGGTGCACAGAGGCATTGTGGGGAGTGGGCAAACGCTCTTTTCACAATGCTTCGCCCGGTCTTTCGTGGTTACGGCAATAGAAGGAGAGGTAGATGGACTTGAACGCTGAAGTGGACAACTTGATCAAGGCGTCCGAGGCCTGGATCCCCATGATCATGGAGTACGGCAGCCGGGTGCTGCTGGCGGTGGTTACGCTGGCCATTGGCTGGTGGCTGATCAACAAGGTAACCCGCAAACTCGGCGGGCTGCTGGCACTGCGCAATGCCGACCTGGCGCTGCAAGGGTTCATCAGCAACCTGGCGAACATCATCCTCAAGATCCTGCTGATCGTCAGCGTGGCGTCGATGATCGGCATTGAGACCACCTCGTTCATCGCGGCTATCGGTGCGGCAGGCCTGGCGATCGGCTTGGCATTGCAGGGCAGCCTGGCGAACTTCGCCGGTGGTGTGTTGATTCTGTTGTTCCGCCCGTTCCGCATCGGTGACTGGATCGAAGCTCAAGGCGTGGCCGGTACGGTCGACAGCATCCAGATCTTTCACACCGTGATTCGCACCGGTGACAACAAAACTGTCATCGTGCCCAACGGCAACCTGTCGAACGGCATCATCACCAACACCAATCGCCAGCCGACCCGCAAAGTCGTGTTCGATGTAGGCGTGGATTACCAGGCCGACCTGCAAAAGGCTCGCGAAGTGTTGTTGGAGCTGGCCAAGGACGAGCGTGTACTTGCCGATCCGGCGCCTGAGGCGGTGATTTCCACCCTCGGCGACAGTTCGATCACGGTGTCGTTGCGGGTATGGGTCAAAACGGCCGATTACTGGAGCGTGATGTTCATGTTCAATGAACAGGCCCGGGATCGTTTGAAAGACGCGGGGATTGATATTCCGTTTCCACAGCGGGTTATTCGTATGGTCCACGAAGGGGCTGCGCAGTAACGCTTTGAATGCATGAGCTGATTGTTAGTTAGCTTGCTAATTACGAAGTTGCTTTCAAGTTGACTTGTAATGGGCACAAAAAAACCGCTCACCTGGATCAGGTGAGCGGTTTTTTATTTGTTGCCGGTGTAACTATCGAATGACCGCTGAATTACAAGATGCTCAGAGGGTATTCGACGATGAAGCGGAAGTCGTTGTTGTCACTGCCAACACCGGTGCTTCCACGATAGAACGCGCTACGAATGCGGAAAGACAGGTCTTTGGCTGGACCGCTCTGCATAACGTACTTGGTTTCGAAGTCGAGTTCGTGTTCTTTAGCATCGTCGTTAGTGGCGGTGTCAATGTTGTCACCGGTGATGTAACGAGTCATGAAGCTCAGGCCAGGAACGCCGTAGGTTTTCATGTTCAGGTCGTAGCGAGCCTGCCAGGAACGCTCGTCTTTATTGTTGAAGTCGGAGTACTGGACGGAGTTGGAGAGGAAAATAGTGCCGCCGCCGTCAACGCCGTAAACGTAGCCAGTGTCACCGGTGGAGCGCTGGTGAGCCAGGGTGAATTTATGGGCGCCGATGCTATAGGCTGCTGCGAGGGACCAGATGCGGTTGTCGATGTCGCCGCTGAGGTCTTGACCCTGGCTCTTGCTGTCGTAGCCATTGAAGTCGAAGTTCAGGGACTGATCTTCGTTGATTGGCAGGGTGTAGTTCAGGTTGAGGTATTTCTTCTTGAAGTGGTCATCCACATCAGAAGCAGCCACGCCAGCTACGAAGTTGTCGGTGAACTGGTAGGTTGCGCCGGCAATGTTAGCGGACGTAAGGCCCTCGGGCACGCCGGCATCGATTTGAGCATCGCTGCGGACATCGATACTGTCACGGCCCATGCCAGTTTGTGCGCTCAGGGAAGTGAAGCGACCTGCGCTCAGCTCCAGGCCCTTGATTTCGTTGCTGGTGATCAAGGTACCGGTGGCAACTTCCGGCAGCAGACGGCTGTCGTCAGTGGAGAATACTGGGCTGCTGGTGAACTGGTTACCGTATTTCAGCACGGTGTCGGACAGACGGAATTTAACCGCGCCGCCAGTCTTCGATTGAGTTTTTTCCAGATTGTCATCGCTGTCTGCGGCGAACAAACCGTTACCGCGACGACCGGTGCCGCCGTCGAATCGGGCAGAGCCCAGTGCAAAAGCGTCAACACCTACGCCGACAGTACCTTGGGTAAAGCCCGACTCGTAAATGGCACGTACGCCAAGGCCGGCTTCTTCACGATAGCTCTGGCCACCTGGGTTGTTTTTGAAATCACGATTCATGTACAGCATACGGCTCAGAACGTTCAGGCTCTGATCTTCAAAAAAGCCCTTGGATTCTTCCTGGGAAGAGGCCATTGCGAACTGCGAGGTACTGGCCGAAACAGCCAGTGCGATCATGCTCCACTTCATCACGCGCATCGTGATTTGCTCCTTTGGTTTTTAGAAGAGTCTTGCCGTCCCACCTGTTTTTTATCTGGGCGGCTCTTTCTTTTTGTGTCGGCGCGAACTTATATCACGACGACATTCATTGGCGATACTTGCCCATCCAATCTTTCAGCTTCTTTACGACCCTGTCGCCAATGGCTCGATCCATGTCGTATTTTGGCTGTTCCGGCGCAATCGGACTCACAACTCGAAGTTGCTTCTTTTTTTCCGGCGTCGGTGTAAAGAGTCCTTTGTTACTGCGCTTGAAGCTCCCTGTGGGCAACCTTGCCACTTTATTTATAAGCCAGCAGGTTTTCGCTTCCGGCGATGCCCTGCAGGCGATATGGGGATGAATGCAACAAGCATGCTCAAACCCGGATTTTGTTCACGTTTTTTTCACATTCTCCATTTTTGCATGGTGAAACCTCATGAAACCGGGCTCCAAAGGCCTTGTTTTAAATGAGGTTGACTGCTGTGGCGCTCTCGTGTTTAGAACCGCTAAACGCTGCGAGACAACCAAAAACGTTACCGGTTCACCCTCTCAGTGAGTAGATCACGGATGCTTCGTGCACTGAGCGTAGACGCGTTGTGCTGTTTTGGTGCAAAAAATCTCTACCTTGTACGAAAATTTTACAGGCTCAGCGCAAGAGGCAGTGCTCGCAGCGCCCGTCTCAGGCCTATGTGTTACCGGCCGCGCTGAGTTGGTGCGCGTACTGGAAAAAAAGCATCGGACAGGGTCATGACAGTACGCAGTGAACCCTTCGACGTTCAAGGGTATGCTGCGGCTCTATGTCCCCCTCAGGCCCGCTGAGTCGGGCAAAAACGATAACCAGCGAGGAGTGCGCGCGGTGTTTGCTTTAGATCCACAACTGCAACAAGACACGTTAGTCATGGGTGACTTCCCGCTGTGCCGGTTGCTCTTGTCCAACGACTCCAATTACCCGTGGTTCATCCTCGTGCCGCGACGGGAAAATATCAGCGAATTGTTTCAATTGGATGACGCCGACCAGCGGCAGCTGTGGAAGGAAACCACGGCCCTGGCCGAAACCCTCAAGGACTCCTTCAATGCTGACAAGCTGAACGTTGCAACCTTGGGTAACGTCGTCAGTCAGTTGCACATGCACGTCATCGTGCGCAAGCGTGATGACGCGGCCTGGCCAGCGCCGGTCTGGGGCAAACACCCGGCCAGGTCGTATACTGCTGAACAGGTGAAGGTCATTCGCGACCGATTGCGAGCGGCCCTGACCGATGATTTCAAGTTTCTGGAGGGCTGAAACCATGAACCTTGAAGAGCGTGTAACGGATCTGGAAAGCCGCCTGGCGTTTCAGGATGACACCATCCAGGCATTAAATGACGTGCTGGTGGAGCAGCAACGAGTGGTCGAGCGTCTGCAGCTGCAAATGGCCGCGTTGCTCAAGCGCCAGGAAGAGATGGCCGGGCAATTTGAAACCTTCGAAGAAGAAGCGCCTCCGCCTCACTACTGACCGACCGGAACGACAGGCAATAAAAAACCGCGAGCAGCCTGGCTGCATCGCGGTTTTTTTACGCTTGGGATCAGCGGCGCGGTAGCGCGGCGATCACATCTTCGGCCTGCAGGCCCTTGTCGCGGTTCATCACGGAGAACTCCACGCGCTGGCCTTCGACCAGAACGCGGTGGCCTTCACCACGAATGGCTCGGAAATGCACAAAGATGTCATCGCCGGAGTCGCGGGAGATGAAACCGAACCCCTTGGAAGTGTTGAACCACTTCACGGTGCCGGTATCGCGGTTGGACATGTCGTAGTTTTGCGGTGCGGCGGCCGGTGACGACTTCTTGTAGAAGCTGACAGCCAGGTGCAATGCCACGGCGAGCAGTGACGCGGCCAGGCTGAACAGCACGGCCGGTTGACCGGCGATTTGCGGCATGGGTGCCAGCAGGGTCAGGGTTTGCAGGGCAACGGCCAACACCAGCAAGGCGCTGACCAGGTTTTGCAGTTGATGGCGTGGGCCTTTGTTCCAGTAGGGGATAACAGGTGCAAGGGTCAGGTTGAGCAGGCCGAAAAAGGCCAGGTAAAGCGCATCGGGATGTTGCAGGTAAGGCGTGGCTTCGGAACCCAGGCTAGGGATGAAGGACAGCAGCAGGGCAGCTGCGCCCATTAGCAAGTGGACGATTTTCAACATTTTGATTGACTCACGGTTAAGACGGATCACAAGGAAGAGCTGATCGGGGCGGTTCGCTTCGGAACAATAGAGAGGCGTTGGACACATTCCCGAATCAGCCTATGCGCCATGCCCGGAAAAATAGGCGTAGCGACACACTGCCTATTTAACAGCAAAGCCTCGACCTTCTCAAACCCGTTACGGGGGGCGGACCGCGCTGTTCGTCGGCGCAAGGTGTCAGGCAAGGGCGTGAAATCTCCCGCCTCGTCGGAACCCTCCGGTGTTGCGGCTTGTCGGTTCAGGAGGGCTGGCGATTTGTCGCAGGCTGGCGGCGGTAACACCGGCTAGAGTGCAAGGGCCGCTGTCGAATTCATCACCGCAGGAGATCAACCAACATGGCCATTGATATCGGGATCAGTGAAGAAGATCGCAAATCCATCGTCGAGGGGCTTTCACGGCTGCTGTCGGACACTTACGTTCTGTACCTCAAGACCCATAATTTTCACTGGAACGTCACGGGGCCGATGTTTCGCACCCTGCACCTGATGTTCGAGGAGCAATACAACGAACTGGCGCTGGCGGTGGACCTGATTGCCGAACGCATTCGTGCCCTCGGATTTCCTGCGCCGGGCGCTTACGCCGTGTATGCACGCTTGTCTTCTATCAAGGAAGAAGAAGGCGTGCCTGGCGCCGAAGACATGATCCGCCAGTTGGTCGAGGGTCAGGAAGCCGTGACGCGTACGGCCCGTAGCATCCTTCCTTTATCGGACAAGGTCAGTGACGAACCGACCACCGATCTGCTGACCCAGCGCATGCAGGTCCATGAAAAAACCGCATGGATGTTGCGCTCGCTGCTGGAAGATCGGTAAGCGCCGGGCCGGGCGATGACGGAGGGGCTGGCATTATCGCTGGCTCTTTGTGTAGGACGTCGTAATTCGTCGCCTGCCTGCTGCTGGCTTGTCCTACGCCGATGGTCATAAAGTCATCTGGATCTGGCGATGCCGTTGAGCTTCCATAGAGCCACAGATTGGTTGTTCCAATTGAGAGGTTCGTATGGCAAAGGAGTGTCAACGGTATGATTCAAGGAAAGGAACCTGGGGAGGGTGTGCATGGGCGCTTTCAGCCCATTACCATCGACCCGTTCGTCCGGGGGTTCGACATGCAGCTGGCCCGGCCCCTGTCCCGATCGATCCGCCTGAATGGGTTCGCCACCTGTCTTCGGCTCGAGCAGGTCTATTGGGATATTCTCGGTGACATGGCCCAGCTCAACAGCTGTTCCATCAGTACTCTGCTGTCCCATGTGGACCGGGAAGTGCACCTGCGCCATGGCGGGGTACGCAACTTCAGCGGTTTAGTGCGCGTGGTTTGCGTGGTGCACAGTTTGAAAGAGGCTGGGACAGCGGTCGTGGGGCGGCATTGGCGTGATGAATGCGTGGCGCCTGTCAGTGGCTGAAACCGACCGGCAACGGCCTGTGCCGTCTTACGGCTGCACAGGCCGCATTTAATGGATATAATCCCGCTCTTTGCCGCAAAGCCCAGCCTTTGCGCGAGTAACCTGATCGCCGAGACAACCCCCATGCCGATGTACGACTATCAATGTGCTTCCTGTGGTCATCAGATGGAAGCCATTCAAAAGATCAGCGCGGCACCGCTGGTCGACTGCCCTGCCTGTCAGGCGCCGGAACTGAAAAAGATGCTGTCCATGCCAGGTTTCCGCCTCGGTGGCACCGGCTGGTATGAAACCGACTTCAAGACCGGCGCCAAGAAGAACCTGGCCGGTGGCGACAAAGCTGACTGAGTTGAACACGCGCGAGCTCTTGCACGGGCAGGGCCTCCAACCGAATTTCGAATTACGAGAAGTGAAACCACTACCATGATGCGCAGCCATTATTGCGGCCAACTGAACGAAAGCCTGGAAGGTCAGGAAGTTACTCTTTGCGGATGGGTCCATCGTCGCCGTGACCATGGCGGGGTGATTTTCCTCGATATCCGTGATCGTGAAGGCCTGGCTCAGGTAGTGTTCGACCCGGACCGCGCTGAAACCTTCGCCGCCGCCGACCGCGTGCGCAGCGAATACGTGGTCAAGATCACCGGCAAGGTACGCCTGCGTCCGGCCGGTGCCGGCAACGCCAACATGGCCTCGGGCATGATCGAAGTGCTGGGCTATGAGCTGGAAGTGCTCAACGAAGCGGAAACCCCGCCGTTCCCGCTCAACGAATACTCCGACGTGGGCGAAGAAACCCGCCTGCGCTATCGCTTCATTGACCTGCGTCGCCCGGAAATGGCCGAGAAGCTGCGTCTGCGTTCGCGCATGACCACCAGTATCCGTCGTTACCTGGACGAAAACGGCTTCCTCGACGTCGAGACGCCGATCCTGACCCGCGCCACGCCGGAAGGTGCTCGCGACTACCTGGTGCCGAGCCGCACCCACCCCGGTAGCTTCTTTGCCTTGCCGCAATCGCCGCAGCTGTTCAAGCAACTGCTGATGGTGGCCGGCTTCGACCGCTACTACCAGATCGCCAAGTGTTTCCGCGACGAAGACCTGCGTGCCGACCGTCAGCCTGAGTTCACTCAGATCGACATCGAGACCAGCTTCCTCGACGAAAAAGACATCATGGGCCTGACCGAAGGCATGATCCGCAACCTGTTCAAGGAAGTGCTGGGTCTGGAATTCGGCGAGTTCCCGCACATGACCTTCGAAGAGGCCATGCGCCGCTACGGTTCCGACAAGCCGGACCTGCGCAACCCGCTGGAACTGGTGGACGTGGCCGATCAGCTCAAGGAAGTTGATTTCAAGGTGTTCAGTGGCCCGGCCAACGACCCGAAATGCCGGATCGCGGCCCTGCGTGTGCCAGGCGGGGCAAGCATGCCGCGCAAGCAGATCGACGACTACACCAAGTTCGTCGGCATCTACGGTGCCAAGGGGTTGGCGTACATCAAGGTCAACGAGCGCGCGGCGGGTGTTGACGGCCTGCAATCGCCGATCGTGAAAAACATCCCTGAAGCCAACCTGAACGTGATCCTCGATCGCGTGGGCGCGGTTGATGGCGACATCGTGTTCTTCGGCGCTGACAAGGCCAAGATCGTCAGCGAAGCCTTGGGGGCGCTGCGCATCAAGCTGGGTCACGATCTCAAGCTGCTGACCTGCGAATGGGCGCCGATGTGGGTCGTCGACTTCCCGATGTTCGAAGAGAACGACGACGGCAGTTTCTCCGCGCTGCACCACCCGTTCACCGCGCCTAAGTGCTCACCTGAGGAGTTGGAGGCCAACCCGGCCACCGCTCTGTCACGCGCTTACGACATGGTCTTGAACGGCACCGAGCTGGGTGGCGGTTCGATCCGTATCCATCGCAAGGAGATGCAACAGGCGGTCTTCCGTCTGCTGGGCATCAGCGAAGCGGAACAGGAAGAGAAATTCGGCTTCCTGCTCGATGCCCTGAAGTACGGTGCACCACCCCACGGTGGCCTGGCCTTTGGTCTGGACCGCCTGGTGATGCTGATGACCGGCGCCCAGTCGATCCGTGAAGTGATCGCGTTCCCGAAAACCCAGAGCGCGGCCGATGTCATGACCCAGGCTCCGGGTGTAGTGGATGCCAAGGCACTGCGCGAGTTGCACATCCGTTTGCGTGAACAGCCAAAGGCTGAGTAAGGCCGACACCTGAAGGCGCATCTTCGGATGCGCCTTTTCATTGGGGTCGATATTTCTGGTTGCCGGCTACTGTGCGAGTGCAGGGCGGGCAATGTTGCAAAGAGAAACCGGAGCGAGTTATGGCAGGTCATTCCAAGTGGGCGAACATCAAGCACCGCAAAGAACGTCAGGATGCCAAGAGGGGCAAGATATTCACCAAGTGGATCCGTGAGCTGACGGTCGCTGCCCGCCAGGGTGGCGGTGATCCGGGTTCCAACCCGCGCTTGCGCCTGGCCCTGGACAAGGCGCTGGGGGCGAACATGAGTCGCGACATCATCGACCGCGCTATCGCCCGCGGCGCGGGTGCGACCGAAGCCGATAATGTGGAAGAGCTGACCTACGAGGGTTACGGCCCCGGTGGCGTAGCGGTGATGGTCGAGTGCATGACCGACAACCGCAACCGCACCGCCGCCGCCGTGCGTCACGCCTTCAGCAAATGCGGGGGTAACCTGGGCACCGACGGTTCGGTGGCGTACCTGTTCGAGCGCAAGGGGCAGATCAGTTTCGCGCCGGGCCTCGATGAAGATGCCCTGACGGAGGCGGCCCTGGAAGCCGACGCCGATGACGTGGTCAGTCATGAGGACGGTTCGTTCGACGTGTTCACCTCGTTCGCCAGCTTCTACGCCGTGCGCAATGCCCTGGAGGCTGCCGGTTTCAAGCCGGCCGACGCGGAAATCGTCATGCAACCGACCACCAGCGCCGAACTGGACCTGGAAGGTGCGGAAAAGGTGCTCAAGATGATCGACATGCTCGAAGACCTGGACGATGTGCAGAACGTTTATTCCAATGCCGATATTCCGGAGTCGGTGGCTGAACAGCTTGGCTGAGAAGGCTTGTTCAAATATTGACGATTGCGAATGACCAAAATGTGGGAGCGAGCTTGCTCGCGATAGCGGTATTTCAGTCAACGCTGTGCTTGCTGATCCGACGCCATCGCGAGCAAGCTCGCTCCCACAGGTCTGAATAACTCCCCTCAAACCGCAGGCGTTATGACTTTAATCCTTGGTATCGACCCCGGTTCGCGCATCACCGGCTACGGCGTGGTTCGTGATACCGGGCGCGGCTGTGTGTACGTCGCGTCAGGCTGTATCCGCACCGGTGCCGGTGAGTTGCACGAGCGCTTGCAGATCGTTTATCGCGGCGTGCGTGAAGTCATCCAGACCTACGGCCCGGTCACCATGGGCATTGAAAAGGTCTTCATGGCGCGTAACGCCGATTCTGCCCTGAAGCTGGGGCAGGCTCGTGGGGCGGCCATTGTGGCCGGTGCCGAGGAAAACCTGGAAATCGCCGAATATACCGCGACCCAGGTCAAGCAGGCGGTCGTTGGAACGGGCGCGGCGAACAAGGAACAGGTGCAAATGATGGTGATGCATCTGCTGAAACTGGTCAGCAAGCCGCAGATCGATGCCTCCGACGCCCTGGCCATCGCCATTTGCCATGCCCATACCCGTTCCAGCCTGTTGCCGCATGGCCTGGGAGCCGCACGCAGTCGTGGCGGGCGCCTGCGTCTCTGATAGCATCAGCGCAGTCTTTCGTGAGCCCGAGCATTTTGCGCCTGTGTCGTCGGCCTCCATGCTCCGGCCGTTACTCGCCAGCCCACGGCTGGCCTACGCCCAAGGATCTGAAACGTGATTGGACGCTTGCGCGGCACCCTGGCTGAAAAACAGCCGCCGCACCTGATTCTGGATGTAAATGGCCTGGGTTATGAGCTGGAAGTGCCCATGACCACCTTGTATCGCTTGCCGTCGGTCGGTGAACCGCTGACGCTGCACACCCATTTGGTCGTGCGCGAGGATGCCCAGTTACTCTATGGCTTCGTCGGCAAGCGCGAGCGGGATTTCTTCCGCGAGCTGATTCGTCTCAACGGCGTCGGCCCGAAACTGGCCCTGGCCTTGATGTCGAGCCTGGAAGTCGACGAACTGGTGCGCTGCGTGCAGTCCCAGGACACTTCGGCCCTGACCAAGGTGCCAGGTGTCGGCAAGAAAACCGCCGAGCGCCTGTTGGTTGAGCTCAAGGACCGTTTCAAGGCCTGGGAAGCGGTGCCGGCCATGTTCGCGCTGGTGCCTAACCAGCCGGACGCGCCAGCGCCCGCGGCCAGCGCGGAAAACGATGCGGTCACCGCACTGATCTCCTTGGGCTACAAGCCGCAGGAGGCCAGCAAGGCGATTTCCGCTATCAAGGAAAAAGGCTTGAGCACCGAAGACATGATTCGTCGTGCCCTGAAGGGAATGATTTAAGTGATTGAAGCCGATCGTCTGATCGCCGCCACGGGTGCCCCCCGTGACCGTGAAGAAGTACAAGACCGTGCGATTCGTCCCGTCAGTCTGGCCGATTACATCGGTCAGCCGGCGGTTCGCGAGCAAATGGAACTGTTTATCCAGGCGGCCCGCGGGCGCAGCGAGTCTCTGGACCATACCTTGATCTTCGGCCCACCCGGTTTGGGCAAGACCACCCTGGCCAACATCATTGCCCAAGAGATGGGCGTGTCGATCAAGAGTACGTCCGGGCCGGTCCTCGAGCGCCCGGGTGACCTGGCGGCGCTGCTGACCAATCTTGAGCCCCATGATGTGCTGTTCATCGACGAAATCCACCGGCTGTCGCCGATCGTCGAGGAAGTGCTGTACCCGGCGATGGAGGATTTCCAGCTCGACATCATGATTGGCGAGGGGCCGGCGGCCCGTTCCATCAAGCTCGATCTGCCGCCGTTCACCCTGGTGGGCGCCACGACCCGTGCGGGCATGTTGACCAACCCGCTGCGGGACCGTTTCGGTATCGTCCAGCGCCTGGAGTTCTACAACAACGCCGATCTGGCGACGATCGTCGGCCGCTCGGCCGGCATTCTCGGGTTGCCGCTGGATCCGGATGGCGCTTATGAGATCGCCCGACGGGCGCGGGGTACGCCGCGGATCGCCAACCGGCTGTTGCGTCGGGTCCGGGATTTTGCCGAAGTCCGCGCCAAGGGCCACATCACCAAACCGATTGCCGACCTGGCGTTGAACCTGCTGGACATCGACGAGCGTGGTTTCGACCACCAGGACCGGCGCCTGCTGCTGACCATGATCGAGAAGTTCGACGGCGGTCCGGTGGGCGTGGACAGCCTGGCGGCGGCCATCAGCGAAGAGCGCCATACCATCGAAGATGTGCTGGAACCGTACCTGATCCAGCAGGGCTACATCATGCGCACCCCTCGCGGGCGTGTGGTGACGCGTCACGCCTATCTGCATTTCGGCTTAAACATCCCGACACGAATGGGTGAGATGCCGGTGGTAGACGAATTCCTCGATGCCGTGGACGATTGAACGACCTCTGTGCAGCGACTTTTTTCAGGTTCGTGCTGTCCCAGACGACACCCGGAGCGTCATTGCATTTCGAGAATGAAAAAACAGTTGCCTGGCCGATTGGCAACCTGAGGAGTAAGCACTAGAGTATGCGCGCGCAAAACGGGCTGGAGTCGTTCGCACATCGCTGTCGCGTTTATTACGAGGACACCGATGCCGGCGGCATCGTTTACTACGTCAATTACCTCAAGTTTATGGAACGGGCTCGAACCGAACGGCTGCGGGAACTGGGTTTTGCCCAATCCGCGCTGGTGGGGGAGGACCTGTTATTCGTCGTGCATTCCAGCGAAGCGCGCTACCACGCGCCGGCGCGACTGGACGACGAGCTTCTGGTAAGTGCCGATGTCATCGAATTGAACCGTGTCAGCCTGCGCTTCAAGCAGCAGGTCAGGCGGGCTACGGATAATGCGCTGCTCTGTGAAGGGCAGTTTCTGGTGGCCTGTGTGCGCACCCATAGTTTGAAACCCCGGGCCATTCCCGAAGCTCTACGCGCGGCCTTTGCCGGCGTGAGCGGCGCCGGTACATACTCAGAGCAGGAGATAAAGCGTGGAAGCTAACGTCGTCGACCATTCCTCCATGTGGAGCCTGGTCAGCAATGCCAGCGTTGTGGTGCAGTTGGTAATGCTGATCCTGGTAGCCGCATCGGTGACCTCATGGATCATGATCTTTCAGCGCAGCAACATGCTGCGCGCCGGTCGTCGAGCCCTGGAGAGCTTCGAGGAGCGCTTCTGGTCCGGTATCGACCTGTCCAAACTCTACCGCCAGGCCGGCAGCAACCCGGACCCGGACTCGGGGGTCGAGCAGATCTTCCGTGCCGGCTTCAAGGAGTTCTCCCGTCTGCGCCAGCAACCAGGCGTGGATCCTGAGGCGGTGATGGAAGGGGTGGCCCGTGCCATGCGCGTCGCCATCTCCCGCGAGGAAGAAAAACTCGAGCAAGGCCTGCCGTTCCTGGCCACCGTTGGTTCGGTCAGCCCGTACATCGGCCTGTTCGGTACCGTGTGGGGGATCATGAACTCCTTCCGTGGCCTGGCCACTGCCCAGCAAGCGACCCTGGCCACCGTGGCCCCGGGTATTGCCGAGGCACTGATTGCCACCGCCATCGGTCTGTTCGCGGCCATCCCGGCTGTTATCGCCTACAACCGCTTTGCTGCCCGCAGCGAAACGCTGACCAGCCGTTACTACACCTTCGCCGATGAATTCCAGGCGATCCTGCACCGCAAAGTGCACACCAGCGAAGAATAAGCAGGTATTTCCCAATGGCTTTAATCGCTCGAGCCCGAAAAAAGCGCAAGCCGGTTGCCGAGATGAACGTGGTGCCCTACATCGACGTGATGTTGGTGCTGCTGGTCATCTTCATGGTGACCGCGCCGATGCTCAATCAGGGCGTGAAGGTTGATCTGCCCAAGGTTTCCAGTGAAGCCTTGCCGCAGGACAACGACACCCAGGTCCTGACCATTTCGATCAAGGCTGACAAGACCTACTACTGGAACCTTGGCAGCGAAGTCGACACCGAGAAGCAGCAGGACCGGGCCATGACCTTGCCGCAGATGACCGATGCGGTGACCAAGATCATCAACGCCGGCAACAGCAACGGCAAACGCACCCAGGTCTTCATTCGCGGCGACAAGACCGTCGACTACGGTGCGGTGATGGGCGCCATGGGCGGCCTGCAGAAAGCCGGGGTCGGTAATGTTGGCTTAATCACTGAGGCGCCCTGATGCAGCAACAGCGAGAGCCGTCCGCCTCGGAAAGCTACTTCTGGCCTAGTGTCTGGGCAATTGGCCTGCATGTGCTGGTGTTTGGCATGCTGTTCGTCAGTTTTGCCATGACGCCGGAGCTGCCGCCGGCCAAGCCGATCGTGCAGGCGACCCTGTATCAGCTCAAGTCCAAGAGCCAGGCCACCACGCAGACCAACCAGAAGCTTGCCGGTGAGGCGAAGAAATCCGCCGCGCGCCAGACCGAAGTCGAGCAGATGGAGCAAAAGAAGGTGGAGCAGGAAGAGATAAAAGCTGCGGAACAAAAGAAAGAGCAAGCGGCTCAAAAGGCCGAAGAAGCCAGGAAGGCTGACGAAGCCAAGAAGGCCGACGAGGCGAAGAAAACCGCCGAGGCCAAAAAGGCCGAAGAAAAGAAACTGGCTGATATAGCCAAGAAAAAATCCGAAGAAGAAGCCAAGAAAGCCGCTGAAGAAGAGGCCAAGAAAGCGGCCGCTGAAGAAGCGAAGAAAAAGATTGTCGAGGACGCGAAGAAAAAAGCGGCCGAAGACGCCAAGAAGAAAGCTGAAGCTGACGAGGCGAAAAAGAAAATCGCCGAAGACGCGAAGAAGAAAGCCGCCGCCGACGCCGCCAAGAAAAAGGCTCAGGACGCAGCGCGTAAATCCGCCGAAGAGAAAAAGGCCCAGGCCTTGGCAGATTTGCTTTCCGACACGCCGCAGCGCCAGCAGGCATTGGCTGATGAGCAGGGCGATGAAGTCGCCGGCAGTTTCGATGATTTGATTCGCGCCCGAGCGGCAGAAGGCTGGGCTCGTCCACCTTCGGCACGCAAAGGCATGACTGTAGTATTGCAAATCGGCATGTTGCCCGACGGTACGGTTACCTCGGTCAGCGTGGCCAAGTCCAGCGGTGATGGCCCGTTCGACGCTTCGGCGGTCGCAGCGGTCAAGAACATTGGGCGATTGACGGAAATGCAAGGAATGAAACCGAGCGATTTTGCTCCCTATCGTTCATTCAAGATGACATTCACACCTGAGGATCTAGCCTTGTGAGAAACCTTCTTCGATCAATGCTGGTCGTTATCTGCTGCCTGGCAGGGATAGCGGTAGCAGAGGAAAAGAACATTCTGGTCACCAGCGGCAGCGATCGGGCGACCCCGATCGCCGTCGTACCGTTCGGCTGGCAGGGCGGTAGCGTCCTGCCGGACGACATGTCGGAAATCATCGGTAATGACCTGCGCAACTCGGGTTATTACGCGCCGATTCCGAAGCAGAACATGATCAGCCTGCCGACCCAGGCCAGCGAAGTCATCTATCGCGACTGGAAAGCTCTGGGCGCCCAGTACCTCATGGTCGGCAACATTGTGCCGGCCGGTGGTCGCCTGCAGGTGCAGTACACCCTGTTCAACGTCGCCACCGAGCAGCAAGTGCTGACCGGTAGTGTGTCGGGCAGCGTCGATCAACTGCGTGACATGGCGCACTACATCTCCGACCAATCGTTCGAGAAACTCACCGGCATCAAGGGTGCGTTCTCTACCCGCATGCTTTATGTGACGGCCGAACGCTTCTCTGAGAAAAACACCCGCTATACCTTGCAGCGTTCAGACTATGACGGTGCTCGTGCAGTGACCCTGCTGCAATCGCGCGAGCCGATCCTGTCGCCGCGTTTCGCCCCCGATGGCAAGCGCATCGCCTATGTTTCGTTCGAACAGAAGCGCCCGCGTATTTTCATGCAACACATTGACACCGGTCGCCGTGAGCAAATCACCAACTTCGAAGGCCTGAACGGTGCGCCAGCCTGGTCGCCGGACGGTACGCGCCTGGCATTCGTGCTGTCCAAGGACGGTAACCCGGACATCTATGTGATGAACCTGGCTTCGCGGGCGATTTCTCGCGTGACCAACGGTCCCGGCATCAACACCGAAC
This sequence comes from Pseudomonas sp. JL2, assembly GCF_031570495.1. Lineage (NCBI taxonomy): Bacteria > Pseudomonadati > Pseudomonadota > Gammaproteobacteria > Pseudomonadales > Pseudomonadaceae > Pseudomonas > Pseudomonas sp. JL2. Next base: position 36,432 of record NZ_JAKUDH010000011.1, read on the forward strand.
CGTTCTGGGGCAAGGATGGCTCGACCATCTACTTCACCTCCGACCGTGGCGGCAAGCCGCAGATCTACAAGACCAGCGCCAGTGGTGGTGGTGCCGAACGCGTGACGTTCGTCGGTAACTACAACGCCAACCCTAAACTGTCGGCGGACGAAAAGACCCTGGTGATGATCCATCGCCAGGATGGCTTTACCAATTTCAAGGTGGCGGCTCAGGATCTGCAGCGCGGTAGTGTAAAGATCCTCACTGATAGCACTCTGGACGAGTCGCCTACTGTTGCGCCCAACGGCACCATGGTAATCTACGCCACCCGCCAGCAGGGCCGGGGAGTCTTGATGCTCGTGTCCATTAATGGACGCGTGAGGCTCCCGCTTCCTACCGCACAAGGCGAAGTCAGAGAACCGTCCTGGTCCCCTTACCTGAACTGACGCGGCGCAATACGTTTTACTTAACACACTGGGGTTCATTAGGAGTTTCACGATGGAAATGCTGAAGTTTGGTAAATTTGCTGCGCTGGCTCTGGCCATGGCTGTAGCTGTAGGTTGCTCGTCCAAAGGCGGCGACAACGCCGGTGAAGGCGCTGTTGATCCAAACGCTGGTTACGGCGCTAACACTGGTGCAGTTGACGGCTCCCTGAGCGAAGAAGCTGCTCTGCGCGCAATCACCACCTTCTACTTCGAATACGACAGCTCGGACCTGAAGCCAGAAGCCATGCGCGCTCTGGACGTTCACGCCAAAGACCTGAAGTCGAACGGTGCTCGCATCGTTCTGGAAGGCAACACCGACGAACGTGGTACTCGTGAGTACAACATGGCACTGGGCGAGCGTCGTGCGAAAGCCGTTCAACGCTACCTGGTACTGCAAGGTGTTTCCCCAGCTCAGCTGGAACTGGTTTCCTACGGCGAAGAGCGTCCAGTTGCTACCGGCAACGACGAGCAGTCCTGGGCTCAAAACCGTCGCGTCGAACTGCGTAAGTAATTCGTCATGCGAACGTGCCGCCGTGCTGTAACTGTTCTGGCTCTCAGCCTCGCGCCGCTTGCGGTGTGGGCTGCGGTTCCCGTGGTCGATAATGATTCCGGCTATAACAATAGCGCAAGCAATTATCCGCCTGCAGGTTACGGTACGAGCGGCGCCTATGCCGGGGGAGGGGTTTCGGCCCCTGTCTCGGCACAGGGCCAGCTGTTCAACCAACTGCAGCAAATGCAAGACCAGATTTCACGCCAGCAAGGCGCGATTGAAGTTCTGCAAAATGAAGTTTCGCGCATGAAGCAGGAAAGCCTGGAGCGATACCAGGATCTTGATCGGCGCATAGGAACCGGCGTTGCACCTGCCGCGACTCCTGAGAATTCTCCAGCCGGTGGCGACTTGAACGCCCCTGGCGCAGCCGCAGGCGCGGGAGCAACTGCTCCGGCACCTGCAGCCGGCGGTGAGCCGGCTGATCCGGCGAAGGAAAAGCTCTATTACGATGCGGCCTTCGATCTGATCAAAGCCAAGGATTTTGACAAGGCCAGCCTGGCCTTTGCCGCTTTCCTTCGCAAATACCCTAACAGCCAGTATGCGGGCAACGCCCAATATTGGCTGGGTGAAGTGAACCTGGCCAAGGGCGACCTGCAAGGTGCCGGTCAGGCCTTCGCCAAGGTCTCGCAGCTCTATCCCAAGCACGCCAAGGTGCCGGACTCGCTCTACAAGCTCGCTGACGTGGAGCGTCGCCTGGGCCACACCGACAAGGTCAAGGGCATTCTGGAGCAGGTGGTGGCCCAATACCCGGGTACCTCCGCCGCCCAATTGGCTCAGCGTGACTTGCAGCGTATGTGAGGCTGTTTGATCCGTTTCGAAGAAACCCGCGCTTGTCGCGGGTTTTTTCGTTAGAATTCACGCCCTTTTTATGAAACACGCTTCTTGGGATCTGCGCGTTGGCGGGGTTGCTGGAAGTGCCTGACGGAGGCGGACAGCCTGTTTAGCTGTTACGCCCGTGGCGACTATGCAAGACACATTGAGAATTACCGAAGTTTTTTACTCGTTGCAGGGTGAAACGCGAACGGCCGGGCTGCCCACAGTATTTGTGCGCCTCACCGGTTGCCCGTTGCGTTGCCAATACTGCGACAGTGCCTACGCCTTCAGTGGCGGCACCCTGCGCAGCCTCGACGACATCCTTGAGCAGGTGGCCGGTTTTCGCCCGCGCTACGTCTGCGTTACGGGCGGCGAACCACTGGCGCAACCCAACGCCATCCCCTTGCTCAAGCGATTGTGCGATGCCGGTTACGAGGTATCGCTGGAAACCAGCGGCGCCTTGGACATCGCACCCGTTGATCCGCGAGTCAGCCGCGTCGTCGATCTGAAGACCCCAGGGTCCAAGGAAGCCCATCGCAATCGCTATGAGAACATCGAACTGTTGACGCCCAACGATCAGGTCAAGTTCGTTATCTGCTCGCGGGAAGATTATGACTGGGCCGTGTCCAAGCTGATTCAATACGGGCTCGACCAGCGGGCTGGCGAAGTGTTGTTTTCGCCAAGTCATCATGACTTGAACGCCCGGGAGCTGGCGGACTGGGTGGTGGCGGACAATTTGCCGGTGCGCCTGCAATTGCAGCTGCATAAATATCTTTGGAACGACGAGCCGGGGCGCTGATATGACTGAACACTCGAACATTGCAGAAAAACGTGCCGTCATCCTGTTGTCCGGCGGCCTCGATTCCGCGACGGTCGTGGCCATGGCGCGTGCCGAGGGCTACCGCTGCTACACCATGAGTTTCGATTACGGCCAGCGCCACCGCGCCGAACTGCACGCCGCCGAGCGGGTGGCCCGGGACCTGGGTGTCGTCGAACACAAGGTGATCGGCCTGAACCTCAATGGCATCGGCGGCTCGGCCTTGACCGACAGCTCCATCGACGTGCCTGAAACTCCCAGCGAAGGCATCCCGGTGACCTACGTGCCGGCACGCAACACGGTGTTCCTGTCCCTGGCCCTGGGCTGGGCGGAGGTGCTGGGTGCCCGTGATATCTTCATCGGCGTCAACGCCGTGGATTATTCCGGCTACCCGGACTGCCGTCCGGAGTTCGTCGAAGCGTTCGAGCGTATGGCCAACCTGGCGACCAAGGCCGGTGTAGAAGGGCAGGGCTTCCGTATTCAGGCACCACTGCAGAATCTCAGCAAGGCCGACATCGTTCGGGCGGGGGTGAAGCTTGGCGTGGACTACGGGCTCACCGTTTCCTGCTATCAGGCTGACGATCAGGGGCGTGCCTGCGGCAAATGCGACAGCTGTCGCCTGCGTGCCGAAGGCTTCGCGGCGGCGGGTGTGAGCGATCCAACCCCTTATTTTTGATTTATTTCAAATTAGGTGTTGAATAGTCCTTAGAAATCAGTATTATACGCGCCACCACACAGCGGGTCGTTAGCTCAGTTGGTAGAGCAGTTGGCTTTTAACCAATTGGTCGTAGGTTCGAATCCCACACGACCCACCATTTTTAGCAGTTTTAAAAGTCTGGAAGGCCCACGAAAGTGAGGATTTCCGGATTTTTTTTTGCCTGTAGAAAACTCGCCGCTTGAAAACCGGAACCACCCGACGATTCGAGTGGTTCCCTGGGTTGTTAAAGCAAGCCGTCCTCGGCGCATACCTTCACGATCTGTTCGCGAAACCAGATGTTGGCGTTGTCCTGGCCGGGTTTCTCGCTCCACATCATATCCAGCGTAAAGTTCGGTAAGCCCACTGGTGGCCTGCGATGGCTGTATTTGCCTTCATCGCAGGTCAACGCCTGGATACGCCGAGGCAACGTCAGGATGAAGTCGGTTCCCGGAATCATATTCAGTGCTGCCACGTAGCTGTTGGCCCGAGCGACAATCTGTCGGTTGTAGCCTTGCCGGGCGAGCCAGCCGTCCACCATGTTGGTGTCGGAGGTCCAGGGCGTCGGAAAAACATGCTGGCAGGCGACGAACGCCTCCAGATCAAATTCCTCCCTGGGCAGTGAAAAGTCTTTATCGACCACGCAGACCAGTTCATCTTCCAGTAATACTTGCGAGCGCAACCCCTTCGCGCCGCGATGAAAGTTGGGGCCAAAACAAACAACCAGGTCGAATCGACCCTCCATCAATTCGTCAACCGGAATGTCTTTGTGAAATTTCGTGATGTTAATGATAACGGGGAAACGGCTGCCAATGAATCGTTTCACTAGCTGGGGAAGTATAAGAAGTTCGAAGTACTCCGGGGCGCAAATATTGAATGTTATTTCTTTCTGCGTGGGGTCGAATGTTTGAATGCCGGAGTGGCATATATTTATGGTCTTGAGGATGTTGAGTACATGGCTGTACATGGCTGTGGCTTTGTTCGTGGGCCGCATGCCACTACGGGTATTGATGAATAACTCATCTTCGAAACTTGTGCGCAGCTTCTTCAGGCAGTAGCTCACGGTTGACTGGCTCACACAAAGGGTCTCGGACACCTCGGTGACGCTGCTTTGCTCGTACACCGCGACAAACACCATCAGGTCCTGCATGTCCAGCTTTCTAAGCAAATTACTATTGAGCATAAGATCCTTCTCGGCGCAATCCATCAGCTAGCGTCCCTTGTTTTTATGACAAAGGGGTTTATTTATATATTAGCGGAAGGCATTTATTTTTTAAATGGCTTGTGGGAATTTTCTTAAATATGCTCGCCTCGCTTTTTATAGAAATCCTGCACAAGGACGGAGGAGGACGATATGCAAATTCGCGTCGCAGAAACTAAGACACCGTTATGGGTGCAAGCCACTGAAGTAGTGAAAGAGAAATTTCGCCGTTCTTATTCGGCGTCCGTTGAACCGAATCCACAATACTTTGCGGTCACCCAGGATCCGTCAGACCGTATTCTTGCCTGTGCCGGTATTACATTCGCGGACCACCGCACACTGTTTTCCGAGCAATACCTGGCGCAACCGATAGAAGTGATTTTGTCCCAGCGCCTGGAGAAAACCATCGACCGCTCAAACATTGTCGAGATCGGCAACCTTATCTCCCATCACCTGACGGCCGGCATGATTCTGGTCAACATGATTCCCCTGTTGTCCTGGTGCATGGGTGGGCATTACTTGTTGTGTACGGTGACACCCCGCGTTCGGCAAATGATGGAAAGTTGCCAAATCGATTTCGAGCCGCTGCTGACAGCAGACCCTGCGCGCCTGGGCGAGGAGGGTGGCAAGAACTGGGGGACTTATTACTCCAAATTGCCTGTCACCGGGTTCATCCGGGTAGACCCGCAGCGCTCGCGTTTCGCGGCCATGACGCTCAATACCTCGTTCACCCAACTGCCTGGCGATTCACTGGCGAGGGCGCAGCCATGAGCGGCGGATTTATCCATCACTTGCAAAGCGCGTTGCAAGACAATCGCCAGGCTGTCTGCGCGGTGGATTGGTCGGCGTCGGGCGGCGAGCCGGTGGCATTGACCTATGGCGAGCTGGAACATCGTGCCCTCAATCTGGCCGCCGAACTGCAACGGCGTTTTCCCAGCCCGGCCCATGGCGATCATGTGGTTTTGGGAATTGCCACGCGTAACAGCAGCGACTGGCTGGTGGCCGATCTTGCTTGCCTGTTTGCCGGGATTACCGCGTTACCGTTGCCATTGGCTTTCAGCCAGGCTCAGGCGGAGCATCTGGCCGAGCGTTGCGACGGGTTTGTAGTGGATGCCGCCGGGCAGCGGACACTGGCGCAGCGATGGAAGTTGAATTTCCCTGAAAGCCGTTTGCGCCACATCAGCGAGCCGGTCATCGAACAGCCTTTGTTGCATACGCCCGACGGTGATGAAGACTGGATCTGCAAAATCATTCACACCTCGGGCACGACCAGTCGCCCGAAGGGCGTGCAGTTGAGTACCCAGGCGGTCGGCGCCGTGCTGGCATCGCTGCGTCAACGTATGCCCGCCGATGCTCATCGCCGTTACCTGTCGCTGGTGCCCTTGAGTTTGCTGCTCGAACAGGTGACTGCCGCCTATCTACCGTTGCTGGCGGGCGGAACCGTGCATTTCTTGCCACCGAACGAAGCATTGCTCGGCGAGCCTGGGGCTTCGCCACAGCGTCTGGTCGAGTGGATCCTGCAGGTCCAGCCAACGGCCCTGACAGTGCCGCCGGTGATGGTCAACCGCTTCCTGGAACAAATGGACGAGGGCGGCGAGCAGGGCGAGAGACTGGCGCGCTATCTGCAATCGGGTGCGCATATTACCTGTGGCGGTGCGGCGGTCAGCATCGATGTACTGCGCGGACTGGAAGAACGGGGCATTGCTGTGTACCAAGGCTACGGCCTGTCCGAGAACGCCTCGGTGGTCAGCATGAACACCTTCGAACAGCAGCGCCTGGGCAGCGTGGGCAAACCCTTGCCCCATGTCCAGGTGCGTATCGGCGCCGACCAGACCATTGAGGTCAAGAGCAGCTCACTGTTCAGTGGCTATTCCGGCACGGACCCCAGTGCCTGCTCCATGTCCGCCGATGGCTGGATGGACACTGGAGACCTGGGAATGCTGGACGACGATGGCTACCTCTATGTGCACGGGCGTAAGAAGAACGTGATCTGCCTGCCCAACGGGCGCAACGTCAGCCCCGAACAGGTTGAGCTGGAGTATCGCAAATACCCCGGCGTCAACGATGCAGCAGTGTTTTTCGATGAGCGCCATGGCCTGGTGGCGTTGCTGTGTGTCGAGTCGGCCCCCGCGCGCGATGAGCTGGTGGCCTGGTCCGCCCGGCGTTTTTCCGACATCGAAAGACCCAGCCGACTCTGGTTGTTGACCCAGGACGACCCGTTGATCGAGCAGCTTTACACCGTTACCGGCCGGCCAAAACGCGCCGACATCGCCACTGTTTTTTCCACTCTGCAAGAGATTGCATCCAATGACCACGCCTGCTTTTCACTTTGAAACCGCGGACATCTCCATCGTCGAGTCGCACCACTTCGCCAGCCTGGGCAAGAGCGAGCTGTATGAGCTGCTGGGCCATTACGGGGTCGTGCTGTTTCGTAACTGTATCCACAGCGCCGAAGATTTCAGCGCCTACGTCAAACAAAACAGTTCGCGGCTGAGCCTGGATCCGGCCCGCGTCATGGTGGGCGGCGCGGCACAGTTGGTGGACGCGGGACATCAGGCGGTTGGCCTGCACTGCGAAAACGGTAACTCGCCGTTCTGGCCGGACATGACTTGGTTCTATTGTCAGGAAGCACCACGCAAGGGGTCGCAAACGACGTTGTGTGACGGTGAGAAGGTGTTGGCGAAACTGTCTCCAGCCTGCCGCAGTTTTTTTGAAGAAAACCCTATCCGCTACAGCCGTACCGTTGCGGGGGAAAAGTGGCGTCGTTTGGTTTGCCACTATTCGCCAGCGTTGTCGGACCCGGCGGCCGTCGAAATCGAGGACCTGTGGCAAATCATCGGGGAGGACCCGCAGACGGTTATTTCCTTCAACCCGGCCGATGACTCCATTCACTACGCCTTCAGCACCCCGGCGATCCTCACGTCCGCGTTCAGCCAGCGTCCGGCCTTCGCCAACAGCATCCTGGGACCTTCCTTCAACTACGAAGCTCCGGTGATCGACACCGTGGGGGGGCAGCCGATTCCTGCCGGGTTTCTGCGGGAAATTGCCGAAGTGTCCGCCCAGTACACCTGCCCGGTTGGCTGGCGCGATCACGACGTGGTGATGATCGACAACCGTCGGGTCATGCACGGTCGTGAAACCATCGTCGACGAACGTCGACGCATCTTCAACGCCTTGAGCTATCGCTGAGACTCATCATGACGAACAACAACAAATACATTGTCAGTGGACAGTACGAGAGTTATCTCGATGGCGATGGCCGGCAGATTATCGACCTGAGCGGCGGGTTCGGTTTCCAGGTGCCGCCGGTGATCGAGGCGGTCAGTCGCCAAGCGGACATCATGGGGTTATCCAACCGGGTGCTGATGTCCCAACCGCTTATTGCCTTGTGCCGACGCCTGGCCGAGCTGCTGCCTGCGCCGCTCGTCAACTCTTATGTGTGCAGCTCCGGGGATGAGGCGTTCGAGGGCGCATTGAAGTTGTGCAAGGGCCTCAAGCCCAAGGGCAACACCATCGTGTTCATCCAGGGGGGGGATTATGGCGCGCTGACCTACGGACGTTGCCTCAGCGCCGCGCAAGATGATCTGGCCGTGCAGAGTTTTCTAGGGTTCAAGCGAGTGGCGATTCGGCATCTCGCTGACCTGGACACGGTGGACTGGAGCGATTGTTTCGCGGTGTGCCACAGCAACACCCGCGTGGATGCCAGCGGCCAATTGCAACTGCTCGATCCTGCACTGCTCGAGCAATTGCATGCCCGCGCAGCACAGGCTGGCGCGCCGGTCATCGCGGTCGACACCCACAGTTGCCTCGGTAGCTTGGGGACGCTGTTCGGTTTCCAGCGTTATCGTCCTGTCCCGGACATTGTCGTGCTTGGGGGCCCCTTGGGGGGCAGCGCGATTCCCATCGGCACCTATACCTGCAGCGAGCGCATGGCCTGGCAGGTCTATGGGCGCAGCAGTCCGGCCAAACACGGCAGCACCACCGCTGGTAATCCGATGGCGTGTGTAGCGGCCCTGGCCGCCCTGGATTATGTGCAGGCCCACGACTCGCCTCTGCATTGTCTGGAGAACGGTCAGCGGCTGGTGCAAACCCTGGCGCCATTCGGAGCAGTGGCCGTGGGTGGCTGGGTCAGCCTGCCGCTGGCCGATGATCTGCAGCCGTCCCTGCTGTGCGAAGCGCTTTACCAGCAAGGCGTTTATATCAGCCCACCCCGGGGCCGCGAATTGATCTTGCGCTGCCCGATCACTGCACGCCCCGAACAGATTCAACGTGCCGCCCACCTCATCAAGGAGACGCTAAGCCATGTCCTTACTCAGGCCGCATGAACAACTGCTGGATGATTGCCAGCGGCACTGGAGCGCATCGGCGGCCAAGCTGTATCGCCTGGGCAAGACCAGCGTAGAACAGCAGACCGATGGCATCCATGTCACCGATCACACCGGCAAGCGCTTCATTGACTGCGCGTGCAGCTACGGGGTGTTTATCGTCGGGCATCGCAACCCGACGGTGCGTGAGCAGGTGCAGGCGCAATTGAATCAGTTGGCCTGGGTCCCGGAAGGCCGGCGCCATCCGCTTCAAGACAAGCTGTCCGAGCGGCTTTGCCAACTGGTGCCGGGAGAATGGGGCGACGTGCAATTCATGGTTTCGGGTGCCGAGGCCGTCGAGCAGAGCCTGCGTTATGTGCTGCGGATCCAGCCCCAGCGGCGCAGGATAGTCGTGATGAGCGGCTCTTATCATGGCAAGACTTTGGCGGCGATGAGCATTCTGGGCCAGCAACAGCACCACAGCAGTTATGGCATCGCTTGCCCCGAAGTGACCTGTGTCCCCTACGGCGATTTCGCCGCCCTGCAAAAGGCCGTGGGCGAGGGCGTCTGTGCGGTGTACGTCGAGCCGATTCTGGGCGGCGCTCATCTGCAGGTGCCCCCGGTGGGCTACATGGCCAACCTTCGCGCCTTGTGCGACGCCACGGGCACGCTGCTGGTGGCGGATGAAATCCAGACCGGTTTCGGCCGTTGCGGCAAATGGTTCGCCGTGCAATATGACGATGTGGTGCCTGACATCATGATCCTCTCCAAGGGCCTGACCGGCGGCTACACCTCGTTCGCTTGCGCCATGTACAGCCGGCGCCTGGCCACCCAGTATCCACTCAGCGAAATCGAGCCCGACACGCGAACCAATGGCGGGCATCCGCTAGCGTGTGCCTCGGCGCTCGCGGCCATCGACTACATCGAGCAACACAACCTGGTGGAGCTGTCGCGGGTCAACGGTGGGTTGCTGCGCCACGGTCTGCAACGACTGGCCTTGCGTTATCCGCACATCATCGAGGATGTGCCGGGCGTCGGCCTGATGACGGGCCTGCGCCTGCGTGGTTCGGTCTATGAGGCGCTGATGAGCATGGAGCTGGGCAAGCGTGGCGTCCACGCCGGGCATTCCATGAATGAAAAGGCCGAACGCCCGGTGTTGCGTTTTTATCCGCCGCTGAATATCACGCCCGAAGCCTTGCAGCATGTCCTGGCGATGATCGAAGAGTCCCTGCAAGCCATCGATCGGCGCCCGGCGCTGGCGGTGAAAGCGTTTTCCCTGGTGGTGCGCAACATGTATCTGTTGCCCAACAAGTGGCTGCGCAGCAAGGAGGCGTCATGAGCCTGTTCAACCCCGATACGCTGACCCTGCGGGAAATGGCCGGTCTGCTGCGCCGTGGCGTGCTGACCAGTGTCACGTTGCTGGAGTTTTACCTGCAACGCATCGCTGAGCGTAACCGGCACATCAACGCACTGATCCAGCTGGCGCCAGTCGAGGAACTGCGGCGCCAGGCTCGCGAGGCTGACGAGATGGCGCGCGTTGGCCAGATCAGTGGCCCGCTGCATGGCATTCCCATCACCATCAAGGATGTCCTGCATGTGCGTGGTTTCAAGATGTCCCGAGGGCTGGGGGAGCTGTTGGGCGAACCCAGCGAGCAGGACGCAACGGCCGTTGCCCGGCTTCGACAGGCCGGGGCGATCATTCTGGGCATCAGCAATGTGCCTGAGCTGTGCATGGCCTTCGAAACCGAAAACCTGGTCTACGGCCGGACCCTGAACCCCCACGACCTGCAGCGCTCCGCCGGCGGCAGCAGCGGCGGTGAGGCCGCGGCGATCGCTGCCGGATGCTCGCCGGCCGGGCTGGCGTCCGATGCATGTGGCAGTGTGCGGATACCGGCGCACTTCAATGGCATCTGCGGCTTGAAACTGACCCAGGGACGAGTGCCGCTGACCGGCCAGTTTCCCAATGACCGTTCCGGGCTGTTCCACATGACCTCGGCCTTTGGCGTGATGGGCCGCTATGTCGATGACCTGGCGCTGCTCGGCCAATTGATCAGCGGTGCCGACGGACAGGATCCGGACACCGTCGATGTACCGTTCACCGCCAGCGAGCCGCTGGCCAGCCTGCGGGTGGCGCTGTTCTCGGCGTCGAGCCGCACGCCGGTCAGCGCGGCGGTGAACCAGGTATTGCAGCACGTCGAACGGTGCCTGGGCCCGGTGGTGGCCGAGGTGAGCACGGTCGCGCCGCCGATGCTCGATGAGGCCTGTGATGTGCTGTGGCGGGTGTTCATCACCGGCGCTGACGCCGGTCGAGGTTGGCGGCAATTGTTCGAGTCCATGAACAAGCGACGTTTTACCCCGGCCATCGCTCAATTGCTGGATATGAGCGAAGCGGTGGAGCTGACCGTGGATGAGGTCAAACGCGACTGGATCATGATCGATACGTTTCGCTATGAGTTGGCGAAATTCTTCAAGCAGCATGACCTGTTCATCTGCCCGGTATTTCCGGATGTGGCGTTCCGTCACGGGGAGTCCCTGGAGGATCGCGACCGGTATGCCTTCGTGTTCCCGTTCAGCCTCAGCGGTTCCCCGGCAGTAGTGATCCGCGCCGGAACGGACCCGGCTACCGGGATGCCCATCGGCATCCAGATTGTCGGGCCTCATTGGCAGGAAGAACGGTTGTTGGCAGTGGCTGCTTTCCTGGAGCGTGAGCTGGAGCGCTGGAGTCCGGTTACGCCCCGTCCGGCATCGACGTACTGACCGCCCTCAAGCCGTGACGGTTCTGGTGTTTCGGCTGCTGAGCACCAGTGCCAGCATGCCGATACCCACCAGGGCAGCACCGAGGATCTCGATCATCAGCGGTTGCTGCCTGAGCCAGAACCAGTGCAGTACGGTCACGAACAGGGTGCTGAGGTAGACATAGGAAACCACCGTGGACGGCGCGATCACCCCAATTGCCCGGTGCAACAGCCAGAAGGTGGCGAGGGTGCCGAACACGGCCAGGTACATCAGCCAGCCGATGTCCAGCGTCGACAACTGCAGAGCGCTGCGCCAGCCGCCGCTGAACAGGCAAAACACCAGCAGAAACAGCGCCCCGAACAGCATGTTCCAGAACGTCATCGTCACCGGGTCGCGGCCTTTCAGCGCGCGGACCTTGAACCGTTGGCTGAGGGGGGAATACAGCGCCATCGCCAGGCAACCGGCGCCGAAAACCAGCACGGGATAGAGCGCCGGCAATTGTCCCGGAGCCGACCCTTTGAGGGTCAGCAACACTGCGCCGATCGCTGCGGTCGACATCGGCAGCAGGCGGGTCTTGAGGCTTGGGTTGGGCAGCAGAAATACCTCGAACAACAAGGTCATCAACGGCACCAGCGTGTACAGCGTCGCGGTATTGACCGCCGAGGTGTAGCGCAACGCTTCGAACAACGAACCGAAGTACGTTGCCAGCAACAGGCCAAGTACGGCATGGGCCAGCAGGCCTTTGCCGGAGACCGGCGAGGTGTTTTTCAGCAGTAACAGCGGCAGGAACATCAGGGCGGAAAACAGCAGTCGCAAGCCGGTGAGCAGGATCGGATCGATTGACTGACTGACCTGCGCCGCGGCAAAGAACGACGCTGCGATCAGGATTGCCCAGATGAGCATGCCCCAGTGAGCGGCTGCGAAACCGACGTTTTTCATCAAGGTTCTATTCCTGCTTTCAAATACCGTAACGTCATGAGGGACAAATCGGCCGGCTATCATGGTGAGTGTGAAAAACAGGGCCGCAGTCAACTGCAGCCCTTTGACGCCACTAGCTGATGTGTCGCGCGTAGTGTTTGGGATTGAAGCGCAGGACCATCACGATCATCAGCGCCATGACCGCCGTGAGCGACCACCAGGCCCATTCGAAGCTGCCCAACTGATCGCGGATCATCCCGGCAATCAACGGCGAGAGGCCAGCGATCAGGTAGCCGATACCTTGCACGAACGCCGTCAGACCACCGGCCCGACGTGGGTTGTCCAAGTGATCGAGGGACACGATCAGGCTCATTGGGAACAGACCGCCAATGCCCAGCCCCAGCAGGCAAGGCCACAGCAGGCTGAAGCGGTCCGGGCTGAGGATCAGGCCGCAGAACCCCGCGATGATCAGGGCCAGCAAAACCGCCAGGACCAGGCGCTTATCCTGGCTGCGGTTGGCAATCGCCGGGGTGACGAGGCCGGACAATACTTCCATCGCGGTGAGGAACCCCAGCAGCAGGCCGGCGTGCTGTTCGCTCCAGCCTTTCTCCACGTAATACGGCGCTAGCCACGCCAGCACGCAAGTGTAGGAGGCGGTGCCGAGGCCGAAGAAGATCGCCAGCAGCCAGGCCCGCGAGTTGCTGAAAAACGATTCCTGGCGCTGTGCCGGGGCTGCGGGCAAGGGCGTGACGGCCGCGCGCTGGGCGTACCAGCAGCCCAGGGCGATCAACGCCAGCAGTGCCCAGATCGCCAGGCCGATACGCCAGCTGCCGGTCTGCGCCAGGACGAACGGAGAAAACGACGCCGCAATCGCCGCGCCGCCCATGATGGACGTGACGTACAGGCCCATGAACAACGAGACATTGTCGGCGAAGCGCGATTTGATCAGTGCCGGCATCACGGCTTGGATCAGGGCGATACCGATCCCCGCCAGCACCGCGCTGATAATCAGCTCGACGGCGCTGTCCAGGTACAGGCGCGATGCCGTGGCGATGCCGATGATCAGCAGCGACAGCACGATGGTGCGGTGCTCACCGATGCGCAGGGCAATGCGCATGCCCAAGAACATCGCCAGACCCATGGCCATGACCGGCAACATGGTCAGTAACGAAGCGGTGCTGAAACTCAGCGGCACCTCGCCGCGAATGGCTGATAACAATGGCCCGACAGCCGCCATAGAGGGGCGCAGGTTCAGTGCCACCAACACCACGCTGACCATCAGCCAGACGGCGTGGGTGCTTGAAGTTCGAACGTTTTCCATAACAGAGCCTTGCTGGATAAAGCTCCATTTAGGCTGGGATGTGAGGGGTGGGGCAAACTGAAATCTGGTGGGGGGTATTTAAAAATCAGGTGCACTCCAAACCCCTGTTCAGCGGAGTCAGTCGTGCTATTCCATCGCCGGACTCAACGTCCCGAGCCATGCCACCAACGCCAGTATTACCACCGCCACGGACAACTCCAGAGCCATGCTGCGCCGCAGGGCATTGACCGCCACGCTGTGCTCCCCGGTCTGCCGAGCCTGTTCCAGCAACGGGCTCAGATGAAAACGATTCAGCGCGGCAAACACCAGCATCGCCGCGAACAACACGACTTTAAGCGCCAGCAATTGACCATAGGTGCTATCCAGCAGCCCGTCGACGCGAGGACCGACGATGAACAGATAGTTCACCACCCCTGTCACACTGATCACCACCACAATCACCGCTCCGGCTGTTTCAAACCCGGTCAGGGTTCGCGCCAGGACCGGCAGCCGGTGTTCAGCCTGGCGAAGCAGCAGGGCAAACGCAGTCAGGGCGCCCACCCAGCCGCCCGCCGCCCACAGGTGCAGAAAATCGGTGATGAAGTGCCAGTTACGGCGCAGGCCTTCGTCCATGGCGCCATGCCCGGCCCAGGCCAGTGTCGCCAGGGCCACGGCACCGCTGAGGGTGACCAGCCACAAGCTGGCGGTCGGTGCCGGGTGGTTCAGGGCCACAGCAATTGTCGCCAGCAACAGCGCCGCGATCCGAACACGCCAGCTCAAACCCACGTCGGTTTCGAACACCATCATTTCAATGTGCGGCAGCAGCTCGTTCCAGTCGGTGACGCCGCTCATGGCCCAGGCCATGCACAGCATGGCGGCCACCGACAACAGCACGCCAAACAGCGCTGTGGTCAGCACAAGTGCTTTGAAGTGCACCACCACGCCCGAGATCCGCTCTGGACCGCGCAAGCTATACAGACCGAACGCGGCCAGGCCGAACAACACCATCAGATCCAGGTACAGGGCAAAGCGCAGAACAATGTTGAGCAGGTCAATGTTGATCGAGGCGCTCAAGTCACTTCACCTTGAACGTGACATTGCCAGTGATCGGGTGAGTATCGGACGACACCGCGCGCCACTGGACCTGGTAGGTGCCGGTGGTGAGCGGAGCGTTCGGGGTAATGACCATGGTTTTGGGGTCATCGCTGCCGGAGACCTTGGCCTTCATGGGCATGGGCGAGTGCGCCGACATGCCGGGCATCCCGGTCATGACCAGCTTGGCGCCGGAGAACTTGGTCATCAGGTTCTCGGAAAAATGCAGTTCGATCTTTGCCGGCGCCGCACCTTCAGCACCTTCGGCGGGCGTGGAGGAAAGCAGCTTTGGGTGCGCTTGGGCCAGGCCACTGATTAACAGACCTGTGGACAGCGCGACGGTGACTACAGCGGTTCTGATAAATGACATGCAAGGACTCCTACAGCTCAGGTTTCTAGTTTTTTTGGTTGATTGAGATGACATGCACCCTTAGAACCACATGCGCACGCCCAGCACCAGGCGTGCCTCGCTGCGGTCTTCGTTCTCTTCCCGGGCGTAGTCGGCAGTGTTGCCGTAGACGCGGTTCCAAGTGACGCCGATATAAGGGGCGAACTCACGGCGGATTTCGTAGCGCAGCCGCACACCCACTTCAGTGTCCGACAGCCCGGAGCCGACACCGCGATCGGGATCGTTCTTGCCGTAAAAGTTGGCTTCGGCGGTGGGTTGCAGGATCAGACGATTGGTCAGCAGGATGTCGTAGTCGCCTTCCAGGCGCACCGCACTCTGACCGCCTTCGCCGATGAACGCGGTGGCCTCGGCTTCAAAGTTATACAGCGCCATGCCCTGTACACCGAAGGCGGCCCAGGTTTGCGGGTCGCCCGGCTTGAAATCCTGGCGCACGCCGGCGACCACGTCCCACCAGGGGCTGACGGCATGCCCCCACAGGGCCTGGAGTTCGGCTTCCTCGGTCTTGCCGTTGGTGCGTTCGCCTTCGGAGCGCAGCCACAAGCGATCGATGTCGCCGCCGATCCAGCCCGAGGCGTCCCAGCTCAGGGCACTGCCATCATCGGCGTCTTGCCATTCCAATTGGTCGATGAGCAAGAATGAATGGATGGCGCTGTCATGCACGGCATGGCCGCCATGGTCTTCGTAGACGGCGGCGCGGTCGGCGTCGGTCAGCTCGGGAATCGGCGTGCGGCTGCTGGTGGGGGCCGATTGCATCGGTTCCATACCCTGCATCGAGTCCATGCCTTGCATCTGGCTATGGTCCATCCCCTGCATCTGGCTGTGATCCATGCCTTGCATGGCATCGCTCGCGGCCCAGGCCGAGCCAGTGGCGCCCAGGGTGAGGCTGGCAAAAAGTGCCAGGGGGTAGTGAAAAATAGTGGTCATGGTCGGCTCCTCATTCCTGCACCCGAACTTCACGGAACATCCCCATCTCCATGTGGAACAGCAAGTGGCAGTGATATGCCCAGCGTCCGAGGGCGTCGGCGGTGACCCGGTAACTGCGTTTGGAGCCCGGCGGCACATCGATGGTGTGTTTACGCACCATGAACTGGCCATTCTCGTCCTCCAGATCGCTCCACATACCGTGCAGGTGGATGGGGTGAGTCATCATGGTGTCGTTGATCAGCACGATGCGCAGGCGCTCGCCGTACTTGAGCAGCAGCGGTGCGGCATCGGAGAACTTCACGCCGTTGAACGACCAGCTGAATTTCTCCATGTGGCCGGTCAGGTGCAGTTCAAGGGTGCGGCCCGGTTCACGCCCGTCGGGGTCGGGGAACGTGCTGCGCAGGTCCGAGTAGGTGAGGACCTTGCGACCGTTGTTGCGCAGGCCCATGCCCGGGTCGTCGAGCTTGGGGCTGACGCTCATGGCCTGCATGTCCACCAGCGGATTGTCTTTTTCGGAGTCTGGATGGGACAGCCCGTCGTCCATGCCTTGCATGGAGCCGTGGTCCATCCCCGCCATTTGACTGTGATCCATGCCCGCCATGCCCTGCATCGAGCCGTGATCCATACCACCCATGCCCATGTCGTCCATGGTGACCAGTGGCCGTGGATCCAGCGGCGGCACCGTTGCCGAAAGACCGGAACGGGTCGCCAGGGTGCCGCAGGCGTAGCCGGTGCGATCCATCGATTGGGCAAACAGCGTATAGGCTTCTTCGCTTGGCTCGACGATAACGTCATAGGTTTCGGCCACGGCGATGCGCAGCTCATCGACGCTCACCGGTTTGACGTACTGTCCATCGGACGCCACCACGGTCATTTTCAGGCCGGGGATGCGCACGTCGAAATAGGTCATGGAGGAGCCATTGATCAAGCGCAGGCGAAGGCGTTCGCCGGGTTTGAACAGACCGGTCCAGTTCATGTCCGGCGTCTGGCCGTTCATGAGGTAGGTGTAGGTGGCGCCACTGATGTCGGCCAGGTCGGTGGGGTTCATCTTCATTTCGGCCCACATCTTGCGATCGGCCACGGTGGCGGCCCAGCCGTTCTTGCCGACATCGTCAATGAAATCACCGACGGTGCGTTTGTTGTAGTTGTAGTAGTCCGATTGCTTCTTGAGCTTGCGGATGACATCGGCGGGGTCTTCGTCGGTCCAGTCGGTGAGCATCACCACGTAGTCGCGCTCGTACTGGAAGGGCTCGGGCTCCTTGGCGTCGATCACCAGTGGGCCGTAGACCCCGGACTGTTCCTGGAAGCCGGAATGACTGTGGTACCAGTAAGTACCGTTTTGCCGGACCTTGAATTGATAGACGTACATGCCATCGGGCTCGATGCCCTTGAAGCTCAACCCCGGCACGCCGTCCATGTTGGCCGGCAGCAGAATGCCGTGCCAGTGGATGGAGGTTGGATCTTTCAAACGGTTGCGCACCCGCAGGGTCACGGTGTCACCCTCACGCCAGCGCAGCAGCGGGCCGGGGATGCCGCCGTTGATGGTCTGGGCGGTGCGCGGATTGCCGGTGAAGTTGACCGGGCTTTCGCCGATGAACAGGTCGAATTCGGTGCCCGTCAGTACATTGGGTTGGCCGGGGCTGGTGACCGCCCAGACGGGCGCGCGCCACAAGCCCAGGCCAGCCAGGATGCCGCCGGCAGTCAGGCCTTTTACGAAGGTTCGCCGGGAAGTATTTGATTGCATGCCGTTTGAAGTCCGTCAGTCGATTTGCAGCGAGCACAGGGGCGTCCGTGTGCAGGGTTGAAAGAAAGATGACACAGGCGGGAACGCGAAGTGATTACATTTCAGTCAGGTTGACGCGGCTATGGGAGCAAGGCTTGCTCGCGATGAAGGCCATGCGGTTTTTCAGAAATCGAGGCGCCAGCTTCGCGGGCAAGCCTTGCTCCCACAGATAGAGCGCTGGCCACAGGGCACAGGTCAGAATGATCTTTTGCAACGGCGGGTTATTCTGTAGCCTTGCCGGCTTCACGCTATACCGTGCCTGATTGATACCCACTTTCCCGGCGGTACCCGAGTGGTCCGGAGCCGGGTGTATACTCGACTTTCGCGCAAAACGCGCCTGCAGGTCTTGCGAACATGACGCAAATTTCCGAACGCCTTCTGGTTCAGGCCCATCTCGACGCCAAACAGCCCAAGCCGCTGACCGCCGAGCAAGAGGCCTGGTACCGCGCCGCCATCGCCGCCGAGCTCAAGGCTCAGGATGCGGTGCTGGTCGCGCACTTCTACTGCGACCCGATCATCCAGGCCCTGGCCGAAGAGACCGGGGGCTGTGTGTCCGACTCCCTGGAAATGGCCCGCTTCGGCAACGCCCATCCGGCCAAGACCGTGGTGGTGGCCGGGGTCAAGTTCATGGGCGAGACCGCCAAGATCCTCAACCCCGAAAAACGCGTATTGATGCCGACCCTGGAAGCCACGTGCTCCCTGGACCTGGGTTGCCCGGTGGAGGAGTTCTCGGCGTTCTGCGACCAGCATCCGGAACGCACCGTGGTGGTGTACGCCAACACGTCGGCAGCGGTCAAAGCCCGGGCCGACTGGGTGGTGACGTCCAGTTGCGCACTGGAAATCGTCGAGAGCCTGATGGACAACGGCGAGACGATCATCTGGGGCCCCGACAAGCACCTGGGCACTTATATCCAGCGCAAGACCGGCGCCGACATGCTGCTCTGGGACGGCGCCTGCATCGTTCACGAAGAGTTCAAGTCCAAGCAGTTGGAGGACATGAAGGCGCTGTACCCGGACGCCGCAATCCTGGTGCACCCCGAGTCGCCAACTTCGGTGATTGAACTGGCCGATGCGGTGGGCTCCACCAGCCAGTTGATCGCCGCGGCCCAAAGCCTGCCGAACAAAACGCTGATTGTCGCCACTGACCGTGGCATCTTCTACAAGATGCAGCAGTTGTGCCCCGACAAGGTCTTCATCGAAGCCCCCACCGCCGGCAACGGCGCGGCATGCCGCAGTTGCGCGCACTGCCCGTGGATGGCGATGAATACCCTGGAGCGCACGCTCAAGAGCCTGCAGGAAGGCACCAACGAGATATTCGTCGACCCGGCGCTGATCCCCCAGGCCATTCGCCCGCTCAAGCGCATGCTGGACTTCACCCAGGCGGCGCGGATGAAGCTGGCGGGCAATGCCTGAAGGTAGCTCCAAGTTGCAAGCTGCAAGTCCAAAGCTTGCAGCTTGCGACCTATTTCTTTTTCTTGGGAATTCGCACCAGCTGCGTATCCGAGTAGATGTCATGCCAGGTGCGCTTGCGCTTGTCTAACAGCGACCAGATGAAGCCCAGTCCCGCCAGCAGCAATGAGGCGATCGACACGACAAATCGCAACAGGGCCTGCCACAGGCTGATCGCCGTGCCATCGGCGTTCTGCACGCGAATGCACCACACCTGCATGCCCAAGGTCTGGCCGTTGTGGGTCCAGAACTTGGCGAAGAAGCCGAACAGCACGAAAAGCAGCACGGTGGACAGTAGCGGGTCGCCGTCCAGTGCGCCGGCGTCGGTGAGGGCGCGCATTTTTTCTTCGCCGATGATCGCCATCTGAATCATCTTGTAGACGCCGCCAGTGACGATCAGCAGGGCTGTGCACAGCAAAAAGTCATAGAACATCGCGGCCAGGCGACGGCCCAGGGTGGCGGGAGGGAACTCGCCTTGGGGGATGAGCAGGTGTTTGGGCATGACGGCCTCGGACGAAAAAGAGGCCATTTTACGGATTTACGCCCATAAAAAAGCCCCTGATATCAATCAGGGGCTTTTTTAATGCGCAAAAGCTACAACCTATGGGAGGGGTTCCACTTGGTCGGCCTGCATGCCTTTTTGGCCCTGCACTGCGACGAAAGTGACTTTCTGGCCTTCCTTCAGGCTTTTGAAACCGGTGCCCTGGATGGCGCGGAAGTGCACGAACAGATCCGGACCGTTTTCAGGAGTGATAAAACCAAAACCTTTTTCGTCGTTGAACCACTTGACGGTACCGCTCTGACGATCAGACATTTTCTTATTTCCTTGACGCTAAATTAATGACAGCCTCTTCCACATGAAAGAGTACTGGGGCTGGGTTGCAGGAAAGTAAGAGACGTCGAGCGGGATGTAGCGAACTTCATAAGCTACTGCCCAGGTCACGGTTCCAAGCGACCCATGCAAACACAGTGATCAAACTCTACGCCAACTATGAACA
This sequence comes from Pseudomonas sp. JL2, assembly GCF_031570495.1. Taxonomy (NCBI): domain Bacteria; kingdom Pseudomonadati; phylum Pseudomonadota; class Gammaproteobacteria; order Pseudomonadales; family Pseudomonadaceae; genus Pseudomonas; species Pseudomonas sp. JL2. The sequence continues at coordinate 56,884 of NZ_JAKUDH010000011.1, forward strand.
AAAAAACAACCCCCTCTGAAGGCCCCGTATTTGCTCGGCATTCTCGTATTTACAGGGGCTGCGGGCTGGGGCTTATTCGATAGGCTAGTTCAATTGTTTTCAACGTAATAGGTGCAATTTCAATATCGAGTAGACGCACCTTTTTATGGCGGTTGCGTTACACATTAGTGCACGTATAACGCAACCGCGTTACGTATAGAAACAGTCAATCAACCGCGGTAGTAGCGTTGTGGAACAAATGGCATTTTGCTTACAAGCAAAGGCACTTTTTTCCCACGCACGATGGCCCAGACTGGCGTATCCAGTGCGACATAGGCGCTGTTCAGGTAACCCATCGCCAACGGAGCGCCCAAGGTCGGGCCGAAACCGCCGCTGCACACCGTACCGATAATCTCGCCCGCTTCGTCGACGATCTCTGCACCTTCGCGCACGGGTGTGCGTTCCTGGGGCAGCAGGCCGACGCGTTTGCGCTTCACGCCGCCCTGTTGCTGGGCGAACACGGTTTCAGCGCCCGGGAAACCACCGGCCCTGACGCCATCGGCGCGGCGGGCTTTAGAGATCGCCCACAGCAGGCTGGCTTCGATCGGGGTCGTTTCGGTGTTCATGTCGTGGCCATAAAGGCACAGGCCGGCTTCCAGGCGCAGGGAGTCGCGAGCGCCCAGACCGATGGCGGCCACTTCCGGCTCTGCCAGTAGGGCGCGGGCCAGCTTTTCGGCCTCGGCGGCGGGCACCGAGATCTCGAAACCGTCTTCACCGGTGTAACCCGAACGGCTGACAAAGCAGTCCATACCCAGCAGCGTGACGCGCTGGAACTGCATGAAGGTCATCTTCGCCACGTCTGGCGCCAGTCGTGCAAGCACGGTGACGGCGGCCGGGCCTTGCAGGGCGAGCAGGGCGCGAGCTTCGAACAGTGGCTCGATGCTGCACTGGTCGCCGATATGGGCGCGCAGGTGGGCCAGGTCCTGCTCCTTGCAGGCCGCGTTGACCACCAGGAACAGCTCGTCGTTGCCCAGGTTGGCGACCATCAGATCGTCGAGGATGCCGCCGTTTTCGTTGGTGAACATGGCATAGCGCTGCATGCCCACCGGCAGGTCGATGATGTCCACCGGCACCAGGGTTTCCAAGGCTTTGGCGGCGTTTGCGCCGCTCAGGCGGATCTGGCCCATGTGGGACACGTCGAACAGCCCGGCCTGATCGCGGGTGTGCTGATGTTCTTTCATCACGCCCAATGGGTATTGCACCGGCATGTCATAGCCGGCGAACGGCACCATGCGGGCGCCGAGTTCGAGGTGCAGGGCGTGCAACGGGGTCTTCAGCAATGGTTCGGTGGACATATCAGCTCCTGGAAAAAATGTAGAAGTGAGGCAAGCGCATCAGCATTCGATGATGTTGACAGCCAGACCGCCGCGGGCGGTCTCCTTGTATTTGCTTTTCATGTCGGCGCCGGTCTGGCGCATGGTGCGGATGACTTTGTCGAGGGAAACGAAGTGATGCCCGTCGCCGCGCATGGCCATGCGCACCGCATTGATGGCTTTCACCGAGCCCATGGCGTTGCGCTCGATGCACGGCACTTGCACCAGGCCGCCGATGGGGTCGCAGGTCAGGCCGAGGTTGTGTTCCATGCCGATCTCGGCGGCGTTTTCCACTTGCTGCACGCTGCCGCCGAGCACTTCGCACAGGGCGCCGGCGGCCATGGAACAGGCCACGCCGACTTCACCCTGGCAACCGACTTCGGCGCCGGAGATGGAGGCGTTTTCCTTGTACAGGATGCCGATGGCGGCGGCGGTCAGCAGGAACCGCACGACGCCATCTTCATTGGCCCCAGGGATGAAGCGCATGTAGTAATGCAGTACGGCCGGGATGATTCCCGCCGCGCCGTTGGTCGGCGCGGTGACGACGCGGCCACCGTAGGCGTTTTCTTCGTTGACGGCCAGGGCATACAGGTTGACCCAGTCCAGCACCGACAGCGGGTCGCGCAGGGCAGCTTCCGGGTTCTTGCACAACTGACGGTGCAGCGCCGCCGCCCGGCGCTTGACCTTCAGCCCGCCCGGCAGAATGCCTTCGTTGCGGCAGCCGGCCGCCACGCAATCCTGCATCACCTGCCAGATCTTCAGCAGGCCGGCGCGGGTTTCGGCTTCGGGGCGCCAGGCACTTTCGTTGGTCAGCATCACCTGGCTGATGGACAAGCCATAGGTGGTGCAATGGCTCAACAAGTCCTTGGCGCTTTTGAACGGGAAGGTCAGGGGGGTGGCATCTTCGACGATACGGTCGGCGCCGGCAGCGCTTTCGTCGACGACAAAACCACCGCCTACCGAGTAATACTCGCGGCTGCGCACCTGCAGGCCCGCCGCGTCAAAAGCGCGGAAGATCATGCCGTTGGGATGAAAAGGCAGCGGCTTGCGAATCATCGCCAGGTGCAGTTTTTCGTTGAATTCAATGCAGTGTTCACCCAGCAGGTTCAGGCGCCCGTTGCTGCGAATCTCTCGCAAGCGGGCGTCGACCGTTTCAGTGTCCACGGTATCCGGGTGTTCGCCTTCCAGACCCAGCAGCACGGCCTTGTCACTGCCGTGGCCTTTGCCGGTGGCGCCGAGTGAGCCGTAGAGCTCGACCTTGACGCTGGCGGTGGTGTTGAGCAGGTCATCACGACGCAGCCCTTCGACGAAACGGGCAGCGGCACGCATCGGGCCGACCGTGTGGGAACTGGAGGGGCCGATGCCGATTTTGAACAGGTCGAACACGCTTAACGACATGGTGTTTCTCCGGTTTCTTTTTATGAGGATCGACGGTTTAAGGTCTGGCATAGATCCTTGTGGGAGCGAGCAGGCTCGCGATAGCGGAGTGTCAGGCAACATCTCTATTGGCTGTTACGCCGCTATCGCGAGCAGGCTCGCTATAGCGGAGTGTCAGGCAACAACTCTATTGGCTGTTACGCCGCTATCGCGAGCAGGCTCGCTCCCACAGAGGATTCGGAGGGCTGGTAGATCGCCCTCCGCTCAGGTCAAGCGTAGCTTTCGATCGACGGGCAGGCGCAGACCAGGTTGCGGTCGCCGAACACGTTGTCGACCCGGCCTACCGGCGGCCAGTATTTGCCGTCGATCAACGACGCCACCGGGTACACCGCTTGTTCGCGGCTATAGGGGTGGGTCCACTCGCCGACGATTTCCGCGGCGGTGTGGGGGGCGTTTTTCAGTGGGTTGTCGTCTTTGTCCAGGCTGCCGTTTTCCACCGCGCGGATTTCTTCGCGGATGCAGATCATGGCGTCGCAGAAGCGGTCCAGTTCTTCCTTGGATTCGCTTTCGGTCGGCTCGATCATCAGCGTACCGGCCACTGGGAACGACATGGTCGGGGCGTGGAAGCCGAAGTCGATCAGGCGCTTGGCCACGTCATCGACGCTGATGCCGCTGCTGTCCTTGAGCGGGCGCAGGTCGAGGATGCATTCGTGGGCCACCAGGCCGTTGCTGCCGGAGTAGAGCACCGGGTAATGCTCTTCCAGACGGCGGGCAATGTAGTTGGCGTTGAGGATTGCCAACTGCGAGGCACGCTTGAGGCCCGCACCGCCCATCATGCGGATGTACATCCAGGTGATCGGCAGGATGCTTGCGCTGCCAAATGGCGCCGCGCACACCGCGCCTTCCTTGCGCGCCATGTTGGCGTGGCCCGGCAGGAACGGTGCCAGGTGGGACTTGACGCCGATCGGGCCGACACCTGGGCCGCCACCGCCGTGAGGAATGCAAAAGGTCTTGTGCAGGTTCAGGTGCGACACGTCGCCACCGAACTTGCCCGGGGCGCAGAGGCCGACCATGGCGTTCATGTTGGCGCCATCGATGTACACCTGGCCGCCGTTGTCATGAATGATCCCGCAGATTTCGCGGATGCCTTCCTCGAACACACCGTGGGTGGACGGGTAGGTGATCATCAGCGCCGCGAGGTGTTCGCGGTGCTCGGTGGCCTTGGCCCGCAGGTCTTCGATGTCGACGTTGCCGCGAGCATCGCAGGCGGTCACGACCACACGCATGCCGGCCATGTTGGCGGTGGCCGGGTTGGTGCCGTGGGCCGACGATGGGATCAGGCAGATATCGCGACGGTCTTCGCCACGGCTCTGGTGATAGGCGCGGATCGCCAGCAGACCGGCGTATTCACCCTGGGAACCGGCGTTGGGTTGCAACGACACCGCGTCGTAACCGGTGGCAGCGCAGAGCATGGCTTCCAGTTCGTCGGTCAGTTGCTGGTAGCCAGCGCTCTGTTCGGCGGGGGCGAACGGGTGCAGGGCGCCGAACTCGGCCCAGGTCACCGGGATCATTTCGCTGGCGGCGTTGAGTTTCATGGTGCAGGAACCCAGCGGGATCATGGTGCGATCCAGGGCCAGGTCCTTGTCGGCGAGCTTGCGCAGGTAGCGCATCAGCTCGGTTTCGGAGTGATAGCGGTTGAACACCGGGTGGCTGAGGACCGCCGACTGGCGCACCAGCTCGGCCGGGATACGGCTGTGCACGGTGGCGGCCAGGGCGGCGAAGTCCGGCAGGGCCTTGCCGTCGGCCAACAGGCTCCACAGCGTTTCGACGTCCGCCTGGCAGGTGGTTTCGTCCAGGGACAAGCCCAGGCGTTCAGCGTCCACCACGCGCAGGTTGATGCGCTGGGCACGCGCCTTGTCGTGCAGGGCAGCGGTTTGCGCGCCGGTGTGCAGGGTCAGGGTGTCGAAAAAGCTGTCCTGCTCGACAGCCAGACCCAAGGCGCCCAAGCCCTTGGCGAGGATCGCGGTGAGGTGATGGATGCGGTTGGCGATCTGAGTCAGGCCTTTAGGGCCGTGATACACGGCGTACATGCTGGCGATGTTGGCCAGCAAGACCTGGGCGGTGCAAATGTTGCTCGTGGCTTTCTCGCGACGGATGTGTTGTTCGCGGGTCTGCATCGCCAGGCGCAAGGCCGGCTTGCCGAAACGGTCCACGGAAACACCCACAAGGCGGCCCGGCATATCGCGCTTGAAGGCATCCTTGGTAGAGAAATACGCCGCGTGTGGGCCGCCAAAGCCCAATGGCACGCCGAAGCGCTGGGCGCTGCCGATGGCCACGTCGGCGCCGAACTCACCCGGTGCCGTCAGCAGGGTCAGGGCCAGCAGGTCTGCGGCGACAGCGACCAGGGCGTTGGCGGCATGGAAGCGTTCGGTCAGTTCACGGTAATCGAACAGGTCACCGTTGCTGGCTGGGTATTGCAACAGCGCGCCGAAGAAACTGCCGACATCGGTCAGTTCGCGTTCGTCGCCCACGACCACGTCGATGCCCAAGGGCTCGGCACGGGTGCGCAGCACATCGAGGGTTTGCGGGTGGCAATGGCGGGAAGCGAAGAAGGCATTGCTGCCCTTGTTCTTGCTCAGGCGCTTGCAGAAGGTCATGGCCTCGGCGGCGGCGGTGGCTTCGTCCAGCAAGGATGCGTTGGCGATCGGCAGGCCGGTCAGGTCGCTGATCAAGGTCTGGAAGTTCAGCAGTGCCTCGAGACGGCCCTGGGAAATTTCCGGCTGGTAGGGGGTATAGGCGGTGTACCAGGCCGGGTTTTCCAGCAGGTTGCGCAGGATCGGCGCTGGCGTGTGGCAGTTGTAGTAGCCCTGGCCGATGTAGGTCTTGAACAGTTGGTTCTTGCTGGCGATGGCCTTGATCGAGGCCAGTGCATCGGCTTCGCTCTGGCCGTCGCCCATGTCCAGCACGCTGGTGCCCTTGATGCTTTCCGGAATGACGCTGGCGCTCAACGCTTCCAGGGAGTCGTAGCCCAGGCGCTCGAGCATGGCTTGCTCGTCGCTGGCTCGCGGGCCGATGTGGCGGGCGATGAATTCGTTGGCGGTGCCGAGATTAACGGTCATGTTGCGCTCCTCAGGCTTCGGCGTTGGCTTTGATCAGGCGGTCATAGGCGTCCTGATTCAGCAGTTGGTCAACTTGGGTGGCGTCGGCGGGCTTGAATCGGAAAAACCAGCCTGCGCCCAGCGGATCTTCGTTGACCAGTTCCGGATTGCTTTCCAGGGCCGGGTTCACTTCCAGCACTTCTCCGTCCAGCGGCATGTACACGCCGCTGGCGGCTTTCACCGATTCCACGGTAGAGGCTTCGTCACCCTTGGCGTAGCTTTGCAGTTCCGGTAACTGAACATAGACCACATCGCCCAAGGCGTTCTGGGCAAACGCGGTAATACCGACGGTAACGCTGCCGTCGGCTTCAGTGCGCAGCCATTCGTGATCTTCAGTGAAACGCAACTCGCTCATGGAAACTCCTGGGGCCAGATTCGTCTGGTGGACGCGAAGAAAGGCGCGGGGCTTGGCCCGGCCGAATGGTTATATCCTTAGCAAGAATGCGGCCAATGCTAATAAATACTTATATATCAATGGCTTACTTGGTTATGTCGAGCGCAGGTTGTATTGAGCTGTAGCGAAAACGCTACAGCTATACGCCTGGAAAAAATCGCTGTGGGATCAAAGCCTTGCGCGGCGCAGCTTAGCGCCAAGTGTATCGATATCGTTCCACTGTAGCGCTTTCAGTACAGGTGGAGGTCGTTTTTGAGCCAGGTTCCAGGGACGCCGCAGGTCCCAATGTGGGAGCGAGCCTGCTCGCGATAGCGGTGGGTCAGCCAGCACGGATATTGACTGATACATCGCTATCGCGAGCAGGCTCGCTCCCACAGAGGGCAGCAGCGTGCTTACGGCTTGCCGGAAATCCCGTATTTACGCAACCGATGGGCAATCGCTGTATGGGAGGTTTGCAGGCGGCTGGCGAGCTGGCGGGTCGAGGGGTAGTTGACGTAGAGGCTTTCGAGCAGATGTTTTTCGAAGGCTTCCACCGCTTGCTCAAGGCTCTCGACTTCCACGTCACCCTGGCGCGCCACGGACGTGCCGGCAATGTCCAGGTCGCCAATGTCCACCAGGCTGCTTTCACAAATGGCCGCGGCGCGGAAGATCACGTTCTGCAATTGCCGCACATTGCCCGGCCAGCGGTTGCCCAGCAGCGCCGGGTAGGTGCCGGGGGCCAAGCGGCAGACCGGGCGCTGGATTTGCGCACAGGCCTGCTGCATGAAGTAGCGCGCCAGCAGCAAGATGTCCTGGCCACGCTCACGCAGCGGCGGTACTTCGACGTTGAGCACGTTCAGGCGATAGAACAGGTCTTCGCGGAACGAACCTTCGCTGACCATTTTTTCCAGGTTGCGGTGGGTCGCGCTAAGAATGCGCACGTTGACCTTGATTTCCCGGTCGCCGCCGACCCGACGGAAGCTGCCATCGTTCAAGAACCGCAGCAGCTTGGCTTGCAGGTAGGGCGACATCTCGCCGATTTCATCGAGAAATACCGTGCCCTGGTTCGCCAGTTCCATCAGCCCCGGCTTGCCACCCCGTTGCGCGCCGGTGAAGGCGCCGGGGGCGTAGCCGAACAGTTCACTTTCGGCCAGATTCTCCGGCAGCGCCGCACAGTTCAGGGCCAGGAACGGCGCGCCGTGGCGGGCACTGATGGCATGGCAGGCCCGGGCCACCAGCTCTTTGCCCGTGCCGGTTTCGCCCTGGATCAGCAACGGTGCATCCAACGCCGCTACCCGCTGGGCCCGGGCCTTGAGGGTGCGGATCGCCGGGGATTCGCCCAGCAACGCGTCAAACCCTTCGGCGTGGTCGTGGTGCAGCGCCGACAGGCGTTCGCCGATGCGGTTTGGCTGATAGAGGGTCAGCAACGCACCGGCGTTTGTAATGGGCGTGGCGTCCAGCAGTAAGGTCTGGCCGTTGAGGGTGATTTCCCGAAGCGGCAGGCGGAAACCATTCTCCAGCAGAGCGACCAACAGGGCTTCGTCACCGAACAGCTCGGCAACGCTTTCCCCGGCCGGTTCACGCCCGTACAGGGCGATCAACGCCGGGTTGGCCAGCAATACGTGGCCGGCGCTGTCGAGGGCCAGTACCGGGTCGGTCATGGCCGCGAGCAGGGCGTCGAGCTGCAAATGCCGACGCTGGCCGGGCAGGATGTCCACCACGGTGACCGCCTGCACGCCCCGCACGCTGAACAGCGCCTCGCGTAATTCGTCCAGCACCTGCGGGCTGAGGGTCGGGGCATCGATGTAGACGTTGGGCGGCACCATCTCCACCGCATCCAGATTGAGATTGCGCCCACCGAGCAGCGCCAGGACTTCCTGGGTAATGCCGACGCGGTCGATGAAACTGACGTGGATACGCATGGGGCGGTTCTGGGTTCTGGAATACGGAGGGTGGCAAGTATGCCTTGGGGCGGGCTATTGGTGAAATCCTGGTGCAGTACTTGAGAACCACGGTGACCCCCTGTGGGAGCGAGCTTGCTCGCGAAAGCGGTGTATCAGTCGACATCTACTTGGCTGGCACTACGCCTTCGCGAGCAAGCCCGCTCCCACAGGAAGTTGGCGGTGAGGCGGCTATCGTTTACAACCCAACATCCCACTCCGGCCTCTCGGGAAATTTGAGTACCAAAAAATCCAGCAGGCTGCGCAGCGCCGACGGCATGTGTTTGCGTGAGGCATACACCGCGTACATGTTCATCCGGCGGGGTTCGGCGTGGGGCAACAGGCGGATCAGTTCGCCGTTCTTGATGTGCGTGCCGGCCTGGTAGCTGGGCAGCATCGCCACGCCCGCACCGGCTATCGTGGCCTGCAGCAATGTGCTGGCCTCGTTGGCGCTGATGTTGCCCTGCACCGGCACCGAGACCTGCTCGCCGTCCTGCTCGAAATGCCACAGGCTCTTGCCGACGTAGGAGTGGGTCAGGCAGTTGTGCCGGCTCAAATCCTCGACCCGTTGGGGCGTTGGGTGTTCACGCAGGTAGCCGGGCGAGGCGCAGATCACCGAGCGACAGACTGTGAGGCGCCGGGCAATCAGGTTCGGGTCCAGGTCGTTGCTCATGCGGATCGCCAGGTCGATGCGCTCGTCCACCAGGTTCACGGTGCGGTCGAGCATTTGCAGGTCGACGCTGACCCCTGGGTAGCGCACGACGAACTCGGTCATGGCTGCCGCCAATTGGGCTTGGCCGAACGAGGTGCTGGCGCTGATGCGCAGCATACCCCGTGGCGCATCGTCCGACGTACTGACGGCGGCCTGCATGTCGCCGGACAGATCCAGCATCTGCCGACAGCGCGGCAGGATCTCCAAACCCGCGGCCGTCAGGCTCAATTTGCGAGTGGTGCGGTGCATCAGTCGGGCACCAACCCAGTCTTCCAGTTCCGCCAGATACCGTGACACCACCGGTCGTGACAGGTCCAGATGTTCGGCTGCTGCCGACTGACTGCCCAGTTCCACCACGGCGACGAACACTTGCATTGCTTGTAGACGATCCATGATTTGCCCGATTTCAGAAACAAACTATGTCCAAGCATCGCATTTTTTGAAACGAGTCAGGTCCCTAAGCTGCGCTCATTCCCAATCGGGCTTATGCACAACGGAGCACAACATGACCGGATCCACCTTATTCAAGCGTCTGCTGCTGACCAGCGCTTCGATGATTTTTGCGGCCAACACCTGGGCAGCCGACCTTGCCCTGGAGGTCTACAACCCTGGCGCGACGGCCGTTTTCCCGGTGACCTCGGTATTGGTCAGTGGGGAAAAAGAAGTGGTGTTGGTGGACGCCCAGTTCGGCAAGTCCCAGGCCGAACAGGTGGTGCAGAAAATCCGCGCCAGCGGCAAGCAATTGACCACGATCTACATCAGCCACGGCGATCCCGACTACTATTTTGGTCTGGAGACCCTGACCGCCGCGTTCCCGGATGCCAAGGTGCTGGCCTCTGCGCCGACCGTCGAACACATCAAGCACACCATGGACGGCAAGTTGAAATATTGGGGGCCGATCCTCAAGGCGGATGCGCCGAGCAAAGCGATCGTACCCCAGGTACTCAAGGGCGACAGCCTGACCCTGGAGGGCAAGCGCTTGCAGATCATCGGTCTTGATGGCCCGCAACCGGACCGCAGCTTCGTGTGGATCCCGTCGATCAAGGCGGTGGTCGGCGGCGTCGTGGTGGCCGAGAACATTCACGTCTGGATGGCCGACACGCAGACGCCGCAGTCCCACAAGGATTGGCTGGCGACGCTGGAGGGCATTGAAAAACTGCAACCGAACACTGTGATTCCCGGCCATTACCTGGGTGATAGTGCCCGGTCCCTGGCTCCGGTGAAATTTACCGCCGAGTACATCAAGGCCTTCGACGAAGAAACCGCCAAAGCCAAGGACTCCGCCGCCCTGATCGCCGCCATGAAGCAGCGCTACCCCGATCTGGGGGAAGACAGCTCCCTGGAGCTCAGTGCCAAGGTGGCCAAGGGTGAGATGAAGTGGTGAATACCGATCTTTGATCAGAGCACCGTTGTGGCGAGGGGATAAATCCCCTCGCCACAAGAGCCTGTATTTCAACATCGCTAACCAATGGAGAACATCATGAGCAAAATCGCAATCATCGGCGCCACCGGTCGGGCCGGCAGCCAGTTGTTGGAAGAAGCCCTGCGTCGTGGCCACAGCGTGACGGCCATTGCCCGTAACACGGCCAAGATCGGTAAGAGGGCCGGTGTGGTCAGCCAGCAGTTGGATGTATTGGACAGCGAGGCCTTAATCGCAGCGGTAGCCGGTCATGATGTGGTGATCTGCGCCGCCCATTTCGCCACCGTGCCGGCCGACAAGGTCATCGCCCCAATCAAGGCTGCCGGGGTCAAGCGCTTGCTGGTGGTGGGCGGGGCCGGTTCGTTGCTGCTGCCGGACAATAGCCGTGTGATCGACAGCGAAGGCTTCCCTGAGGAATACCTCGCCGAAGCCAGCGCCGGAGCATTATTCCTGGACGTGCTGCTCAAGGAACAGGACCTGGACTGGACCTTCCTCTCGCCCTCGGCGGAGTTCGTCGAGACCGAGCGCACCGGTCAGTTCCGTATCGGCAAGGATCACCTGCTGTTCGACGCCGCCGGGCGCAGTTGGATCAGCTTTGCCGATTACGCCATTGCAATGATCGATGAAGTGGAGACGCCGCAGTTTTCGCGGCAGCGCTTTACCGTCGGTTATTGAACCACTGGTTTGGACAGGCGCTCCTGCGGGGTCAGCTGTGGAGTCTCATCCACACGCTGACCAGCACCGTCGCCGCCATCAGCCAAGCCACCGCCGCCACGGCCAGAGAAGCCTCCAGACGCATCCGGTCGACCATCACATACAGCGTCGCCAGGTAGACGAAGTAGGGGATGATCGACCACATGCCAAACACGATGGTGGTTTTCAGATCGTCCACCGAGCGGCCCTTGCCAACAATGTAGTGGGCGATCAGGGCGAAGGTGGGAAACAGTGGCACCAGCCCGGCGATGTAATAGTTCTTGGTCTTGGCGAGCATCGCCAGGATGACCACCACGGCGGCACCGAGCGCTGCTTTGAAAATCAGGTCCACAGGTTTACTGCCCCAGGTTAATGGCTCAGGCCATATTTTTTGACTTTGTCGAACAGCGTGGTCTTGGCCATGCCCAGTTCGAGACTGGCCTGGGTCAGATTGCCACCGCTGCGTTGCAGAGCGTCCACCAGCAGGTTGCGTTCGAAGGCTTCCACCGCTTCGGCGAAGGCCAGGCCCTGGCTGGCGCCGCTGGCCCCCGACTTCTTGAAGGCCGGCAGGCCGAGTGCATAGCGCTCGGCGACGTTGCGCAGTTCCCGCACGTTGCCCGGCCAGTCGTGGCTCATCAGGTTGGAAAGCGTCTGGTTGTCCAGCTCCGGCACCGTGCGGTCGAAGCGCAGGGACGACTGCTGCAGAAAATGCTCGAACAGTTGCAGAATGTCTTCGCGGCGCTCGCGCAGGGGCGGCAGTTCCAGGGTCACCACGTTGAGGCGGTAATACAAGTCGCTGCGAAACTGCCCGGCCCGGCCCAGTTCGTCCAGGTCGGACTTGGTGGCGGCGATGACCCGGCAATCCACGGCCACACTCTGGTTCGAACCCAGCCGCTCGAGGGTGCGTTCCTGCAACACCCGCAGCAACTTGATCTGCAAGGGCAGGGGCATGCTTTCCACTTCATCGAGAAACAGCGTGCCGCCGTCGGCGTGCTCGATCTTGCCGATCCGTCGTTTGCCGGCGCCGGTAAAGGCGTTGGCCTCGTGGCCGAAAATCTCGCTTTCGAACAGGTTCTCCGGCAGGCCGCCGCAGTTGAGCGCGACGAATTGTTTGCTGTGACGTCGGCTGAAGTCGTGCAGGCAGCGCGCGACCAGTTCCTTGCCGGTGCCGGTTTCACCTTCGATCAGTACGTTGGCCGAGGTGTCGGCTACGTTGGCGATCAGTTCTCGCAGGTGCTGCATGGCCGGTGAGCGGCCGATGATCCGGCCTTCCAGGGAGTCGCGTTCGGCCAGTTGCCGGCGCAGCGATGAAACCTCCCGGGCCAGGCTGCGTTGCTCCAGAGCGCGGCGGGCGACGTCCACCAGGCGTTCGGGGGAGAAGGGTTTCTCCATGAAGTCATAGGCGCCTTTTTGCATGGCGCCGACGGCCATGGAGATGTCGCCGTGGCCGGTGATCAGCACCACCGGCAGGCTGCGGTCCCGGGCCTTGAGGCGGGTCAGCAGCTCCAGGCCATCGATGCCCGGCAGGCGAATGTCGCTGATGACGATGCCGGCAAAGTCATCGCCGACCCGCTCCAGGGCCTCTTCGGCGCTGCCCACGCCGATGCAGGGAATGTCTTCCAGGGACAGGGCCTGCTGGCAACCCAGCAGGACATGGGGGTCGTCTTCGACGATCAGTACGCTCAGGTCGTTATTCATGGCTGCTCGGCAGGTAAAGGGCTTACCAACGGTAAACTGAGGGCAAACGTGGTTCCACCTTCGGCCGGGTGTTCGACCTCCAGATGCCCGCCCGCGGCGGCGGCCAGGCTCGCCGAAAGGGTCAGGCCCAGGCCCAGGCCCTGTTCGCCGGGTTTGGTGGTGAAGAAGGGTTCGAACAAATGCTTGCGCGCCTCGGGATCGATGCCATGGCCGTTGTCCCGCACCCGCAGGCGATATTTGCCATCCGAGGCAGTGCCTTCAAGCCACAGCCGCGGCTCGGGTTGGCTCTGCATGGCGTCCAGGGCGTTGCCGATCAGGTTCACCAGGATTTGTTCAAGACGCGTCTGGTCGATCTGTACCTGCACGTCATCGTAACCGGCATGCACCTGGATCTTCAGGCTTTCGAGGCGGCTGCCCAGCAGTTGCAGCGCGGCTTCGACCGCCTTGCCGAGGCTGGCCCGGCCCTGATCGTCCCCGCGCCGGGCGAAGGAGCGCAGGCTGGCGGTGATCCGGCCCATGCGGTCGATCAGGTCGTTGATGGTCTTGAGGTTGGCGCTGGCGATATCCAACTGGCCCCGCTCAAGAAAGCGTACGGTGTTGCCGGACAGGGTACGCAGCGCGGCCAGCGGCTGGTTGAGTTCATGGGCGATGCTGGTGGACATCTGGCCAATGGCGGCGAGTTTGCCGGCCTGCACCAGTTCGTCCTGGGCCCGGCGCAACGTCTCTTCGGCCTGCCGCCGTTCGCGGATCTGGCCCTTGAGCCGTTCATTGCTGGCCCGCAGGTCGGTGGTGCGTTCGGTAATCCGACGTTCGAGCTGGTTGTTGGCTTCCTGCAAGGCCTCCCGGGCAGCGAGGCGAGTGGCGATGACCTTGCGCCGCTCGTTCCAGGCGATCAGCAGGAAAGCCACCAGGGCGAAGGCCACGGCCACCAGGATGCCCTGGTTGATTGCCTGGCGACGCAGGTCTTCAAGTGGCGTCAGCAGGGTGAAATTCCAGGGTGTGTCGCTCAGGGGGCGGGTCTGTGACAGATAGCTGATGGGCCGCTCGTCGGACACCAGTTCGGCATTGGCCGGGAAGGTCAGTTTTTCCATGCCTTCGGCCAGCCGTTCCCGAGCCAGGGGAACCAGCTCGTTCAGTGGGAACCAGTAATATTGCAGGCTGCGGGCCAGGCGCTCTTTGGTTTCGTCGCTCAGCGGTCGCACGGACTTGAGCCGCCGCGCCGGATCGCTGGACAAAATGATGATGCCATTCTCGTCGCTGACGAAGGCTTCCAGGCGCGCGCGCTGCCAGCGCTCTTCCATGGCTTCCAGGCGCACTTTGACCACCGCCACGCCGATGATCTTGCCCTGCTGTTCCAGGCCATGGGCCAGGTAATAGCCAGGCTCGCCGCTGGTGCTGCCGATGCCATAGAAGCGCCCGGGCTGACCGCGTACGGCGTTCTGGAAATAGGCGCGAAAGGACAGGTCTTCACCCAGGTAACTGTCGACGTCGCGCCAGTTGCTGGTCGCCATGACCCGGCCTGTGGTGTCCATCACATAAATGGCCCGACTGCGGCTGCGGCGGTTCAGGCCTTCGAGGTATTCGTTGACGGTCTTGCGGTGCTCGGGCGTGGGGTCGTCGAGCAGTTGCGATACGCTGGATTCAAGCTCCAGCAGGCTGGGCAGGTAAGTGTATTTGCTGATCTCGCTCTCGACCGCACGGGCGTGCAGCTCCAACTGGCGCTCGCCGTTCTCGCCCAGGCTGCGAATGCCGTAGTGCTCACTGATCCAGAAGCCGAGGTAACCCAGGCCGATCATCAGGGCAATGATCAGCGGCGGCAGGAACAGATGGCGAATCAGACGAGGCTTCACGGCGAGTGATGGCGGCGCGGCGCGATAGAGAGTGGGGTCGCATTTCATCACAGAAGCCTTGGGTCAACCACAACACAAATCGACAAACCAACACTGCTCCCTTGTGGGAGCGAGCTTGCTCGCGATGACTGCTGATCAGTCGACAATAAGGTGACTGGCAGTCCGCTATCGCGAGCAAGCTCGCTCCCACAGTGGGAAGCGGTGTTGTTTAGTGCTGCAGGATTTTCTCAAGGAAATGCTGCGCACGTTCGGAGCGGGCGCTGATGTCGCCGAAGAACTCTTCCTTCTCGCAGTCTTCGATGATCTGGCCCTGGTCCATGAAGATCACCCGGTTCGCCACTTTGCGGGCGAAGCCCATTTCGTGGGTCACGCACATCATGGTCATGCCTTCGTGGGCCAGTTGCACCATCACGTCGAGCACTTCGTTGACCATTTCCGGGTCAAGGGCCGAGGTCGGTTCGTCGAACAGCATCACGATCGGGTCCATCGCCAGGGCACGGGCAATCGCCACGCGCTGCTGTTGACCGCCGGAGAGCTGGCCCGGGTGCTTGTGGGCATGGGCCGACAGACCGACCCGCTCAAGCAGTTGCAGGCCTTTCTGGGTGGCTTCTTCCTTGCTGCGGCCCAGCACCTTGATCTGGGCGATGGTCAGGTTTTCGGTGATGGTCAGGTGCGGGAACAGCTCGAAGTGCTGGAACACCATGCCAACGCGCGAGCGCAGTTTCGGCAGGTTGGTCTTCGGGTCGGCGATGGACGTACCGTCGACCACGATGTCGCCTTTCTGGAACGGCTCCAGGGCGTTCACGCATTTGATCAACGTGGACTTGCCCGAACCCGACGGGCCGCACACCACCACAACTTCACCCTTGCTGACCTCGGTGCTGCAATTGGTCAGTACCTGGAAGTCCCCATACCACTTGTTGATGTTCTTGATAGAGATCATACGGCGAACCTTTTTTGCAGACGCTTGACCAGCAGCGAGGCGGCAAAGCTGATTGTGAAGTACACGAGACCTGCGATGATCAGGAACTCATGGGAGCGGCCGATGATGTCGCCATTGGCCCGCGAAGCATTGAGGAAATCCACCAGACCGACGGTGTAGACCAGCGAGGTGTCCTGAAACAGGATGATGCTTTGTTGCAACAACAGCGGGGTCATCTTGCGAAACGCCTGGGGCAGGATGATCAGGCGCATGGTCTGGCCATAATTCATGCCCAGCGCCTGGGCGGCGCCCATCTGACCCTTGGGGATCGACTGCACGCCGGCCCGCACGATTTCGCAGAAGTAGGCCGCCTCGAACATCATGAACGCCACGACGCAGGAGCCAAACGCACCGATAGGGGTGTCTTCGCCGGTGATCCAGCGCAGAACGAACGGCACCGCCAGGTAGAACCAGGTGATGACCAGCAGCAGCGGGATCGAGCGGAAATAGTTGACGTAGGCGCCGGCAATGCTGGAGATCAGCTTGTTGTGGGACAGGCGCATCAGCGCCAGGATAGTCCCCAGGATGATCCCGCCAACGACGCCCAGGGCCATCAGCTTGAGCGTCATCACCATGCCGTTCCACAAACCGGGAATGGCCGGGATGATGCCAGTGAAGTCGAGTTCCATTATTTACCCCCCACGGAAATCAGGCCGGGCACCGCGACTTTCTTCTCGACCATGCGCATGAGCAGCATCAGGCTCATGTTCAGGGTGAAGTAGATCAGTGTCGCCAGGGTGAAGGCTTCGAACAGGTTGGCGGAGAACTCGGCGGTCTGTTTGGTCTGTGCAAGCAATTCCATCAGGCCGATCAGCGAGGCCACGGAGGAGTTCTTGAAGACGTTCAAGAATTCCGAGGTAAGCGGCGGAATGATGATCCGGTAGGCCTGGGGCAGCAGCACGTTCCAGTAGATTTGCGGCAGCTTGAAGCCCATGGCCCGGGCGGCGGATTCCTGGCCGCGCGGCAGCGCCTGAATACCAGTGCGAACCTGTTCGCAGACCCGCGCGGCGGTAAACAGGCCCAGGCACACGACGACGCTCAGGTAGGCCGAGGTCGTGGGGTTCAGGTCCTGCTTGTACCACTCCTGCAGGTCCGCAGGCAGCAAGTCGGGCACCAGGAAGTACCAGATGAACAGCTGAACCAGCAGCGGTACGTTACGAAAGAGCTCCACGTAGCCGGTGGCGATACCCGACACCAGCCGGTTCGGCACGGTGCGCATCACGCCCAGAACCGAACCCAGCAGTAGGGCGATGATCCAGGCCGCGACGGCGATGGCGATGGTCCAGCCCAGGCCGGCCACGTACCAGTCGAGATAAATCTCGCTGCCGATGCCGGTGGACTTGAAGAACACGCCCCAGTCCCAGTTGTAATTCATTAGGGTCTCCCCTCAGATCGATCGATATGCAAATACCCGCCTGGGGAAGCTCCATTCCCACCTGACCCTTGAAGGGCAGGCACACACGATCGGCTCGACAGCCACCGGTTCGAGTGTTTCCAGATATGCCAGCAGGGAGTGACCATCCCCTGAAAGCGCAAAAGCACTTCCAGGGGACAAGGTTAGTCAGGAATCAGGATTTCTTTTCGTCGGCCGCTTTGTCGGTCGGTTCGGCGATCAGTTTCTTGAGCTCTTCGCTCATCGGGAAGTTCAGGTTCAGGCCTTTTGGCGGAATTGGCTGCATGAACCATTTTTCGTAGATCTTGTTGATTTCGCCAGAAGCGTAGGTGGCCTTGATGGCGTCATCGACGGCTTTTTTGAACGGCTCGTCGCCCTTGCGCATCATGCAACCGTAGATTTCGAAGGACTGCGGGGTGCCGGTCACGGCCCAGTCGCCTGGTTTCTTGGCCTTGGCCATTTCACCGGCCAGCAAGGCGTCGTCCATCATGAAGGCAACGGCACGGCCGCCTTCGAGCATGTTGAACGATTCGCCGTGGTCCTTGGCCGAGATCACGTTCATGCCCATTTGCTTGTCGGCGTTCATGGACTTGAGGATGCGCTCGGACGTGGTGCCGGCGGTGGTCACGACGTTTTTGCCCTTGAGGTCGTCGAAGTCCTTGTACTTGGAGTCCTTCTTGGACAGCAGCTTGGTGCCGATCTCGAAGATGCCAACGGAGAAATCAACCTGCTGCTGACGTTCGACGTTGTTGGTGGTGGAACCGCATTCCAGGTCGACGGTGCCGTTTTGCACCAGTGGGATACGGGTTTGCGAGGTCACCAGGTTGTACTTGACCTGCAGGTTCGGCACGTCCAGTTCTTTTTTCAGGGCTTCGACGACTTTCAGCTGAATGTCGTGGGAATAGCCGACCGGTTTGCCGGAGGCGTCCGCGATATAGGAAAACGGAATGGAAGCGTCGCGATGCCCGAGCGTGATGACGCCGGACTCTTTGATCTTTTTCAGCGTACCGGTCAGTTCGGCAGCGAAAACCGGGGTGCTGATCAGAGCGGCAGCAATGGCTGCGCCCAGGAGATGGGGAACGATGCGCATCGATATTTCCTCGACATTGTTTTTCTTATTCAGCCGGTTCGTCGGCCCTGAGTGCTTCGAAGTACCTGGCAGCTCCTGTTGTGTTGGCATGCAGGCATTCGTCTCGAAGGAGTGTAGAGCATGAGTCGTGCCAGACCAGTTGGCTCACATTAACTATTTGTTTTTAAACGTAATTAATCTTTTTTCTGATTTTTTCCACAGGCTGTTTATCCGGTTGGCCGAATTGACTGGTGAGTCTTGTTCGGAAAACCGAATGCACTTCGGCATCTCCATGTCCTTGTGGGAGCGAGCTTGCTCGCGATAGTGGTCTTGCCAGGCGAGACTTATGTTGAAGCTGATGGCCTCATCGCGAGCAGGCTCGCTCCCACAGAGGGCGGCGGTGTATGCCAGATAGCAAAAAGCCCCTGAATCGCCAGATTCAGGGGCTTTCGTATAAGCGGTTAACCGATCAGGCCGCTTCGATCTTGCGACGGTTGTGCTCCACCTTGTCCAGGTATTGCTGCAGCTTCTGCTGTTCGGCCGCGGTGGTGAACAAGCCAAGTTTGCTGCGGCGCCACAGGATGTCGTGGGCATCGATGGCCCATTCATCGCTGCACAGGTAGTCGACTTCCCGGGTGTAGAGGCCCGCGCCGATGTATTCGCCCATGTCACCGAGGTTGTGCACGCCTTCAAGCATGCGCCAGGTGCGGCTGCCATAGGTGGTGGCCCAGCGACGGGCAAGCTCGGTCGGCACCCAGTCGAATTTGTCACGAATCGCCGAGCACAGCGCTTGCGGGGTGGTCATGTTTTCGCCGCCGGGGAGGGTAGCCACGGCAGTCCAGCTGGGGCGCATCTGGGTAAAATACGGGGCCAACTGCGCCATGGCCGATTCGGCCAGTTTGCGGTAAGTGGTCAGCTTGCCGCCGAACACCGACAGCAGCGGGGCTTCGTCCGCACTGCCCGACAGCGCCAGGGTGTAGTCCCGGGTGACGGCCGACGGGTTGTCGGATTCATCGTTGCACAACGGCCGAACACCGGAATAACTGTGCAGGATATCGTCGCGGCTGATCTGCTTCTTGAAGTGCGCGTTGACCACTTTGAGCAAATAATCGGTTTCGCCCTCGGTGATCGCCACTTTGGCCGGGTCGCCGGTGTATTCGCGGTCGGTCGTGCCGATCAAGGTGAACTGGTTCAGATACGGAATGGTGAAGACGATGCGCTGGTCTTCGTTCTGAAGAATGTGCGCGTGCTCGCCTTCGTAGAGTTTCGGCACGATCAGGTGGCTGCCCTGGATCAGACGAATGCCGTAAGGCGACTCCAGCTTCAGGTCGTCGCGAATGAACTTGGCAACCCAAGGACCGGCCGCGTTGACCAGCGCCTTGGCGCGGATCGAAAACAGGCTGCCGTCGGCGCGTTCCAGATGCAAATGCCACAAGCCTTTACTGCGACGGGCGTTCACGCAACGTGTGCGAGTGTGGACATGGGCGCCTTTTTCCCGGGCGGCCATGGCGTTGAGCACCACCAGGCGCGCATCGTCGACCCAGCAGTCGGAGTATTCAAAGCCTTTGGTGATCTCGCTTTTCAGCGCGCTGTCGGCGCCGAATTTCAGGCTTTTGGAACCGGCAAGTTGTTCGCGCTTGCCCAGGTGATCGTAGAGGAACAGGCCGGCGCGAATCATCCAGGCGGGGCGCAAGTGCGGGCGGTGGGGCAAGACGAAGCGCATCTGCTTGACGATGTGCGGAGCCTTGGTCAACAGCACTTCGCGCTCGGCCAGCGCTTCGCGCACCAGACGGAATTCGTAATGTTCGAGGTAGCGCAGGCCGCCATGGATCAGCTTGCTGCTGGCCGAGGAGGTGTGGCTGGCCAGGTCGTCCTTTTCGCAAAGGAACACCGAGAGGCCGCGACCCGCTGCGTCTGCGGCAATCCCCACGCCGTTGATCCCGCCGCCAATGACGGCGACGTCGTAAACCTCAGCGAGAGGGGGCGTAGGCAAGGTAGAAGTGGGCATCGGCTGGCCTCGGGCTTTTTTTCGAAATATTTGAATTCGAACATTAATGTTCATTTGCGAAAATACTAGCCCATAAACTCGGCAACAGCCAGCAGACTTCGATTGAAAATACTGATCAAAGGAAGCTGAAAGGAAAATTTTCGAACATGAAGCGGGTCGCTGATATGGTCGGAGATGCTTTTGTGGCGAGGGGATTTATCCCCGCTGGGCTCACAGCAGCCCTAAAGCCAGGCGACTCGGTATATGAGGCAAATTGAGTTGACTGTATTGGGGCTGCTGCGCAGCCCAAGCGGGGATAAATCCCCTCGCCACAGGGTTTCGGGGGGAGCTCAGACCACTTCCAACCGAATCTTGTGCTGGCTCAGCAATTGCGCCAGGGCCGGCACGGGTTGCTGATCGGTCACCAGGCAATCGATCAGGCTGATCGGTCCCAGCCTGACCATGGCGTTGCGCCCGAATTTGCTGGAGTCCGCCGCCAGCAGCACCTGCCGGGCGTTGGCGATGATCGCCTGGGAGACCCGCACTTCCTGGTAGTCAAAATCCAGCAGGCTGCCGTCTTCATCGATCCCGCTGATGCCCACCAGGGCGAAGTCGACCTTGAACTGGTTGATGAAGTCGACGCTGGCCTGGCCTACCACGCCTCCGTCGCGTCTGACATTTCCCCCCGCGATCAGGACTTCGAAGTCGTCCTTGGCGCTGAGGATCGAAGCTACGTGCAGATTGTTGGTGATGACCTTCAGGTGGTTGTGATTGAGCAGCGCCCGGGCGATGGATTCGGTGGTGGTGCCGATGTTGATGAACAGCGAGGCATGGTCAGGGATCTGGGCGGCAATGGCTTCGGCGATGCGTTGCTTCTCGTCGCGCATCTGATCGGCGCGCATGGCGTAGGCGGTGTTTTCAACGCTCGAATCATAGGCCGCGCCGCCGTGGTAGCGACGCAGCAGGTTCAGTTCCGCCAATTGATTGATGTCGCGGCGGATGGTCTGCGGGGTGACAACGAATAGCTGCGCCATTTCCTCGATGCTGACGTAGCCGCGTTCGCGGACCAGTTCGAGGATTTGCTGCTGACGGGGAGGCAGATTCATGGGGCTTCCTTTGGGCTGCCATACAAAATTTGCCCATGATGCCGCAGGAATCCCCTCCCGACCAGTTTCACGACCCTCGTCGTACCCAGCTTCGGCTTATTCAGCGTCTTCGTGAGGTTCCCAGTCGCGGGTGCGGCTGACCGCTTTCTGCCACCCGGCGTAGAGTTTTTCCTTGGCCTGCTCGTCCAGTTGCGGTTCGAATTCGCGCTCGATCACGGCCTTGCCGCGCAGTTCTTCCAGGCTGCCCCAGAAACCACACGCCAGGCCGGCCAGATACGCGGCGCCCAAAGCCGTGGTTTCCCGCATTTTAGGGCGTTCGACCCGGGTGCCGAGAATGTCCGCCTGGAACTGCATCAGGAAGTTGTTCGCTACCGCGCCGCCGTCCACGCGCAGGGCCTTGAGGCGTTCGCCCGAATCCTGTTGCATGGCGTCGAGTACGTCGCGGGTCTGGTAGGCAATCGACTCCAGCGCTGCACGAATGATGTGGTCGACCCGCACGCCGCGGGTCAGGCCGAACAGCGCGCCACGGGCATAGGGGTCCCAGTAGGGGGCGCCCAGGCCGGTGAAGGCCGGTACCAAGTACACGCCGTTGCTGTCCTTGACCTTGTTGGCGAAGTATTCGGTATCGAGGGCGTCATTGATGATTTTCAACTCATCGCGCAGCCACTGCACGGTGGAGCCGCCGTTGAATACCGCGCCTTCCAGAGCATAGGCCACTTCGCCGCGGGGACCGCAGGCGATGGTGGTGAGCATGCCATGATTGGATTTGACGGCTTTGTCGCCGGTGTTCATCAACAGGAAGCAGCCGGTGCCATAGGTGTTTTTCGCCTGACCTGGCTCCACGCACATCTGGCCGAACAGGGCGGCCTGCTGGTCGCCGGCGATGCCACCGATGGCGATGCCGCTCTTGGTGCGGCCATAGATTTCCGAGGACGACTTCACTTGCGGCAACATTTCGCGAGGGATGTCGAGAATCTCGAGCATCTTCGCGTCCCACTCCAGCGAGTGAATATTGAAGAGCATGGTGCGCGAGGCGTTGGTGTAGTCGGTGACGTGGACTTTGCCGCCGGTAAATTTCCAGATCAGCCAGCTGTCCACGGTGCCAAACAACAGTTCGCCGTTACGTGCGCGTTCGCGGCTGCCTTCGACGTTGTCCAGGATCCACTTGAGCTTGGTGCCGGAGAAATACGGGTCGGTGACCAGGCCGGTGGTTTCGCTGATGTACGGTTCGTGGCCGTCACGCTTGAGTTGCTGGCAGATCTCGGTGCTACGTCGGCACTGCCAGACAATGGCGTTATAGATCGGCCGGCCGGTGGTCTTGTCCCAGACCACGGTGGTTTCGCGCTGGTTGGTGATGCCGATCGCGGCGACCTGGTCATGATGCAGGCCAGCCTGGGCCAGGGCTTCGACCATCACCGCGCTCTGGGTGGCGAAGATTTCCATCGGGTCGTGTTCGACCCAGCCGGCCTGGGGGTAATGCTGGGCGAATTCGCGCTGGGCGGTGCAGACCACATTGGCGTCGCGGTCGAAAATGATCGCCCGCGAGCTGGTCGTACCCTGGTCGAGGGCAATGATGTAGTTCTTGTTCTGAATGTCGGTCATGTCGATTGCCTTGGGACGTGAATAAGGGGTGAGGCCTGGCGCACGCTTGAGCGGGCAGAAGTGTGCGCCGATGGTTTCAGGATGTTCTGGGTTTGCCGTCAATGGCCGGTTTTGCATCCTTTGTAACAGCCGCGGCGCTGGGCAGATGGCGGGCAATCAACCCGCGATAGGCCGCAGCGCCCAGGCATGCACCCACGATCGGTGCAAAAATCGGAACCAGGAAATACGGGATGTCGCGTCCACCCGTGAGGGAAATTTCACCCCACCCGGTGAAGAAAGTCATCAGTTTAGGGCCGAAGTCTCGCGCCGGATTCATCGCGAAGCCCGTCAGTGGCCCCATCGAGCTGCCAATCACCGCGATCAGCAGGCCGATCAGCAGTGGCGCCAGCGGGCCGCGGGGCAGGCCATTATTGTCATCGGTCAGGGACATGATCACGCCCATCAGAATGGCGGTGATGATCACCTCCACCAGAAAGGCCTGGCCAGTGGACAGCGCCGGGTGTGGATAAGTGGAAAACACCGAGGCCAGTTCAAGGCTGGCTTCTGAGCCACGAATCATTTGCCGGGACTGTTCGAAATCGAAGAATAGATTGCTGTACAGCGTGTAGACCAGCAGCGCGCCACAAAAGGCGCCGGCCACCTGGCAAATAATGTAGAAGGGTAACTTACGCTTTTCAAAGTCGGTGAAAATACACAGCGCGATGCTGACGGCGGGGTTCAGGTGTGCGCCGGAAACGCCGGCACTGAGGTAGATCGCCATGCTGACACCGACACCCCAGATGATACTGATTTCCCACAGGCCGAAACTCGCACCCGCGACCTTGAGCGCTGCAACGCAGCCAGTGCCGAAGAAAATCAGCAGGGCAGTCCCCAGGAATTCGGCCAGGCATTGGCTGGAAAGGGGTGGCTGTTGTAAAGCAATTGTCATTCAAACCTCGGTTTTTGTTGTTGTCTGGCGCGTCCGGTAAAGCCCGATCGCGCGTTCAGCGCCGAGGCAGGATCCTCATCCTGAACTCGGGGTGTTGGTTGAGACCTGCGTTTCTGTTTTCAGTTTCGAAAAAATATAGACAAGAAACGCTGGTGTCAAAGGTCGAAAGTGAACCATTGGTCACATTTAAACTATTCGTGGTGTGAATGACTGTTTCGCTCACGCTAAGTCACTGGGGTTGGCAGCCCAGTTCCAGCACCTTTTGGCCGACGATGACTTAGAATCCGGCCACGCTTATTCGAATTTCCTCAGGAGCGATCATGACCCCGGCATTGGATCTGCTTAAAAAGGTGCGCGCCGAGCATCGCATTCACAGTTATGAACACGATCCCAAGGCAGCCTCCTATGGTTTGGAAGCGGCAGAAAAGCTTGGACTGGATCCGGCGCAGGTCTTCAAGACGTTGTTGGCGGCCAGCGAAAAACACGAGTTGTTGGTGGCGGTGGTGCCCGTGGTCGGCAGCCTGGATTTGAAAGCCCTGGCCCATGCCGCCGGCGTAAAGAAAGTCGAGATGGCCGACCCCGCGGCCGCCCAGCGTTCGACCGGTTATCTGCTCGGTGGTATCAGTCCATTGGGGCAGAAAAAACGTCTTCGCACCTTTATCGACAGTTCTGCCCAGCCGTTCGCCAGCATCTTTGTCAGTGCCGGAAGGCGCGGGCTGGAGGTAGAGCTGGCGCCGGCGGTACTGGCCGAGCATACCGGGGCGGCGTTTGCGGATATCGGGCGTGCTTGAAACCGGCGCAGGGCGTGAGCAAGTACCTTTGTCATCATGGTGTCGGGCTTAGGCTTGGGTGGCTGCCGGGGCCTTCGTCCTGGGCTGTAGGGTGAAAATTCGTCGGATCTGTCACTGGAAAAGCAGTAGCTGGGCACTCATGCTCATGCATCAATAACAAGGAGAAGTGCCATGCAGCTTGCGTTTCATCAAGTCGATGCGTTCAGTGATCGGCCGTTTGGCGGCAATCCGGCGATGGTCTATCGGCTCGACGCCTGGCTGGCCGATGACTTGATGCAAAGGATCGCCGCCGAACATAACCTGGCTGAAACGGCCTTTCTGGTGCGTGAAGGCCAGCATTGGCATATCCGCTGGTTCACGCCCACCACCGAGGTACCGTTGTGCGGGCATGCCACCTTGGCCAGCGCCCATGTGCTGTTCGAGGTCTATCACGAAACCGTCGAGCGACTGGACTTCATCTGTCGATCCGGGGCGTTGAGCGTCACTCGCGAAGGTGATCGGCTATGGCTGGATTTTCCAGCCATCGTCCCCAGCGAGTTGGGTGCATCCCTGGTGGTCCAGGCTGCCCTGGGCGTGGAAGCGGTGGACGTGTTGAGCTCCAACGAACTGTTTGTCGTGCTGGAGTCGGAGCAGGCGGTGCTCGATTGCAAGCCGGACATGGCGGCCCTGGCGAAGCTGCCGTGGCCGGGCGCAATCGTGACTGCGCCGGGAAGCCGGCATGATTTTGTCTCGCGCTATTTCGCCCCGGCGATTGGCATCAATGAAGATCCGGTCACGGGCTCGACCCATTGCAGCCTGATTCCTTACTGGTCTCGGCGCTTGGGCAAGCTGGGGCTGACGGCTTATCAGTGCTCGGCCAGGGGCGGCGAACTGTTCTGCCGACTTGAGGGAGAGCGGGTGAAGATTGGCGGGAATGCGACGTTGGTGGCCAGTGGGACGTTGATGTTGGGGGGAGCCGGTAACCTCATCTCAAATCTCTGAGGTCAAAATGTGGGAACGAGCCTGCTCGCGATAGCGTTGGTTCAGCTTGCATCGATGCTGAATATGCCTACGCCATCGCGAGCAGGCTCGCTCCCACAATTGCTTCTAGCTGGCAGTACTGTAGCGCCGCACGCCGCTTTCCACGGGGGGTATATGGGCCGCCGTGCTCCCTGACGCCTGGAACAGCACCAAGTGTTCAGCCGCTACGCGGATGCCGACGTTGTCCCCCACCAGATGGTCGGCATGGCTCGGGAAAATGGATTCCAGCTGCGCTCCGGTCGGCAATTGCAGGCGATACAGGGTTGAAGCCCCCAGGAACGTCTTGCCGACAATCCTGCCTGTGAGCGGACTGTCCGGTGCGTAGACGATATCGTCCGGGCGCAGCAGCACATCCACCGCACCACCGATGGGCCAGGTGTATGCCCGATTGCCGCGCAGGATACCCAGCTCGGTTTGCACCGATTCCGGGCTGTCGAGCTGGCCGCGAATGAAGTAACCCTGGCCAATGAAGCTGGCGACAAATGGCGTCAGCGGTTCATGGTACAGATTGTAGGGCGTATCCCACTGTTCCAGCCGACCCTCCTTGAATACCCCGACATGGTCGCTCACCGCGAAGGCTTCTTCCTGATCGTGGGTTACCAGAATAGCGCTGGTGCCGCGGACCTTGAGAATGTCCCGCACTTCATGGCTGAGCTTGCGTCTGAGCTCACCATCGAGATTGGAGAACGGTTCGTCGAGCAGCAGCAATTGCGGTTCCGGCGCCAGGGCGCGAGCCAGGGCCACACGTTGTTGCTGACCCCCGGACAGTTCATGGGGAAAGCGCTTGCCCAAGCTCTTCAGGTTGACCAGCTCCAGCAGTTCCTCGACCACGCGGTCCTTGTCCGGATGCTTGCGAATGCCAAACGCAATGTTCTCCGCCACGCTCAGGTGAGGGAACAGCGCATAGTCCTGAAATACCATGCCGATGCGGCGTTTTTCCGGGGCGAGGGTGAAGCCGGCGCGGGAGATGGTTTCCCCCGCCAGCTGGATCTCACCTTCCTGTACCGGTTCGAAACCGGCGATGGCTCGCAGCGTCGTGGTCTTGCCACACCCGGACGAGCCGAGCAGGCAACCGATATCCCCGGCATTGAGGTGCAGGTTGAGGTTCTGGACGACGCGCTGGTTTTGATAACCGCAAGTCAGGTTCTGCAGGTTCAGTAGCAGGGTATGGCTCATGCGTGGTGGTACGCCGGCTCGACCAGAAACTCGAGCAAGGCCTTTTGTGCGTGAAGGCGATTTTCTGCCTGATCCCATGCCACGGAGCGTGGATCGTCCAGCAGGTCGACGCTGATCTCCTCGCCGCGATGGGCCGGCAGGCAGTGCATGAACAGCACGTCAGCGTCCGCCAGGTCGAGCAGGGCGCGGTTGACCTGAAGTGGCGCGAACAGTTTCAGACGCTTGGCGGTTTCTTCTTCCTGGCCCATCGAGGTCCAGACATCAGTGCTCACCAGGTGCGCGCCGGCCACGGCCTGTTTCGGATCACGGACGATGGTCATCCGGCTCCCGGCCTTGGCCACCAGTTCGGCACTGGGGTCGTAGCCTTCCGGGCAGGCGATGCGCAGTTGGAAGTCGAACTGGATCGCGGCTTCTATATAGCTGTTGCACATGTTGTTGCCATCGCCGACCCAGGCCACGGTCTTGCCCTGGATCGAGCCGCGGTGTTCGAGGAACGTCTGCATGTCGGCCAGCAACTGGCAGGGGTGCAAGTCATCGGACAGACCATTGATCACCGGTACGCGCGAGTGCGCCGCAAACTCAGTCAGCGTGCTGTGGGCGAAGGTACGGATCATCACCGCATCAAGCATGCTCGACATGACGATGGCGCAGTCGCCGATCGGTTCGCCACGGCCCAGCTGGGTGTCGCGGGGCGACAGGAAGATTGCCTGGCCGCCGAGCTGGATCATGCCGGCTTCGAAAGAAATACGGGTGCGGGTCGATGACTTCTCGAAGATCATCCCCAGCACACGGTTTTTCAGGGGCTCGAACAGTACGCCGCGATTACGCAGGTCCTTGAGCTCCACGCCTCGACGGATCACGCCGAGCAACTCGTCGGGCGTGAAATCCATCAGGGAGAGAAAGTGCCTTGCGCTCATGATTGACTACCTTTTGTCACTGATCGCAGATGCTCAAAGCCTTGTTTCATGAAAAAACGGGCGAGACCTGCGGCAAAAGCCGCACGGGGCGACGAAATAGGGGAAGGCGCGATCTTATAAGGAAATGTCGCGTCTTACCAATAGGGCTACAGTTTTAGGGGATTTCAGCGAGGTCATAGCAGGTTGGCGAAGACATGTATGAAGCCGGTTTCCTGACAGCAGCCACCCATTTGTACACCGGCCTTGCGCAGCTTGGCAATCAAACCGGGGCGTTATTGAATGATTTGGCCGGCCTGTTCCTGGGCGTGAATATTTCCTAATGCCAGGGCCTGGGTTATAAATGAACCTCAGACGCAGGAGCCCCGAAATGGATTCGAAAGAGCAACAACTGATGGAACTACTGGGGCTGACAGCGCGCTCCCTGACTCACCTGACCGCCTCGGTGACGTCCATGTCATTCGAGTTGCTGCGCAGCGATGACGAGGTGACCAAGGCAGCAGGTCGACGCATGATCGATCGCATGGCCACCATCAGCAGCGGGCTCGACGAGCATTGGCGATTGATCGGAGAGTTGACGGGCGTGCCCATTGCTCATGAGCAAGTGGAAACCATCGAGGAAATCCAGTTGCTGGCGCCGCCTTCCGAGCAGCCTTGAGCTCACTGCATCGGCGGGCCTGATGCACGGCAATTCACAGGACGAACGTCGCTGGCGCAGGGGTGGATCACGCGCCATAGTTTTGTTCCCGCGGCCGAAAGCGCCCGTTACGAATAAAATAGAGGCTGGCCATGACCAAGACTCTCCACCACCGTGCGTGCCATCTGTGCGAAGCCATCTGTGGCTTGACCCTTGAAACCACCGAGACCGAAGGCCAGGGCCTGGCGATCACCTCGATCAAGGGCGATCCACTGGACAGCTTCAGTCGCGGCCACATCTGCCCCAAGGCGGTAGCGCTGCAGGATATTCAGAACGACCCGGATCGCCTGCGCCAGCCCATGCGCCGGGTCGGTAGCGAGTGGCAGCCTATTGCCTGGGACGATGCCTTCGCGCTGGTGGCCGAACGTCTGGCGGGCATCCAGGAACGCCACGGTCAGAACGCGGTAGCGGTCTACCAGGGCAATCCCAGTGTGCATAACTATGGGCTGATGACCCACAGCAACTATTTTTTGGGCCTGCTGAAGACGCGCAGCCGGTTTTCGGCGACTTCGGTGGACCAACTGCCTCACCACCTGACCAGTCACCTGATGTACGGTCACGGCCTGTTGTTGCCGATACCGGACATCGATCACACCGACTTCATGTTGATCCTGGGCGGCAACCCGCTGGCCTCCAATGGCAGCATCATGACCGTGCCGGACGTGGAAAAACGCCTCAAGGCGATCCAGGCCCGTGGCGGTAAAGTGGTGGTGGTCGATCCGCGTCGCAGCGAAACGGCGGCTATTGCCGACCAGCATGTGTTCGTGCGCCCGGGTGGCGATGCCGCTTTGCTGTCTGGTGTGCTCAATACCCTGTTCAGCGAGGGCTTGACCCGTGACAGTCACCTGCCGGTGGATGGCCTGGAAGACGTGCGCCAGGCCGTCGCGACCTTCACGGCTGAAGCGATGAGCCCGCTCTGTGCTGTGCCAGCTACGCAGATTCGGCAGTTGGCCCGGGACTTCGCTGCCGCGCCTTCAGCGGTCTGTTATGGACGGATGGGCGTCTCGACCCAGGCGTTCGGCACGCTGTGTCACTGGCTGATTCAGCTGATCAACCTGGTGACCGGCAATCTTGACCGGGTCGGTGGGGCCCTGTGTACCGAGCCTGCGGTGGACCTGGTAGCGACCACCTCGGGAGGGCATTTCAATCGCTGGCAAAGCCGGGTGTCCGGGCGTCCCGAATATGCGGGCGAGCTGCCGGTTTCGGCTCTGGCCGAGGAAATGCTCACCGAGGGCGAAGGCCAGATTCGTGCTCTGGTCACCGTGGCGGGCAACCCGGTGCTGTCCACTCCCAACGGACGGCAACTGGAGCAGGCGCTGGACGGGTTGGAGTTCATGGTCAGCGTCGATCTGTACATCAACGAAACCACGCGCTACGCCGACCTGATCCTGCCATCCACCTCGGCCCTGGAAAACGACCATTACGACACCACGTTCAACCTGTTCGCGGTGCGCAACGTGACCCGTTTCAACCGGGCGATCCTGCCCAAGCCCGAAGGGGCGCTGCACGACTGGGAAATTTTCGTCGGTCTGGCCAAGGCTTTCGCTGCCCGAACCGGCAAGGAACTCAAACCGACCATGCCGCCGGCGCAAATGATCGATTTCGGCCTTCGTGCCGGCGCCTATGGCGACGCCTCGCCGCATAAGCTGTCCCTGGCGACCTTGTTCGACCATCCCCATGGCATCGACCTGGGCGCCCTCAAGCCCAACCTGGCGCCACGCTTGAAAACCGAAAACCAGCGAGTGCAGGCTGCACCGGCGGTCATTCTTGCCGACCTCACGCGCTTTGCCGGGTTGCAGGCACCACAGGCGGATGAGTTGCTGATGATTGGCCGACGCCATGTGCGCAGCAATAACTCCTGGATGCACAATTTCCACCGCCTGGTGAAGGGCAAGCCGCGTCATCAATTGCTGATGCACCCGGAGGATCTGAGCAGTCGCGGGTTGAGCGACGGGCAGCGGGTGAAAGTCAGTTCGCGGGTGGGTATGCTTGAAGTCGAGGTGCAGGGTAGCCTGGACATGATGAAAGGCGTGGTCAGCCTGCCCCACGGTTGGGGCCATGCCCGGCCGGGCGTGCAGATGGCCATTGCCAGCGCCCAGCCCGGTTCGAGCGCCAATGATCTGACCGATGACTGTCAGCTGGATGAGTTGTCTGGCAATGCAGCGCTCAATGGGGTTCCGGTGAAGGTGGTGGCTGCGTGAATTTGTCTCTCGGGGAGACCGAGCAGCGTGCTCGGCTTTCCGTTACAATGCGCCACCGTGTCGACAACTGAAGTCGCAAAGTTTAAGCCGAGGTGCTCCGTGGATATCATCGAAACGATTAAAGACCAGATTGCCAACAACACCATCCTGCTTTACATGAAAGGCTCGCCGAATGCGCCACAGTGCGGCTTCTCGGCCAAGGCTGCTCAGGCTGTGATGGCGTGTGGCGAGAAGTTTGCCTACGTGGACATCCTGCAGAACCCGGAAATCCGCGCCAACCTGCCCAAGTACGCCAACTGGCCAACTTTCCCGCAACTGTGGGTGGCCGGTGAGCTGATCGGCGGTAGCGATATCATGACCGAGATGGCGGCCGACGGCTCTTTGCAGGCCACGATCAAGGCTGCTGCCGAAAAAGCGGCTGCGAACAAGACAGAAGCCTGATTCACGGACAAACAATGTGGGAGCGAGCCTGCTCGCGATGAGGGCGTGTCAGTCAACGTGTTGGTGACTGATAGACCGCTATCGCGAGCAGGCTCGCTCCCACAAAGGTTTTGCGCTGTGGCCTGGAAATCCAGGCAGTAAAAAGCCCCGCCTCTGGAAAGAGGGCGGGGCTTTTTATTGGCTTGCTTTTGGGGAAGTTACTCTTCGCCCATCTGCGATTGCAGGTAGTTCTCAAGACCCACTTTGTCGATCAGGCCCAGTTGGGTTTCCAGCCAGTCGATGTGTTCTTCCTCGGACTCGAGGATGTCTTCAAGCAGTTCGCGGCTGCCGAAGTCGCCAACGCTCTCGCAATGGGCGATGGCGACTTTCAGGTCGGCGTGGCCGGCACGCTCGATCGTCAGATCGCACTTGAGCATTTCCTGAGTGTGTTCGCCGATGTGCAGCTTACCCAGGTCCTGGACGTTCGGTAGACCTTCGAGGAACAGGATGCGCTTGATCAGCTTGTCCGCGTGTTTCATCTCGTCGATGGACTCGTGGTACTCGTGCTTGCCCAGCTTGTTCAGGCCCCAATCCTCATACATGCGCGCATGCAGGAAGTATTGGTTGATCGCGACCAGCTCATTGGCGAGGATCTTGTTGAGATGCTGGATGACTGTAACGTCGCCTTTCATGGTGAGGGCCTGCCCTGTAATAGCTGTGTATAGGGCTGAGTTTGAGCCGCGCACTGACGAGTGTCAAACCTAAGTTATTGAATAATAAATGAAAATTAATCGGAATAAGAATGTTTGTGTTCCGCGTCTAGAGGCTAAGCGCTTGATTTAAAGGCATAAAAAAACCGGGCATAGAGCCCGGTTCTTCAAGAAGCTGGATTTAAGCGGCAGTAAATTCTACCGGATAGGGAATCGAGGCCTGGGCCGTTTGCATTTTGGCAAGGGTTTCGCGAACCACTTCCTTGGCCAGGCACGCACATTTGCCGCATTGGCTGGCTACGCCGGTGGCTTGGCGGACTTCGCGGTAGCTGCAGCAGCCTTCATAGATCGCTTCGCGGATTTGTCCGTCGGTGACGCCAGTGCAGAGGCAAACATACATAAGTAAGAACCGTCGCTGGTTGTGACTCAATTGAGACGGATCTTAATGTTAACGAGAATGATTGTCAAAGTGGTTTCTGAAACCCTTGGGCCAGAGCTGACGAACGGTTTTTTATCCAGGGCCAATGAGGGGGCATGCCAAGGGAAAGGATTTTTGGACTCGCCGAAAAACCGTTGAAGACAGGCCAAATTCGCGGTGTATGATGATCGGCCCTTGCAAGCGGGTTCGTGTCACAGGGCTGTCGCCTGAGGGTGGCAGGCTGGCCCGGACCTTGTTTTCACGTTATTCACCAGGAGATATCCAATGAGCGTACTCGTAGGCAAACAAGCCCCTGACTTCACCGTTCCAGCCGTTCTGGGCAACGGCGAAATCGTCGACAGCTTCACCCTGTCCTCGGCCATCAAAGGCAAATACGGCCTGGTGTTCTTCTACCCGCTGGACTTCACCTTCGTCTGCCCATCCGAGCTGATCGCGCTGGATCACCGCATGGACGACTTCAAGGCCCGCAACGTTGAAGTGGTTGCCGTTTCGATCGACTCGCACTTCACCCACAACGCCTGGCGCAACACGGCTATCAACGCTGGTGGTATCGGCCAGGTGAAATACACCATGGCTGCCGACATGAAGCACGAAATCGCCAAGGCCTATGACGTTGAGTCCGAAGGCGGCGTGGCCTTCCGTGGCGCGTTCCTGATCGACGACAAGGGCGTTGTCCGTTCGCAGATCATCAACGACCTGCCGCTGGGCCGTAACATGGAAGAGCTGATCCGTCTGGTCGACGCGCTGCAGTTCCACGAAGAGCACGGCGAAGTTTGCCCGGCCAACTGGAAGAAAGGCGACAAAGGCATGACCGCATCCCCTGAAGGCGTTGCCGCCTACCTGGGCGAGCACAGCGACAAGCTGTAAGCGCAACAGGCACAAAAAAACCGGCCCTCGATGGGCCGGTTTTTTTATGGTCGTTTCTAGACAGAGCACAGACCCTGTGGCGAGGGAGCTTGCTCCCGCTGGGTGGCGCAGCCGCCCCCAACATTTTGTGAGCGCTTCGCACTCAAGCGGGAGCAAGCTCCCTCGCCACAGAGGCCACAGAGGCCACAGAGGCCAGTTTGGTTTATGTCAGTCGTCGAAATCCTGCCAGCCACCCATTTCTTTCCAGCGATTGACGATGCCACAGAACAGCTCGGCGGTCTTCTCGGTGTCGTAGCGGGCCGAGTGGGCTTCACGGCCATCAAAGTCGATGTCGGCCGCCTGGCAGGCCTTGGCCAACACGGTCTGGCCGTACGCCAGGCCGGCAAGCGTCGCGGTGTCGAAGCTGGAAAACGGATGGAACGGGTTGCGCTTCATATCCAGGCGCGCCACCGCCGCATTGAGAAAGCCCAGGTCGAAGCTGCTGTTGTGGCCGACCAGGATCGCCCGTTTGCAGCCGTTGGCCTTCAAAGCCTTGCGCACGCCTCGGAAAGTGTCCGTCAGGGCCGTCTCTTCACTCACCGCCATGCGCAATGGGTGATCAAGCTTGATCCCGGTGAACTCCAGGGCTGCCGCCTCGATGTTGGCGCCTTCGAACGGTTCGACGCGGAAGAAATAGGTGTGATCAGGGAACACAAAACCTTTTTCGTCCATGCCAATGGTGGTCGCAGCGATTTCCAGCAGCGCATCGGTGGCGGAGTTGAAACCGCCGGTTTCTACGTCGACCACGACCGGCAGGTAGCCCCGGAAGCGGGCTGCCATGGGGTGACGGGCAGCGCCCGAACCACCGTTGCCGTCCAGCTCGTCGTCGAAATGATCTTCACTCACACACTTTCCTCCAGCAGGCGCCAGCGCAGTTTTTCACCGGCGCGCAGCGGGATAACAGTCAGCTCGCCAAAAGGCAGGCTGGCGGGGGCGGTCCACTCGTCGCGAACCAGGGTAATACGATCAGTGTTCACCGGCAGGCCATAGAAGCGCGGACCGTGGAGGCTGGCGAAGCCTTCGAGTTTGTCCAGCGCATTGCGCTGCTCGAACGCCTCGGCATACATCTCGATGGCGGCATAGGCGGTGTAGCAGCCAGCGCAACCGCAGGCCGCTTCCTTGGCGTGCCGGGCATGGGGCGCCGAGTCCGTGCCGAGGAAGAACTTGGCGCTGCCGCTGGTGGCAGCGTCGAGCAAGGCTTCTTGATGGGTGTTGCGCTTGAGGATCGGCAGGCAATAGAAGTGCGGCCGGATCCCGCCCACCAGCATATGGTTGCGGTTGTACAGCAGGTGATGTGCGGTAATGGTCGCGCCAACGTTCGCCGGGGCTTCGTTGACGAACTGCACGGCATCACCGGTGGTGATGTGTTCGAACACCACCTTGAGCGTCGGGAAGCGTTCCACGACGCGACGCATGTGCTCATCGATGAAGATTTTTTCGCGGTCGAACACGTCGACGTCGCCACGAGTGACTTCACCGTGGATCAGCAACGGCATCCCGACTTCGGCCATGGCCTCCAGCGCCGGGAAAATCTTGTCGATGCTGGTGACGCCGGAGTCCGAGTTGGTGGTGGCGCCGGCGGGGTACAGCTTGGCGGCATGGACGAAGCCGCTGGCCTTGGCCTCGCGTATTTCTTCGGGCTGCGTACGGTCGGTGAGGTAAAGCACCATCAGCGGTTCGAAACGGCTGCCGGCCGGGCGTGCGGCCAGGATTCGCTGGCGATAGCCGTCGGCCTCGATGGCGTTGCGCACTGGCGGAACCAGGTTCGGCATGATGATTGCGCGCCCGAAGGTGCGCGCGACATCGGCGACGGTATGGGTCAACACAGCACCATCGCGAAGATGAATATGCCAGTCGTCGGGACGCAGCAGGGTCAGGCGGTCGGACATTGGGGGGCTTCCAGGCGGGTCAAACTCTGGGGAATGCTACCGGAAAAGACCGATTCAGGCACCCGCTATCAAGTTCTGGCGCAAGTTACCGATAGCTCCTACAGGTGTGCCACGAATCCGTAAGGCGCCCCGGACAGGCGTCATACTCTCAACGTGTGTCGATCTTTGTATAAAAGCCATTGGAGCCGCCCGTGCGCCAGCGTTATTTAGCCTTGCTCAGTGTGTTTGCCAGCCTTCCCGCCATGGCGCTCACTTTCCAGACCCGTCTGGAGAGCATTGAGTGGACGGTCGAAGGCGACAAGTTCGAGTGCCGGCTGAGTCAGCCGGTCACCGATTTCGGCAGCGGCGAATTCGTGCGCCGGGCCGGCGAGCAGGCGATCTTCCGGCTCAAGTCCCACAACCCGATGCTCGGTGGCGGTTCGGCCATCCTGCTGGCGGCCGCCGCGCCTTGGCAGCCGGGACGGGGCGACATCAACCTGGGCTCGGTCAGGCTCGGCAGCGGCGATGTGCTGTTCAACAGCTCTCAGGTCCAGGCGGGCCGCTTGATCAGCGGGCTGATGGAAGGGCGCAGCCCGGTGGTACGGCGTAACACGGGGGACGGGCGGGTTTCGGAAGTCCGGCTGCTGCCCGTGCGCTTCAACAAGGCCTTCAGTGATTACCAGGGCTGCGTGGCAAAACTGTTGCCGAAGAATTTCGAGCAGGTGAAGCAATCCCAGATCGGCTTTCCCGGCGAAGGCGTTGAGCTCGATGCCCGGGCCAAGGCTCAGTTGCAGGTGATGATCGACTTCATCAAAGCCGACCCGACCGTCAACCATGTCGAACTCGACGGTCACTCCGACAATAGCGGCAATCGATTGACCAATCGTGAGCTGTCTCGTCGCCGTGCCCTGGCGGTCCAGGACTTCTTCAAGGCCAACGGCTTTCAAGAGTCGCAGATCACCGTGCGGTTCCACGGCGAACGTTACCCCCTGGTGCCCAACACCAGTGCCGCCAATCGCGCCAAGAACCGTCGTGTGGCCGTGCGCCTGGAGCGTGTGGCGGTGCCTGAAGCGCCGGCACCGCAGGCTACACCCGCCGCGCCCCCTGCCAAGGCTCCGACGCCGACCGCGACACCGGCCCAGCCCACTGCAGCCACCGCCGCGCGGACATCCTGACCCGTGAGGATCGTCGCGCGCTCGACATAATCTGTCGCTTCGTCGTCATAAGCTGTCGCGCCCCTGTAAATTATCCGCGCTGGACGTTAAACTTCCCGGCTTTCCGTACAACCCGTGGAGTGATGGCATGGCGGACGTAAACAAGGTCGTTCTGGCGTATTCCGGCGGCCTGGACACTTCGGTGATCCTCAAGTGGCTGCAGGACACTTATAACTGTGAAGTGGTGACCTTCACCGCTGACCTGGGGCAGGGCGAAGAAGTCGAGCCTGCACGCGCCAAGGCTCAGGCCATGGGCGTCAAAGAGATCTACATCGATGACCTGCGCGAAGAGTTCGTCCGTGACTTCGTGTTCCCGATGTTCCGCGCCAACACTGTTTACGAAGGCGAGTACCTGCTGGGTACCTCCATCGCCCGTCCGTTGATCGCCAAGCGCCTGATCGAAATCGCCAACGAAACCGGTGCCGACGCCATTTCCCACGGTGCCACCGGCAAGGGCAACGATCAGGTGCGTTTCGAACTCGGTGCCTATGCCCTCAAGCCCGGCGTGAAAGTCATCGCGCCGTGGCGCGAGTGGGACTTGCTGTCCCGTGAAAAGCTGATGGACTACGCCGAGAAGCACGCCATCCCGATCGAACGCCACGGCAAGAAGAAATCCCCGTACTCGATGGATGCCAACCTGCTGCACATCTCCTATGAAGGCGGCGTGCTGGAAGACACCTGGACCGAGCACGAAGAAGACATGTGGCGCTGGACCGTCTCCCCGGAGAAGGCTCCTGACACCCCGCAATACCTGGAGCTGACCTATCGCAACGGCGATATCGTCGCGCTGGACGGCGTGGAAATGAGCCCGGCCACCGTGCTGGCGACCCTGAACCGTATTGGTGGCGAACACGGCATCGGTCGTCTGGACATCGTCGAGAACCGTTATGTCGGCATGAAGTCCCGCGGTTGCTACGAGACCCCGGGCGGCACCATCATGCTGCGTGCTCACCGCGCGATCGAGTCGATCACCCTGGACCGCGAAGTGGCTCACCTCAAAGACGAGTTGATGCCCAAGTACGCCAGCCTGATCTACACCGGTTACTGGTGGAGTCCGGAGCGCCTGATGCTGCAACAGATGATCGACGCCTCCCAGGTCAACGTGAATGGCGTCGTGCGCCTGAAACTGTACAAGGGCAATGTCATCGTCACTGGGCGCAAGTCTGACGACTCCCTGTTCGATGCCAACATCGCGACTTTCGAAGAGGACGGCGGCGCTTACAACCAGGCCGACGCTGCTGGCTTCATCAAGCTCAACGCCCTGCGCATGCGCATCGCGGCGAACAAGGGTCGCAAGCTGTTCTGATCCTGGCTCCATGAAAACGGCCTGCCATGTGCAGGCCGTTTTTTTTGGGGGACCCTTTCCCCTGTGCTGCTCATTCGTTGTGGCGCTGTTTTGCGCGTTTGGATCGATCGGCCTCGGCCAGGCCTTCCGGTGGCCGGGGGATAACCAAAATGAACAGTCGTTGCTGTTTTTTTTGTGGATGAACAGTGATCAGCCATCCTTTGCCCTTGGTCGCCCGGCGGAAAAGCCGTTCGCGCCGACAGCTCGAATCATCCATGATTTTCATGAAGTGTTTGCTCTTGCGAAAATCCGAGGGTGAATATAACGAGCGATAGTTAAAGTTCAGGGTGATGAAAAAAAGAAATAATAGATAGAACGGAAAGCTGATCAGAAACCAAAGATAGTACTCACGGTCCTGATCGTCGAGGAAAGGCAGGGAGATGGCTGCCGAAGTCTCGGACAAAGTTGCGAATATAGCGATTAGCGTCATGGGGTTGGTGATGATTTTCGACGGTTTGTTCATGGTGGATGCTCATAACATATTCAGGCTCGGTGATTGCATTAGGAAGGTGTGAGTCATTAAAGTTTGCGGTGAGGGTATTGATTGTGGTGTCTCCTCATAAATGGGATTGAATAAATTTCGCTTATTCCTTATGTGAATTCAATTTTATTTAAATAAAACCAATGTGGTTGTGTTGGTAAATAATTCAGTTACTTTTTATGAGACGAGTGTTTTTTTGCTATTGGGGGACGAGGGTGGATGCAGAAAAAGGCGCTTGTTTAGAGGGGCGCGGATCCCCTGATGCATCCATTTGCCTCTGTAAACAAATTTATGGCGCATTATTTCCAAGGGGATTTGTAGGATTTTTCTGTATCGCTTGTAGGTTGCGTCTCTCGGTGCGAGCGGTCAGGGGGGGCGGCATGCCAAGGTAGAATTGACTAGGCTATTGTGCGTGCTCTAAAAATTCGAACAGCGAAGTTGGATTTGCCCATGAATAAAGTGCTGATCGTGGATGATCATCCCGTCATTCGTCTTGCTGTACGTTTGCTAATGGAGCGTCATGGATATGAAGTTATTGCCGAAACCGATAATGGCGTCGATGCGTTGCAACTTTCCCGTGAACTTATGCCTGATATCGTTATTCTGGATATCGGCATTCCGAAACTGGATGGACTGGAGGTCATCGCACGCCTGACCGCCAACCCTTCACCTTTGAAAGTTCTGGTGCTGACTTCCCAGGCACCTGGGCATTTTTCGATGCGCTGCATGCAGACGGGGGCAGCCGGTTATGTGTGCAAGCAGCAGGACCTCACCGAGTTACTCAGTGCAATCAAGGCGGTGCTGTCGGGGTACAGTTATTTCCCCAATCAGGCGCTGCATACGGTGCGTTCGAGTCTGGGTAACGCAAGCGAGTCCGATATGGTCGATCGACTGTCCGGGCGAGAGATGATGGTCTTGCAGCAACTGGCTCGCGGAAAGACCAACAAGGAAATTGCCGATGGGATGTTCTTGAGCAACAAGACCGTCAGTACATACAAGACACGCTTGTTGTTGAAGCTCAATGCCCGCTCGCTGGTTGATCTGATCGAACTGGCGCAGCGTAACGGGTTAGTGTGAGTTTTTCCGGCCGCGCGTACTCAGTAAAAAGCCTCCATTCGGGAGGCTTTTACGTGTCAGAGGTCAAAGTCGTAATCGGCCAGTTGTTTCTGCAAGCGGCGCTCTTCCAGCAGATTATCAATCGTGCGACGTTTGCTCAGATTGGTTTTCGCTGTTTCGACGACCACAGGTTCCACATCGTCGGCCTCAACGGCGATGAAATCGTCTTCTACATCCAGTTGTTCTTTGTCAGCACTCATGGGATCGACTCCAGGCTTAAACTGCCATTGGCGCTCCTTATATCGATAAACCACGGGCGGGTAAAAAAGATTTTTTCAATCGACAAATCAATAAAAGCAATAGCGCCTCAATCGTCGGAGGTCTTGTGCTTGTATTCGCATAAGTCCTCGATCCGGCAGCTGCCACAGCGGGGCTTGCGCGCCAGGCAGACGTAACGTCCGTGAAGGATGAGCCAGTGATGGGAATCGAGTAGAAATGCCTTGGGTACGAATTTCATCAGCTTTTTCTCCACCTCCACCACGTTTTTGCCCGGCGCCAGCCCGGTGCGGTTGCTGACGCGGAAAATGTGAGTGTCGACGGCCATGGTCAGTTGGCGAAATGCGGTGTTGAGCACCACATTGGCGGTTTTGCGACCGACCCCTGGAAGCGCTTCCAGCGCTTCGCGAGTCTGTGGGACTTCGCCGTTGTGGCGCTCGATCAGCAGTCGGCATGTCTCGATCACGTTTTTTGCCTTGCTGTTGAACAGGCCGATGGTCTTGATGTACTCGGACAGCCCTTCGACACCCAGCGCGTGAATCGCCTGCGGCGTGTTGGCCACCGGGAACAGCTTGGCCGTGGCCTTGTTGACGCCGACGTCGGTGGATTGGGCCGACAGAATCACCGCGATCAACAGTTCGAACGGCGAGCTGTAGGCCAGTTCGGTCTTCGGTTCCGGGTTGTCTTCGTGCAAGCGACGGAATATTTCCAGGCGTTTTGCGGCGTTCATGGGCGCGGCGTTTCCTCGATCGTTGAAGGGGGGCTGGCGTCCGTCCAGGCCTGGTGCGCTGCCAGCAACAGACCGAGCAGAATAAACCCGCCAGGGGCGAGCAAGGCCAGTGATATTGCGTTGCCAACCAGCTCGCGCAGGGCGCCCAAGCCGATCATCAGCAGGCCGAACACGCCTGCCAGCCTGAGATGTTCGGGCAGGCGTGAGCCGACGAAGATGTCGTCATGCTCCAGCGCCACACAGCTCAAAGCGATCCAGCCAATGTAAAGGCTCAGCGGCTGATACATTTCCAGCATCCAGGCCTGCGCCACCAGGCCTGCGCAAGCCGTCAGGGTGGCGGCCAGCACAATGGAAGCGAGCAGTCGCTGAGGCGCTGTCAGGTGGGACCGTACCAGCCCCATGGCCAAGCCATGGCCGGCACTGATCAGTACCCAGGCCAGCCATAAGCCCAGCGCGTTTGCCAGCGAATCGCTGGCGCCGACCAAGGGCACGAGCAGCAGGCCGCGGGTCAGGACCAATGGCTTATTCATCAATGATCACTCCGGTCAGTTGAGCCTGATGCTCGTCGAAGTAACGCAGTGCATCGTGAACAGCCTGCAGGACCGATCGGGATGTGACGGTCGCGCCGGCCAGTTGATCGAACTGCCCCTGATCCTTTTTCAACGCCCAGCCGCTGTCGGTGGGCGCCTGGAGCGACTTACCGTTGAAGGATTGCAGCCAGGGGTTTGGCCAGTCAGCGATGGCCGCGCCCAGGCCGGGCGTTTCCGACTGGCGCAGGGTTTTCACGCCCAGCAACCGCCCTTGCGGGTCGATAGCGACCAGCAATTGGATGCTGCCTTCATAGCCCAGTACCTGACTGCGTAACAACACTGCGCTGGGCAGGCCGGCGCGAGTCGCCAGGTATCCGCCCAGCAGCGTGCTATGGGCCAAGGTCACGGGGGCCATTACGACAGGTTGTGCCAATGGCTGATTGTCGTATCGGTCGGTCGGCAGCACGTCGAGCAAGGTTCTGTTCGCAAGGTCTTGTTGCTGACCCTTGATGCGCCCTGCGGTGCTGAGCTGAGTCAGGTAAGTGGCCCCAATGCCGAGACCGATCAGCAAAGCCAGGATGGCAACGCCACGGTAGTTTTTCATAGGGGCTGCGGCCTGTGTCGCGCCTCGGCGAAGCGCTCCAGTGCGGGCACGCCGAGGTTCATCAGCAGCACCGCAAACGCCACGCCGTCCGGGTAACCACCCCAAGTCCGTATCAAATAAGTCAGCAGTCCCACGCCTGCGCCAAACAGCAGGCGAGCGAGGGGCGCTTTGGCGCCCGAGACCGGTTCGGTCACGATAAAAAACGCACCGAGCAGGGTCGCACCCGTGAGCAGATGAAACAACGGCGAGCCATTGGACTCGGAGCCCGATCCGTTCCAGCACAACAAGCTGATGATGAACAGGCCGGCGAGCATGCCCACCGGCGCGTGCCAGCTGAACACTCGTTGGTGCAGCAGGAACAGTCCTCCGGCCAGAAACGCCAGGTTGACCCACTCCACGCCGCGCCCA
This sequence comes from Pseudomonas sp. JL2, assembly GCF_031570495.1. NCBI lineage: Bacteria > Pseudomonadati > Pseudomonadota > Gammaproteobacteria > Pseudomonadales > Pseudomonadaceae > Pseudomonas > Pseudomonas sp. JL2. The sequence continues at coordinate 98,310 of NZ_JAKUDH010000011.1, forward strand.
CCCCAGCGTCCGAACGCCGGGTTGGCGGCGAACAGCTCATCGATGGTCAGGCTTTTGTTGATTCGCAGGCTGTCCAGGGCCGTTGCTCCTGCCCACCCATCAGGCCCAGGGTGAACCGCGAACACCTGTTGCAGGCCGTCGGACAGGCTCATGCCGTGGAGCGCCGGCCATTGATTGAGTTGCTGGGGAAACGCGATCAACACCAGGGCGTAGCCGAGCATTGCCGGGTTGAACGGGTTATTGCCGACACCGCCCCACAGGTGCTTGCCGAACAGCAAGGCGCAAGCCGTGGCTGTGACGGTCAGCCACCAGGGGCAATACGCTGGCAAGGCCAGCGCCAACAGCGTGGCGCTCACCAGCGCGCTGCCATCGTTGAGTGCCGGTTTGAGCGGCCGACGCCGTAAGCGCAGCGCCAGTGCTTCGACGGCCAGTGCGCTAAGGCCCGCCAGCAACAGGTTGAATACCACGCCCCAGCCATAAAACCACGTCAACGCCAGAATGCCGGGCAGTGTCGCCAGTAGCACCCGCAGCATCGCCTGCCGCAGCCGTTCGTCCATGGGCTCAGGGAGCGACATGAGCATCCACCTGGCGTTCGGCGTCTTTCACCGCTTGCTCCAGGGGCTCTATTTGTTCATCCGACGCCCCTGCGGCCCTGGCCTTGCTGAGTTCGGCGCGACGCATGGCCAATTGGATCTTGGCCCGTTTCAGCTCGGCACTTTGAGTGGGGGCGGGGGTTGAAACAGTGGGCTGGACCGTCCCTTCCAATTGCGTCAAGGCTTGTTGCGCCGCTTCGAACTGGCGCTGTAGCACGATCAATTGCGACTGTTGTTCGAAGGTCGGCGGGTGGCCGAATGCTTTCAAGGATTTGTTCAACTGCGCCCGGCTCATGGCCAGGTCGACCTTGGCTTTTTTCAAGGCCGCATCGGCGTTGGCGGCTTTTTGCGCCCGTACCCGCTCCAGTGCCGCTTGCACGGGGTCGACGGACTGGGTTTGGGGCTGTGAGGCGCGCTGTGTACGGGCCAGACGCTCGGCGTGGCGCTGCTCCTCTTCGCGGCGCAGACGTGCGTTGCGCTGTTCGAAGCGCCGCCGGGCATGGTCGCGCTTGGCGGTGCGCGCTTGCTGCTCTTCGACGCTGAAGGCCAGGCCACCGACCACCGGCACCACGGTTGCCGTGGGCAATGGGTGCATTTCGATGCAGTCGACCGGGCAGGGCGCCACGCATAGATCGCAGCCTGTGCATTCGTCGACCAGGACGGTGTGCATCAACTTCGCCGCACCGACAATCGCGTCTACCGGGCAGGCCTGGATGCACTTGGTGCAGCCGATGCATTCGGCTTCGCGAATAAAGGCGATCTGCGCCGGGGCTGAACCACGGCTGGTATCGAGCTCAAGCACGGGCACTTTCATCAGCTCGGCCAGGGCGGCGATGGTTTCACGGCCACCGGGCGGACATTTGTTGATCGGTTCGCCCTGGGCGATGCCTTCGGCGTAGGGCTTGCACCCGGGGTGGCCGCACTTGCCGCATTGGGTCTGCGGCAGCAGGGCGTCGATACGTTGAATCAGACTCATGCTTTGACCAGCCCGCGCAATCCAAGAAATGCCACCGCCATGAGCCCTGCGCCGATCAACTGGATCGGCAGACCACGAAAGGGCCTGGGGATATCGTTATCGAAGGTGCGCTGACGCAAATCATCGAACAGGCTCAACACCAGCCAGAAACCCAGGCCGGCGCCCAGGCTCGCGGCGACGGTGAGGCCCAGGCCGTGGTCATTCCGGCTGTTGATCAGCGTGATGCCCAGTATGCCGGCATTGCCCAGCAGCAGTGGCCACAAACCATCGAACGGCAGCGTCGGCAGCCAGCGCCCCAGCCGGTGCAGCAACGGTGCAATCAGCAACACACTCAAGGACAGCCATGCCAACAGGCGCAGCGAGGTCAGATTGGCCGGAACCAGCAGCCAGCGATCGATCAGATAACCCAAGGTGCCGACCATCAGCATCAGGCATGTCGTCGCCAGGCCCAGGGCGTGGACTTGCCTTCTTCCATTGGCCGCCAGCAGCGGATTGACGCCCAGCGGCCAATGCAACACAAGGTTGTTGATCAGGGCGGCGCTGAACAGTGTAAGAACGATTTCGGTCATGGGCGTGCTGGAACGAGAACCTGTCGTTAGAGGGTAGGCATTATCCGGCACACCGTCAGGGTGGGCCAGATATGAAAATCCCACAGTCGCCTGCCGGCGACTGTGGGATCGGTACCGCGCGTGGTCGCGTTATTTGATCCGCTGACCCGGCTTGGCGCCGCTATCGGGGCTCAGCAGGTAGATTTCTTCACCGCCGGGACCTGCCGCCATCACCATGCCTTCGGAGATGCCGAAACGCATTTTGCGTGGCTTGAGGTTGGCGATCATCATCGTCAGCCGGCCTTCGAGCTTGGCCGGGTCTGGATAGGCGCTCTTGATGCCGGAGAACACGTTGCGCTGCTCATCACCGATGTCCAGCGTCAGGCGCAGTAGCTTGTCGGCGCCTTCCACGGCTTCAGCCTTGACGATCAGGGCTACGCGCAGATCGATGGCGGCAAAGGCGTCGAAATCGATCTCCGGCGACAACGGGTCCTTGGTCAGCTCGCCATTGCCGGCCGGGGCACCGGTGTCGGTCTGGCTGGCGGCCAGGTCTTCTTTCGAGGCGTCGGTCATGGCTTGCACCTTGGTGGCGTCGATGCGAGTCATCAGCGGCTTGAACTCGTTCAGTTGATGGTTGCTCAGCAGCGTCTGGTGATCGTCCCAGGTCAGCGGTGCGACGTTCAGGAAAGCTTCGGCATCGGCGGCCAGCAACGGCAGCACCGGCTTGAGGAAGATCACCAGTTGGCGGAACAGATTGATACCCAGGGCGCAGATCGCCTGGACTTCGTCCTGCTTGCCTTCCTGTTTGTTCAGTGACCACGGCGCCTTGTCGGCGATCCAGGCATTGGCGCGGTCGGCCAGGGCCATGATCTCGCGCATCGCCCGGGCAAAGTCACGGGCCTCGTAGGCTTCGGCGATGCTCGGGGCCGCCGCCAGAAAGGCCTCGGTCAGCTCCGGCGCGGCGTTACCGGCTACCAGTACACCGGCGTTGCCTTTGTGGATGAAGCCGGCGCAACGGCTGGCGATGTTGACTACCTTGCCCACCAGGTCGGAGTTGACCTTCTGCACGAAGTCTTCAAGGTTCAGGTCCAGGTCGTCCACGCCACGGCCGAGCTTGGCCGCGTAGTAGTAGCGCAGGTATTCCGGCGACAGATGGTCCAGGTAGGTCCGGGCCTTGATGAAGGTGCCGCGGGACTTGGACATTTTCTGGCCGTTGACGGTCAGGTAGCCGTGGACGTTGATACCGGTCGGTTTACGGAAACCGGCGCCTTCGAGCATGGCGGGCCAGAACAGCGCGTGGAAGTTCACGATGTCCTTGCCGATGAAGTGATACACCTCGGCCGTGGAGTCCTTGCCCCAGAACGCGTCGAAGTCCAGCTCCGGCGTACGGTCGCAAAGGTTCTTGAAGCTCGCCATGTAGCCGATGGGCGCGTCCAGCCATACGTAGAAATACTTGCCGGGCTCGCCGGGGATTTCGAAGCCGAAGTACGGCGCATCGCGGGAAATGTCCCACTCTTGCAGGCCGGAGTCGAGCCATTCGGCGAGCTTATTGGCCACCGCGTCGTGCAACGTGCCGCTGCGGGTCCAGGTTTGCAGCATCTCTTGGAAGTCCGGCAGCTTGAAGAAGAAGTGCTGGGAGTCCTTGAGCACTGGCGTCGCCCCGGAAATCGCCGATTTCGGGTCCTTCAGGTCGGTCGGTGCGTAGGTGGCGCCGCATTTTTCGCAGTTATCGCCGTACTGGTCCTCGGTGCCACATTTCGGGCAAGTGCCTTTGATGAAGCGGTCGGCCAGGAACATTTTCTTTTCCGGGTCGAAATACTGGGTGATCGAACGGGTCGCGATGTGCCCGGCGTCACGCAGCTTCAGGTAGATCTGGCTCGACAGCTCACGGTTTTCTTCGGCGTGAGTGGAGTGGAAGTTGTCGAAGTCCACCAGGAAATCGGCAAAGTCGGCGCTGTGTTCGGCCTGGACGTTGGCGATCAGTTGCTCCGGGGTGATTCCTTCTTTTTCCGCGCGCAGCATGATGGCCGAACCGTGGGCGTCGTCGGCGCAGACATAGATGCACTGGTTGCCGCGATGCTTCTGGAAGCGCGTCCACATATCGGTCTGGATGTATTCCAGCATATGGCCGAGGTGAATCGAACCATTGGCATAGGGCAGGGCGCTGGTGACGAGGATCTTGCGTGGCTCGGACATGGGGCTCGGCTACTTGATGAAACGGAGGTCGGCCACTATAAAGCGCTGGGAAATATATTTCACCCCACTGGCCTGTTTCCGGATGCATTGCTGGGGGCGGTATGGACACAACCTGTGGCGAGGGGATTTATCCCCGCTGGACTGCGCAGCAGTCCAAAATAGAGCACTCTGACACACTGTAGCAGCAGGTTTTAGGGCCGCTGCGCGCCCCAACGGGGATAAATCCCCTCGCCACAAAGGTGTTCGCGCGACAGTAATCAAGTCGCCACGCGGCAGCGTGGGGCGTAGGATAGCGGCCTGTTTTTCAAGTCTTGCTATCGGAGTTGCCCATGAGCGCCGTCAATCGCGCAGCGGTGGAAGCCGTTCTTCGCCAGTACACCGACCCTTACCTGAACCAGGACCCGGTCAGCGCCGGATGCGTGCGCACCATCGACATCCAGGGCGATCGCGTCAGCGTCCAGCTGGAAATCGGCTACGCCGCCGATCTGTTCAAGAACGGTTGGGCGCAGATGCTGCAAATGGCGATCGAGTCCCTGGACGGTGTAGCCAGCGCCAAAGTCGACGTCACCAGCGTGATCGCTGCCCACAAGGCCCAGGCGCAAGTGCCGGGGCTGGCGAACGTCAAGAACGTGATCGCCGTGGCCTCGGGCAAGGGCGGCGTGGGTAAGTCCACCACCGCCGCCAACCTGGCCCTGGCCCTGGCCCGTGAAGGCGCGAAGGTCGGGATTCTCGACGCGGACATATACGGCCCGAGTCAGGGCATCATGTTCGGCGTTGCCGAGGGCACCCGGCCGCAGGTCAAGGATCAGAAGTGGTTCGTGCCGATCCAGTCTCATGGCGTGGAAGTCATGTCCATGGCCTTCCTGACCGATGACAACACGCCGATGGTCTGGCGCGGGCCGATGGTTTCCGGCGCCTTGCTGCAACTGGTGACGCAGACCGCCTGGGGCGATCTGGATTACCTGGTGATCGACATGCCACCAGGCACCGGGGATATCCAACTGACCTTGGCGCAGAAAGTCCCGGTGGCCGGTGCGGTGATCGTCACCACGCCGCAGGATCTGGCCCTGCTGGACGCCCGCAAGGGTGTGGAGATGTTCCGCAAAGTGAACATCCCGGTACTGGGTGTGGTGGAAAACATGGCCGTGCACATCTGCTCGAACTGCGGACATGCCGAGCATCTGTTCGGTGAAGGCGGCGGAGAAAAACTGGCGAGCCAGTACGGCGTCGAACTGCTGGCCTCGCTGCCGCTGTCGATGCTGATTCGCGAGCAGGCCGACGGCGGCAAACCCACGGTCATTGCCGAGCCGGATAGCCAGATCGCCATGGTCTATCAGGAACTGGCCCGCCACGTCGGCGCGCGGATCGTGCTGCAAGAGGCTGCGTCACCGGCGATGCCGAACATCACCATGAGCGACGATTGAATAAGCCGTAACACAATCCATTGTGGTAGCGAGCCTGCTCGCGATGGCGGTGTATCAGTCACATCAAAGTTGACTGACCCGGCGCCATCGTGAGCAGGCTCGCTCCCACAGTGGTTGTGTGTAGGTTTTTAGATCCGCAACCCGCCATCCATCTCCAGGATCCGACCGGTGTAATAGTCGTTCTCGAAGATGTACGCCGCCGAATGGGCGATCTCCTCGGGTTTGCCCATGCGCTTGAGCGGGATGCCAGAGGTCATTTTTTCCAGGGCTTCGGGTTTCATGCCCAGGGTCATTTCGGTTTCGATGAAGCCCGGCGCGATGCCGGCGACACGGATGCCGTAGCGTGCCAGTTCCTTGGCCCAGGTCACGGTGGCGGCCGCCACGCCGGCCTTGGCCGCCGAATAGTTGGTCTGGCCGACGTTGCCGGCGCGCGAGATCGACGAAATGTTGATGATCGCGCCGCTGTTCTTCAGCTCGACCATTTTCGCTGCCACTTCGCGGGTACACAGGAAGACACCCGTGAGGTTGACGTCGATCACCGCCTGCCACTGGGCCAGGCTCATTTTGCTCATTTCGCCGTCCTTGACCTTGAGCAGCAAGCCGTCGCGCAGGATCCCGGCGTTGTTGATCAAGCCGTGGATCGCGCCGAAGTCCTCGGCGACCCGGGCGACCATGTCGCTCACTTGCTCCTCATTGGCGACGTTGCACAGATAAGCCCGGGCCTCGACACCCTTGGCCACGCAGGCTGCAACCGCCTGGTCGAGTTTTTCCTGATTGAGGTCCACCAGGGCGAGCTTGGCGCCTTTGCCGGCGAAATACTCGGCCATGGAGCGGCCCAGACCCTGGCAACCGCCGGTGATAATGATTACTTTGTCGGTGAGTTGCATTGGCATGTCCAGATTGCAGAGCGGTTGGAGGATGTCCTTTTACTGGCCTCTCGATCTGCGACGGCGTAGCCCGGTTGCACACGAGAACTGCCTAAAGGCGCGCTGGTACTTTGCTCCAGTCGCCTGACCGTTTCCAGACGGATTTGATCAAAGGAGTCATAAATTGAGCGTTGAAGCTGCCAAGCATGCACGAGAATTGCTGCTCAAGGAATACCGTGGAGTGCTCTCCACCCATTCCAAATCCATGCCCGGTTTCCCGTTCGGCTCCGTGGTGCCATATTGCCTGGACGACCAAGGCCGTCCACTGATCCTGATCAGCCGTATCGCCCAACACACCCACAACCTGCAAAAAGACCCCAAGTGTTCAATGCTCGTAGGTGAGCGGGGGGCCGAGGATGTGCAGGCCGTAGGGCGCCTGACTTATCTGGCCGAGGCGCGCAAGCTGGAAGACAACCTCGCCATCGACGCCGCCGCTGAGCGTTACTACCGTTATTTCCCGGAGTCGCAGAACTACCACAAGGCCCATGACTTCGATTTCTGGGTGCTCAACCCGGTGCGTCATCGTTACATCGGTGGCTTTGGGGCCATTCACTGGATCGACCAGATCACCTTGGCCAACCCCTTCGCCGGCAAGGCCGAAGCCAGCATGATCGACCACATGAATGCCGACCATGCCAAGGCCATCGCGCATTACGTCGAGCTGGCCGGTCTGCCCGCCACCGAACCTGCGCAACTGGCCGGTATCGACAGCGAAGGCATGCACTTGCGGATCGGTCAGGCCCTGTACTGGCTGGCGTTTCCAGCGCCTTGCAATACGCCGACACAAGTGCGCGAAGCCTTGGTTTATCTGGCTCACGCCGAGCAATGGCCAAAAAATGCTGAGGCTGACGCTTGAATTCACGAAAGGGCGACGTCATTTAGGGTTTGATAGCAAGGCATTCTTGCGTTGAGGAACCTTTTGATGCGCCCTTTTTTGTTGCTCTTTCTGCTGTTCCCGGTGTTGGAGCTGTTCGTATTCGTCAAGGTCAGCGGGGCGATCGGGTTTTTCCCGGCACTGCTGCTGGTCATTCTCGGCTCGATGCTCGGCGTGTTCGTGCTGCGCATCGCCGGCCTCGCCACGGCTCTGCGTGCCCGTGAAAGCCTTAACCGCGGCGAGCTGCCTGCCCAGACCATGCTCGAAGGCCTGATGCTGGCCTTGGGTGGCGGTCTGTTGATCCTGCCTGGCTTCATCAGCGATGTGCTGGGCCTGGTCATGCTGCTGCCGTTCACCCGTCGGTTGCTGGCCAATAAAATGCGCCAGCGTGCCGAAGAACAGGCGATTCGCCAGCGAGCCTTCGCCGACGACCTTCAGCCCCGTGGCGGGCCGACTCCACGAGAACCTGTGGGCCGCGAACCGGATGTGATCGAAGGCGAGTTCGAGCACCGCGATCCCAAGTAAAACCAGCGACACGGCACCTTCGGGTGCCGTGTTCGTTTTCGGTTTCGTGAAGTAAAAAATTTTCTACCCGACCCTTGAAATCGGCTTGTACGCCCTTATGTATGGGTCACCGCAAGGTTTCCGGTGGCGACACTGGACAGACTTCCGCGGTTCGCTTGACGAACCGCATCCGGCTCCGCCGGCTTTTGTTAAACCCGCCGGGACTACACCGGCCGATGAAAACCAAAATTAGGAGAGATCGACAATGAAGCTTCGTCCTCTGCATGACCGCGTCGTCATCCGTCGCAGCGAAGAAGAGAAGAAAACCGCTGGCGGTATCGTCCTGCCAGGTTCGGCTGCTGAAAAAGCCAACCACGGTGAAGTTCTCGCTGTAGGCCCAGGCAAGGCTCTGGAAAACGGTGAAGTACGTGCGCTGGCCGTGAAAGTGGGTGACAAGGTTGTGTTCGGCCCTTACTCCGGCAGCAACACAGTGAAAGTCGACGGCGAAGACCTGCTGGTGATGAGCGAGAACGAAATCCTCGCTGTCCTGGAAGACTGATTCCCCCGCTCATTTTCCCGTTACTACAAAGTATTTAAGGAATATCGATCATGGCTGCTAAAGAAGTTAAATTCGGCGATTCCGCCCGCAAGAAAATGCTCGCCGGTGTCAACGTCCTGGCTGACGCAGTAAAAGCGACCCTGGGCCCTAAAGGCCGTAACGTGATCATCGAGAAGAGCTTCGGCGCTCCGACCATCACCAAGGACGGCGTTTCCGTAGCCAAGGAAATCGAGCTCAAAGACCGCTTTGAAAACATGGGCGCGCAACTGGTCAAAGACGTTGCCTCCCGTGCCAACGATGATGCTGGTGACGGCACCACCACCGCGACCGTACTGGCTCAATCGATCGTCAACGAAGGCCTCAAGGCTGTCGCTGCCGGCATGAACCCGATGGACCTCAAGCGCGGCATCGACAAGGCGACCATCGCCATCGTCAAAGAGCTTAAAGCCCTGTCCAAGCCATGCGCTGATACCAAGGCTATCGCTCAGGTCGGCACCATCTCGGCCAACTCCGACAACTCCATCGGCGACATCATTGCCGAAGCCATGGAAAAAGTCGGTAAAGAAGGCGTGATCACCGTTGAAGAAGGCTCGGGCCTGGAAAACGAACTGTCGGTTGTTGAAGGCATGCAGTTCGACCGTGGCTACCTGTCGCCGTACTTCGTCAACAAGCCGGACACCATGGTTGCCGAGCTTGAGAGCCCGCTGATCCTGCTGGTCGACAAGAAAATCTCCAACATCCGCGAAATGCTGCCAGTGCTGGAAGCCGTTGCCAAAGCCGGCCGCCCACTGCTGATCGTGGCTGAAGACGTTGAAGGCGAAGCCCTGGCGACTCTGGTTGTGAACAACATGCGCGGTATCGTTAAAGTCGCTGCCGTCAAGGCACCTGGCTTCGGCGACCGTCGCAAGGCCATGCTGCAGGACATCGCCGTACTGACCGGCGGTACCGTTATCTCCGAAGAGATCGGCCTGAGCCTGGAAAGCACCACCCTGGAGCACCTGGGTAACGCCAAGCGCGTGATCCTGTCCAAGGAAAACACCACCGTGATCGACGGTGCTGGCGTCGAGGCTGATATCCAGGCTCGCGTTACTCAGATCCGCGCACAAGTGGCCGACACTTCGTCCGACTACGACCGTGAAAAACTGCAAGAGCGTCTGGCCAAGCTGTCGGGCGGCGTTGCAGTGATCAAGGTTGGCGCCGGTTCCGAAGTTGAAATGAAAGAGAAGAAAGCCCGCGTTGAAGACGCCCTGCACGCAACCCGCGCAGCCGTCGAAGAAGGCGTGGTACCTGGCGGCGGCGTGGCACTGGTTCGTGCCCTGCAGGCCATCAGCGAGCTCAAAGGCGACAACGATGACCAGAACGTGGGCATCCAGTTGCTGCGTCGCGCTGTTGAAGCTCCACTGCGCCAGATCGTTGCCAACTCCGGTGACGAGCCAAGCGTTGTGGTCGACAAGGTCAAGCAGGGTTCGGGTAACTACGGTTACAACGCTGCGACCGGCGAATACGGCGACATGATCGAAATGGGTATCCTGGACCCAGCCAAAGTGACTCGTTCGGCTCTGCAAGCGGCTTCGTCGATTGCCAGCCTGATGATCACCACCGAGGCGATGATCGCTGAAATCAAGGAAGACGCTCCAGCTGGCGGCGGTATGCCAGACATGGGCGGCATGGGTGGCATGGGCGGCATGATGTAAGCCAGCCTTACCCCTGTACTGAAAAACCCCGTCTGCGAAAGCAGGCGGGGTTTTTTAATGCCTCGGGTTTACCCCGCTCATTGAAATTGCACCAATCCCTGTGGGAGCGAGCCTGCTCGCGATAGCGGTGTAACAGTCACCCTCAATGTTGCTGATCCGACGCTATCGCGAGCAGGCTCGCTCCCACATTCAGATTGGTGTTCAAGCATTGACGGGTTGGGTTGTCGCCGCTCGCTTCGCTGTAGAGGCCGGCCGGTACAGCACGTAGTAATAACACCCCAGGCAAATCAGCCAACAGAACACCGCTGTCCACGCATTATGGGAAAAGAAATGCGCCCCTTGCATCATGCGGCTCACGGAGAACAGCGTTCCCAGAGAGGCAGCGAATATGAAGGCCAGGCGGGCCAGGCGAGGGCGGCGGTCGCGCAGTACGAAGAACAACGCGAACAGCGTAAACCCGGTGGCAGCGTGACCACCGGGCCAGCATCGGCCGGGTTTGTCAGTTGCCGGGCGTGGGCTCAGTAGTTCGCTGTAGGTTTGCTTGCCTCCGAACTCCTTCAGGCTCCAGGGGCATTGCACTGCCGTTACGGCTTTCATCGGCGTGACGAATGAAGTAGCCAGCGCCAGGGAGAGCACCAGGCAACCCAGTTCGCGTTTGAACGGTTTGAGTCGGGTGAGGAAGAACGTGCAGATGAACCCGAGAATCGACAGCACAGAAAACGCGATGACCACCTGTTTGGCCCGGTCATGCAGAATGTCTTCCAGAAAAAAACTGTGCCGACCGATGAACCCGTCGGCTGGGTCATAGAACAGCCTGGCCAGATCCATGTCCAGCGTGGTCAGTTCCAGCAGCACCAGGATCACCGCGATTGCAGCGGGCAGGCCCAGGGCGACCCGGAAATTCAGCGGCCTGGAGGCGGGACGGGTGGTGGTGGAAACCATGGCAGTACCTTTGGTGGAGTGTTCTTGAGCAGCGCGTTGCGCGCAGTCTGGTCCGGGCACCGTGGGTGAGGCGTGAATGCCGGGTGAAAAACTCGTCAATGTCCGGGCAATCCACGCGCGACCCTTGCGGGAGCGGGCTTGCTCGCTACGACCGCCGATACAACCCTAGCCGTGATTCACACTTGGCCTTAAGCTGCGCGGGCCACGATGACCGTCCACGTGCGCAGAGGAGATGCCCATGCGAATTCTGTTGGTTGAAGACAACCGTGACATCCTGGCCAATCTGGCCGATTACCTGGGGCTCAAAGGCTATACCGTCGATTGTGCCCAGGATGGTTTGTCGGGGTTACACCTGGCCGCGACCGAGCACTATGACCTGATCGTGCTCGACATCATGCTGCCGGGCATCGACGGCTACACCTTGTGCAAGCGCCTGCGCGAGGACGCCCGACGTGATACACCGGTGATCATGCTCACCGCCCGGGATCAACTGGACGATCGCCTGCAAGGGTTCAAGTCCGGCGCCGATGATTACCTGGTCAAACCTTTTGCCTTGTCGGAGCTGGCGGCGCGGATCGAAGCGGTCATGCGTCGGGCCCAGGGCGGCGGGCGGCGCGCCTTGCAGGTCGGTGACCTGAGTTACGACCTCGATACCCTGGAAGTCACCCGCGAAGGCAAACTGCTGAAGCTCAACCCTGTAGGCCTGAAGCTGCTGGCGGTCTTGATGCAGAAAAGCCCCCACGTGCTGCGCCGGGAAATCCTCGAAGAAGCCTTGTGGGGCGATGATTGCCCGGACAGCGACAGTCTGCGCAGCCATGTTCACCAATTACGTCAGGTGATCGACAAACCGTTCGACAAACCGCTGTTGCACACCGTGCATGGCGTGGGTTATCGCCTGGCCGAGGGCCGAGATGGAGTTTAAGCAGAGCCTTGCCCAACGGATCATCATCGCCTTTGCGCTGATGAGCGCGTTGGTCGCCGGGGCATTCGCCATGGGCATCGTGGCGACGGTTCACTTGGTGGAAGAAAGGCTGATTTCCGCCGGGCTTGGGGGTGACCTGCAACGCCTGCTGCTGATGGACAGCGTTTCGGACTGGAGTCATCGTCCGGAACCTGATCAGTTGTTCTATTTCAGTGGCGGCCCGGGTGACTTCGATTTGCCCAAGGATCTGCGTCACCTGGATCGCGGTTTCCACGAGGTCTTTCGCGCGCAATTGTCGTATCACGCCATGGTCGAGATTGTTGACGGTCGACACTACGTGCTACTGCAGGACCAGAGCGATTTCGAAGAGCGCGAACGGGTGCTGTTCGCCGTGGTGCTGGTGGGCTTCGTGCTCAGCCTGGCACTGGCGGTGTTCCTGGGTTGGGTCCTGGCTCGCCGGGTGATGGCGCCGGTCGTGCGTCTGGCCCGGCAAGTGCGCCATCGCGACCAGCTCCTCGGGCTGGCCCCGCCGCTGGCCCCTGACTATGCCGCCGATGAAGTGGGTGAGCTGGCCGTGGCGTTCGACGCTACGCTGGGGCGACTGCGCCAGGCCCTGACGCGTGAACGGTTGTTCACCAGCGACGTAAGCCATGAGCTACGCACGCCGTTGATGGTCCTGGCCAGCTCCTGTGAGCTGTTGCTGGAGAACCCGGCCCTGGATCAGCGCGGTCGCAAACAGGTCGAGCGGATCAGTCGGGCCAGTGAAGAAATGCGCGAGCTGGTGCAAACCTTCCTGATGCTCGCCAGGACCCAGCGCGAAGACAGCGGCATGTCGCCCCGGTTGACGCTAGGGCAGGTGGCCGAGGACCTCGTTGGGCTGTGGCGTGCGCCGATCGAAGCCAAGGGCCTGACCCTGATCTTCGAGCCGGGACAAACCGCCGACACCCCGTATAACGCCACGTTCCTGACCGCCGTCATGGGCAACTTGCTGCGCAACGCCTTGCACTACACCGATCAGGGCTTCATTCGCCTCACGCTGTCCCCGACCGGCTTCGTGGTCGAGGACAGTGGCGTGGGCATTCCCGAAGAAAAACGCGAGGCGATGTTCGAACCGTTCGTGCGAGGTAACGAAAAGCGCGGCGAAGGGCTTGGGTTGGGGCTTTCATTGGTCCAGCGGATTTGCGAGAACCAGGGCTGGACCGTGAGCCTCAGCACCATGGAGCCCAATGGCTGTCATTTTGAGGTTGAGTTGCATCCTCGCAACTGAGCACGGCGCTAAGGCCTGCATGTTGGACATATCCTGAAAACCCTCGAGTGCCTGCATGATGAAGTTTTCACAAAGGGATGACTTGGCGTGCACATGTCCATCCCTAACGTGGGAGCCATTACCTCATGGAGGCTCCCGTCAATGTCCAACCCTATCAAGCTCGACTTTTCCGAAAAATATGACGAAAAGCACGCCCACCAATACCTGCATAAACACCAGGCCGGTCTGAGCCGGCGTCTTTCCCACCGCCGTGATGAACAACTGGCACGCATGGCTTTGGCGTTGGCAGGTGACCCTGGCCTGGTGCTGGACTTGCCGTGTGGTGCCGGGCGTTTATGGCCTGTGCTGGCCGAAAAACCGAACCGGGTGATCATCGGTGCGGACAATTCCACAGCCATGCTCAAGACTGCGTTGAACGCTCAACCCGCCGATGTCGTAAAACGGGTACAACCCTTGCACGCTTCTGCGTTCGACATTGCCTTGCCTGATAACGCCGTCGACAGCATTTTTTGCATGCGCCTGCTCCACCACATCGGTGAACCTGCGCATCGACTGGCGATTCTGCGGGAATTCGAACGTGTCACTCGTGATAGCGTGATCGTTTCATTGTGGGTCGATGGAAATTTCAAGGCCTGGAGACGTAAGCGTCTGGAGCACACGCGTGGGCAGAAAGGCTACCAGAATCGATTTGTGTTACCGGCCGCTACAGTCGAGGGTGAATTTCGACAGGCTGGTTTCCGCATTCAGGAACGACTGGACTTCCTGCCGCTCTATGCCATGTGGCGAGTTTATGTATTACGCAAGAGGTAACAGCATGGTTGTGGCAGTAGAGACAACTGCGGTCCCCCGCTGCGGCTTCGAACACTTCTGGAATCAGCAGGGTGAATGGGTGGAACAACCCAATGTGCGTCGTGGTGGTGAAAGCGGAGTGCAGCGGATCAACAACGGCGGCGATCTGCTCTATGCCAAGCGTCAGACAGGGCATATTTACCGTAGCTGGTTGCATCCGTTTGGCCGCCCAACCGTGTTACGTGAGCAAGATGCCCTGCTGGCATTGAGCCGACTCGACGTCAGTGTTCCAAAGGTCATCTTCTGTGGCGCACAGCGGGACCCGATTCACAAGTGGCGTGCGCTGCTTGTGACTCATGCGCTGGACGGTTTCGTGGAGTTGGATCACTGGTATGCCGCAGGCGGGCGCGAGCGTCATGGCGAAGCGGGGCATGACCGAATTCTCCAGGCATTGGCAGAGAACCTGGCTCGCATGCATAAGGGGCGTTGGCAGCATGGCTGCCTCTATATCAAGCATGTATTTGTGCGCGTGACTGGAGAGGGTGAGTCCGCTCGAGCCGAAGTGGCCTTGCTGGATTTGGAAAAGTCCCGTCAACGTCTGACTTCCTGGACCGCAGCGTCCCATGACATGAAACAACTGCGACGCCATTCGTCGTTCAGTGATTCAGAATGGGAAAAACTCGTCTACTTTTACAAAGCGGCGTTTGGCAGCGCTATCAAAGGTTTATAGCGATGAAATTAGAAATTGCTAGAGGTTTATTTCTCGTAGGAGCCCTGGCAGTTACTTCTATGGCGGTGGCGGTATGGGAGCAGCCCCGTTCGCAGATCCTCAGTGCTTCCCACCCGGACGCGCACTGCCCTTTGCCACGTGTGGCCAAGGCCAGCGAGGCGATCCGGCCGGACGACGATCTGTTGCTGTTCATGTTCAGTCTTTCCCAAGGCATGAGGCCCCAGAGTTGATGGACAGAGAGCCCAAACAAAGGCCTCGCATATGCGAGGCCTTTGTTTTTGGCGATTGCAGCCTTCGGCAGCGCCTACAGGGCCAGTGGTCGCGCGTTAGGTTTTGTCCGGCTTGGCCAGCAACGTATACACGCAGGGCAATACGAACAGTGTGAACAACGTGCCAATCGACATCCCGGTGGCGATCACCAAGCCGATGTCGAAGCGGCTCACCGCCCCGGCCCCGGTAGCGAGGATCAATGGCACCATGCCAAATACCGTCGCCGCGGTGGTCATCAGTACGGGACGCAAACGAATCGATGCGGCTTGCTCCACGGCCTCCCGTGGGGTTAGCCCCTGTTCCCTGCGCAGCTGGTTGGTGAACTCAACGATCAGGATCCCGTGCTTGCTGATCAGGCCGATCAGCGTCACCAGTCCTACCTGGGTGTAAATGTTCATGCTCGACCAGCCGAGGAACAGCGGAATCAAGGCGCCGCAAATCGACAGCGGTACCGTCACCAGAATCACCAGCGGGTCCCGGAAGCTTTCGAACTGGGCGGCCAACACCAGGAAGATGATCGCCAGCGCCAGGGCAAAGGTGACCCACAGCGCGCTGCCTTCCTGAACGAACTGTCGCGACGCCCCTGCGTAGTCGAAAGCGAACCCTACCGGAGCCTCTTCTTGGGCAATCTGGCGGACCGTCTCGATGGCCTCGCCCATACTCACGATGGGAAAACCCGAAATCGTCACCGCGTTGAGTTGCTGGAACTGATTCAACTGCCGTGGTCGCGCCCGATCGCTGACTTTGATCAGCGTCGACAGCGGCAGCAATTCACCCTGGGTATTTTTTACGTAGTAGTTGTTCAACCAGTCCGGATTGTCCCGGAACGGCCGTTCGACCTGGGCGATGACCTTGTAGCTGCGCCCTTCGATGGTAAAACGGTTGATCTCGGCTTCACCCAGCAGGGTGGCGAGTGTGCCGCCCAGGTCTTGCATCGAGACGCCCATCTGGGCGGCCTTGGCACGATCGATGTCCACGACGACTTCGGGTTTGTCGAAAGCCAGGTCAACGTCCATGAAAGCGAACTTGCCGGATTCCAGTGCGCGCTTTTTGACCCGCTCGGCAATCTGCAACAGCGTTGCGTAGTCCTTGGGCGAGTTGATGACGAACGCAAATGGCAAGCCTTCGCCGGTGCCAGGCAGGGAGGGCAGGTTGAAACCGAATATTTGCAGGCCGGGGATGTTCTCCAGCTTGGCCTGGACTTCAGGCAGGATTTCCATCTGGGTGCGGCTGCGTTCGTTCCAGGGTTTGAGCAGGAAGCCGCCGATGCCCGATTGCACGCCGTTGTATCCGTTGATCTGGAACGAGGAGTAGTACTCCGGGAACTCCTTGAAGATGGTGATGAAATGATCGGTGTAGGTGTTCAGGTAGTCGAGGTTGGTCGGCTGCGGGGCATTGGCCATCATGAAGATGATGCCCTGGTCTTCATCGGGGGCCAGCTCGGACTTGGTGAACATGATCAGCACCGGAATCAGCAGCAGCACGATCACCGCGAACACCAACACCACAGGCCGGGTATTGAGCATGCCGTGAAGCATGCGCTGGTAGCGGTTTTTAAGACGTTCGAAAACCACGTCCAGTCTATGCGCCAGTCCCGAGGGGTTCTCTTCGTGACGCAGCAGCATGGCGCACATCATGGGCGAGAGGGTCAGTGCGACGATCCCGGAAATGACCACCGCGCCGGCGAGCGTCAGCGCGAACTCCTTGAACAGCGCCCCCGTGAGCCCCTCCAGCAGACCGATCGGCGCGTACACCGCCGCCAGCGTGATGGTCATCGAGATCACCGGCATAGCGATCTCCCGGGCACCTTCAATTGCAGCGTCGAATGGGCTTTTGCCTTCCTCGATGTGCCGGTGGATGTTTTCCACCACCACGATCGCGTCGTCCACCACCAGACCAATTGCCAGCACCATGGCGAGCAGGGTCAGCAGATTCATCGAGTAGCCCATCAACTGCATGAAGAACATCACGCCAATCATCGACAGCGGGATGGTCACCACCGGGATGGCCACCGAACGCAGGGCGCCCAAGAACAGGAACACCACGACGATGACAATCAGCACCGCCTCGAAGAGGGTTTTGACCACCTCGTCGATGGAAGCCTGGATGAACAGGGTGGCGTCGTAGGCGATCTCGGCCTTGAGGTTGGCCGGCAGTTGGGCCTCCAGATCCGGCATGATCCTGCGCACTTCCTTGATCACGTCCAGCGGGTTCGCGCCGGGGGTGGCCTTGATGCCGATGTACACCGAGGGCGTGCCACCGAAGGAACTGATGGTGTCGTAGTTCTCGGCGCCCATCTCCACCCGGGCCACATCGCGCAACAGCACGCGGCTGTCGCCATCGGTCTTGAGCGGAATCGCCGCGAAGGCCTCGGCGGACTTGAGTTCGGTGTTGGCGTTGATACTGGTGACCACGTATTCGCCTTTCACCTCACCGGCGGCCGAGAGGAAGTTGTACTGGCGCACGGCATCGGTCACGTCGGCGGCGGTGAGGCCGAAACCGGCCAGCTTGACCGGATCCAGCCACAGGCGCATGGCGAAGACCTGGTTGCCGAGGATCTCCGCTTCGGCCATGCCCGGCAATGTCGCCAGCTTGGGCTGGACCACCCGTGACAGGTAGTCGGTGATCTGCGGGTTGTTCAGTTCCTTACTGAAAAAACTGATGTACATCAGTGCCGAGGCATCGGCGGCCTCGCGGCTGAGCACCGGATCTTCAGCGTCCTGGGGCAGTTGGTTCTTGACCTCGTTGGCCTTGGCCAGCAGCTCGGTAAAAAGCCGGTCGCTGTTGGAGCCGATGCGGGCGTAGACCGATATCACCGAGAAATTCTGACGGCTGACCGAGGTCATGTAGTCGATGCCCTCGGCGCTGGCCAGACTCTGTTGCATCGGCTGGGTGATATAGCCCTGGATGGTCTCGGCGTTGGCCCCGGGGTAGGCGGTGGTCACCGTGATCAGGGCGTTCTCCATCTGCGGGTACTGGCGCAGGGGCAGCTTGCTCCAGGCCTGGAAACCCAGCAGCACGATCAACAGGCTGACCACGGTGGCGAGCACCGGACGGCGGATGAACGGATCAGTAAAAGCCATGAGGGTTCCTTGATCAGTCCGCAGGGGGCGGGCTGTTCTGTTCGGTCAGGGTCTTGTCGTCGCTGATGGCGATGGGCGTGCCGTTATCCAGTTTGATCTGGCCGGCGATCACGACCTGTTCGCCGCTCTGCACGCCTTTGGAAACCAGCACGAGCCCGTCGCGTCGCTCACCGGTTTCGACGAATCGCCGTTCGGCGATCAGGATCGGCTGGCCCTTGTCATCTTTCTCGACGGTGCCGTCGTCGGCTTTCTTCTGCGTCACGACGTACATGGAGTTGCCGTAGAGGGTGTAGGTCACGGCGCTTTCCGGCACGACGATGGCGTTGGCCTTGTCCGGCAAGATCACCTGCAGGCTGGCGAACATGCCGGGCAACAGCCTGCCGTCGGGGTTGCCCAGGGTAGCGCGTACCAGCACGTTGCGAGTGCTGTCTTCGATCTTGGGGTTGATCGCGCTGATGGCGCCGACGAAGGTCTGGCCGGGATAGGCCGAGACACTGACGTTGACTGCCTGGCCGACCGCGAGCTTGGGTACCGCTTGCTCGGGGAGGTAGAAATCCACATACAGGCTGCTCAGGTCCTGCAGGGTGGCGATCACCGTGCCGCTGGCCAGATAGTCGCCGACGTCCACCTGGCGAATGCCGATGGTGCCGCTGAACGGCGCAACGATGTGTTTCTTGGCCAGCGAAGCCTTGAGCTGGTTGACCGTGGCCTGGTTCTTTTTCAACTGCGCCGCGAGCCGGTCGAATTCGCCCTTGGAGATCGCCTGGCTGCCCACCAGTTGCCGACCCCGGCCAAAATCCAGTTGCGACAGGTTAAGGTCGGCCACGGCGGTTTCCAGCAGCGCGCTTTCGACGTCACTGTCCAGTTGCACCAGTGGCTGGCCGGCCTTGACCTTTTGCCCCGACTGGAACTGCACCTTCTGCACCGTCCCGGCAATTTCCAGGCTCAGGTCTACGCCTTGCAGTGCGGTGAGGCTGCCGACGGTGGGCAGGCGGGTTTGCCAAGGCTGCTCGACAGCCGTGGCCACGGCGACGCTGACCGGCGGTTTGGGGGCAGAAAACATCTGGATCTGCTGGTAAACGGAGAAACCCTTGTAGCCGGCCAGTAGCAATACCACCAGCAGGACAACACCCAACATGATCAGCATGCGGCGTCGCAGCATGTTCCACTTCCTTGGAAATAAGCCGAGAGAAAATACAGACAGGCGGGCACATTACTCCGAGTACGCGACCGATTCAAAACGATGTTCATCGGTAATGTGTAAGGATTTTTCCTGAAGGCCCGCCGCCCGCTTGTCAGATCAAATGCAAATGGTTGTCCCAGAGCCCTGCGGGCAGATCCAGTGGTTTTGCAACCAGTTGTGCCTGCCGGCAATCGTAAAAGCGGCAACGGCCCTGACCCGATGTCACGACGAAACCGTCGGCCACCGCACCCACACCGGCGCAGTCCGGCAGAGGCGCATCCAGGCGTACTTCGCCGCTGTCCAGGTCCCAGATAAAAAAGCGGTTGCCACGGGGCGCTGTCAGGGCCACCAGGCGCAGGTCGCTGTGTACGGCAACGCTGGCGGTGTAATGACCCATGGCCTGCAATTGATGCTCGGCCACCGGGAATGCCTGGAACGGCTGGCCCGGACGCTTGATTGCCAGCAGCTCGGAGGATTCGTGGGCATCGCCCATGAATTGCTGGCCGCAAACGATGGTGCCGTCGCTGGCGATGCCCATGTGGCGCACGCTGTTCATCGATTGGGCGAGGGTTTCCTTGCTCAGCAGTGTGCCATCGCGCTGCATCAGTACCAGGCTCGGCTCCATGGCATTGAGGTTCATCTCGACGCGGCTTTCGGCCTCGGTGCGGATGCCGCCGTTGGCGACCACCAGCGTTTCGCCGTCGGGCATCCATGACACTTGATGAGGGCCGATGCCGTGAGTCGACAGTTCGCCGCTGTGCACCAACCGTTCGCCTTCAAAACGGTACACGCCCAGCAGGCCGCGGCCTGGATCGGTCGTGTCGTTCTCGGTGGCGTACAGCCATTCGCCGCTTTTATGAATCACCGCGTGCCCATAAAAATGCCGGTTCGGCAACGAGGTGAGGGTCTGCAGCAGCGAACCGTCGCGCAGGTCGATCAGGTAGCTTTCGGTGCCTGGGCGACGAGCGACGAACAGCGCAATCGGTTTTGTCGGATGGTCAATGATGTCGTGGCAGCGCTGCTTGACCTGGGTGGCGAACACCCGGCTGCCGTCCAGTCGATAGCCCACGGCGTAGTGCTTGCCGTCGCTATCGTCCCGTGCCGAAAGCAGGAGCGGATGCTTGTCCTGTTGCTTGAACAGCGTCCAGCCGCCCAGGGTAACGGCGCCGAGCAGCAGGCTGCCCAGTGCCAGAGCCTGACGTCGAAACATGATCAGTCACCGTCGTTGGCATTGAAGCCCAATTGAATGCCCAGCGCCTTGGCCAGTTCGCCTTCGTGCAGGCGATGGACAACGTTGAGGCTGTCGTACAGTTCGTTGAGTTGCTGGCGTCCGGCGTCGTCAGCGAGCATTTCGACCAGCGAGCGCTGGCTGTCGGCGAACAGTTTCAACGAGGTGTCGTAGGCCGCGTCGATCTTGTCGGCCAAGGGTTTCTGTTCGCTTGGCAACAGGCTGCGCAGGCCCTTGTTGTCCACGCCGATCCAGACGGTCCTGGCCGCGCTCAGGCTGGCTTGCAGGCCTTGCAGCGACGACTGGCTGCGCCAGGCATCGGCCTGGAACGGTTGTGGTACGCCCTTGCTCTGGCGGCCCATCGGCGTGCCGAGTTTCTTTTTCAAGGTGTCCAGGGCGGTGACCTGGACCCGCAGCAAATCGGCGATCGCTTCGTGGGAATCGGCGTAGCGCTCGTTCGGAAACTTGCTCATCTGGGCGAGCATGCCGTCGTTGGTATTCCAGCGCGACAGGATATCTTCGGCCAATTGCTTCTGACGTTCGCCAATGGCGATCAGCAGCGGGCAGTACTTGGCTTTTTGCGCGCTGTCGGCCATGTCGATCCTGGCGTCGAACAGCAGGTACTCATAGGCGGAGAGGCCTTGGACCACAACGCTGGACTTGGCCAGACCGGCAACGTCGATCTGCGGCTGGTTATTGACCAGTTGCTCGACCTGACGGCCCACCAGGTTTTTCTTGTCCGGCCAGAACTGCACCTGCCAGGCGCGATTGCCCTCGGCCAACGGGCCGATCAGCAGTGGTTGCAACTCGGCCCAGGCTTTTTGTGCCTTGAGAAAGTCGGCGCGGGCGGTCTCCAGGTTTTCCTTGCCCTGGCAGAAGGCCAGGGCGCTGGTTGCCAGTTGCCGGTCAGCTTCGACCCAGCGGCTGTAGGTGGGCAGGATCACTTGCTTGGCGATGGCCGCTGAGGTGACCGCTTGCGGATCCTGGGGCGAGCACGCGCCGAGGACGATGGCGGCGAGGCTGGTAAACAACAACTTGGGACGGAACATGTCGGGCTCCCGTTTTTCGGAGAATGCGATTAAAGGGAAT
The DNA here is from genome assembly GCF_031570495.1 of Pseudomonas sp. JL2. Taxonomy (NCBI): domain Bacteria; kingdom Pseudomonadati; phylum Pseudomonadota; class Gammaproteobacteria; order Pseudomonadales; family Pseudomonadaceae; genus Pseudomonas; species Pseudomonas sp. JL2. The sequence goes on from NZ_JAKUDH010000011.1 coordinate 120,107, forward strand.
TCAGGAACGCCAGCAACGCAGCGCGTTGCTCGGCATTGAACGCTAGAACTTGTCGCTGCGCCGCTTGCGCTTCGCCGCCATGCCATAGCACGGCTTCGAGCAGGTTGCGCGCGCGACCGTCGTGCAAGAACTGGGTGTGACCACCGACGGCTTCGGTCAGACCGATGCCCCACAGCGGTGGGGTCCGCCAGTCGCGGCCGCTGGCCTTGAATTCGCTGCGGTTGTCGGCCAGGCCTTCGCCCATGTCGTGCAACAGCAGATCGGTGTAGGGGCGAATGACCTGATTCGCCAGTTCCGGTTCGGCAGCGTTGGCGGACGTGGTGTACTTCGGGGTGTGGCACGACTGGCAGCCGGCCTGGAAAAACAGATTCTTGCCGGCCAGCACCTGGGGCGAGTTCACCTCGCGCCGGGCCGGTACGGCGAGGTTGCGGCTGTAGAACAGCACCAGGCGCAGAATGTTGTCGCTGACTTCCGGCTCGCCATCGGCGCCGTTGCCGTTCGGGGCGCGCTTGCAGTCGACCTGGGCCTGGGTGCAATCGTCGAAGGGGCGCAGGCTTGTCGTCAGGCCCATGTCACCGGAAAAGGCGTGGACGTTCTGCTGATTGAGGTTCGGCTGGCCGGCCTTCCAGCCGAAACGCCCCAGTACGGTCTTTTGCTGGACATCGTCCCAGACCTGGTTCGGCCGGCCGACGATACCGTTGTTCTCCCGTGCCTGGGCTTGGGCGTTGGCCAGGATAGCTTCATCGGGAATCGCTTCGAGCAGCCCCAGGCCGATCATCGGCGGTGCGACGCGGGCCGAAAAGCGTGTGTCGGGGTGCATCGGGCCATAGCCCAGTTGGGTGATCTGCAGTTGCGGCTTGCGCAGTTCTACGACGGTGCCGTCGTCGAAGCGCACCGGGACTGGCGTGTAATCGACCCGCACCTTGCCTTCGGGGACAACGCCGGGCACGGACATGTCCTGCAATTGCCCGCCATAGGTCGGCTCCGGCACCACCCCCAGTTGTTCAATGACCTTGGCGTAGGCCGGGGCATCGGGAATCGACAGGCGCACCAGCATCGACACCGCGCTGGCCGCGTCCGGTGCCGGCGGATGGCCGCGACCGTCCTTGACGTGACAGTTCTGGCAGGCGTTGGTATTGAACAATGGCCCCAGACCGTCCCGTGCGGTGGTGGTCGAGGGCGCGATCACCCAGGGGCTGCGGAAAAAACTGTTGCCCACGGCGAAGTCCACGCGCCGCGAAGGTGGCAGGTTGGCCGAGGGCAGGGAAAAGGCGTTCTGATCACTCTTGCGTACCGTCGCAGCGCCACCGGACCGGGCTTCGCCGGGTTCGGCCTGGGTAAAACGCGGGGCGTCATCGCAGGCACTCAGGCCCAGGGCCATGAACAGAGCGCATAAGCGAAGAGGCAACGACGGCATCGGACTTCCTGGAAGAGGAGTGAAACGAGGGCGCAAAGTCTAACAGGGCGCAGGGGTTTGAATAAGAGGAATTATCGTTTGGTTTGATGCGGGGGCAGTTCGGTCTGTGGGAGCAAAGCTTGCTTGCGATAGAGGCGCGTCGATTTCTGAAACATCGCGTCGCGTCCATCGCGGGCAAGCCTTGCTCCCACCATGCGCAGGCTTAGGGCTGAACGACCGCCCCCGGCACCAACGGCAGTTCCAGACTCGCGATGAACCCGCCCTCGGGGTGATTGGCCAACACCAGCGCGCCGCCATGACGCTCGGCGGCGCGGCGGGCGATGGCCAGGCCCAGGCCATGGCCGGCGGCGGTCTGGCCGGGGGCGCGGTAGAACGGTTCGCCCAACTGGCCCAGGTGTTCGGCCTCCACCCCCGGTCCGTGATCGCGCACGCTGACCATGATCCGCTCTCCTTGGCGCAGCGCGCGGACTTCGATCGGTTGACCGACCGGATTGAAACGCTGGGCGTTGCGCAGCAGGTTATCCAGGGCCCGTTCAATCATGGTCGGCCAACCTTTGAGGGTCAGGTTCGGTTCAACGTCCAATTGCACGCTTTGTTCTGGAGAGGCCAGCTGTGTGTCTTTTTGCAGGGTAACCAGCAGATCGTTGAGGTCCACCTCTTCAGCGCTGGCGTTGTCGGCATCGACCCGGGCCAACACCAGGATTTCGCTGATCAGCGCTTCCAGGCGATCACATTCGCGGGTCAGGCGCGGCCAGAGCTTTTCCCGCTCCTCGGGGCTGGCCCGTTCCGCCAGCGCCAGGGCAATGCGCAGTCGGGCCAAGGGCGAGCGCAATTCGTGGGACACATCCCGCAGTAATTGGCGCTGGCTGGCGATCAGGCTTTGCAGGCGCGCGCCCATGCGGTTGAAGTCGGTGGCCAGCACACCAAATTCATCCCGGCGATTGGCCAGTTTGGCGAGGCTGTTTTGCTGGTAGGTGGTCTGCCCCAAATCATGCACTGCACCGCGCAGGCGGCTCAACGGACGGGTAATGGACAGGGTCACCAACAGGCTGAACAACGTCAGCACCACCAACGCGATCCCCAGCGCACTCAGAGGCCAGAGCAGGCTGCCGCGATGCCAGGCATCCAGTTCGGGGTGGGGTATGCGGTAGATGAACAGGTAAGTGTCGCCGGTTTTGGCGCTGGTGAACTCGTCGGTCAAGCGCCGCCAGGGCAGGCGTCGGTCGTTGTCGTTCTGTCGCGCTTCGAAGGCCTGTGCTCGACGCGGGAAAGTGCCGCGTACCACTGGGGCACCGCTCTCGTTAAGCACCTGGACGTTGATGTGATACTGATGCTTGCGTTGTTGCAGGATCTGCTCGGCGGCGTCTTCGCCCTGGCTTTCGAAGGTTTGTGTCCACTCTTCGGCCAGGGTGTTGAGGCCCGGATGGCGGCTGAGGATCCAGGCGTCCTGGTTCAGCATGTGGCCCAGCAGAATCGAAAGCCCTGCAACCAGGGCGATGGCCAGCCAGAAACTGGCCAGGATGCGCCAAAACAGTGAACGCACGATCAATCCTCGAAAAACAAAGAAAGCCCAACGGCGATTGGCCGTTGGGCTGGGGTGCTTCAGCGCATTATTGCGCCTTTTGCGGTTGTTGCGCTTTCCAGGCCTTGAACTCGGCCCACTCGGCCCGACGCTCGGCCTGCTTCTTCTGAATGGCGTCAAACTCTTTTTGCTGCTCAGGCTTCAACAACCCACGGATCTGGGCGTCGACTTTTTCGTGCCGGGCGGCCATTTCATCTTTCATGGCTTTCTGATCGGCTGGCGACAGTTTGGCCAGGTACTTTTCTACCAGTTCGCGGCGCTCGTGGCGCTGTTCGCCCATGATCTTGCGGATCTGCTGGCGTTGTTCGCGGCTCAGGTCCAATTGGCTGTACGGACCTTTGTCGTGCATCTGGCCGCCATGACGCGGGCCATCCATCGGGCCCATTGGTCCCATCGGGCCGGCGCCTTCAGGCATGGCCATCGCGACGGTAGGCAGGGCAGCAGCGAACATCAGAGCGATGAGGGTCTTGCGCATGGTGTATCTCCTTGTCTCGTTCCCGGTCAGTTCCGGATGAGTTCAGGTTACGCAGATCAAGGTCAGCGGCGGTCAGGGGTGGGTAAAGCTTGGGTAAAGACGTTTTGATGCAGGCCTGACAAATCTGCAGGACCGAGCGCAAAGCCCTGTGGGGGCAAGGCTTGCCCGCCATGAAGATAACGCGGTCTCTAAGGGAACCAAGGCGCCTGCATCGCGAGCGATGCTTTGCGCCCACAGCCCAGCGGCGCAGCGCTTAAAGGCTGTAGTAATAACCCCGGCTACGCAGAGCCACGATGCGTGGGCGACCGTCGGCGTGCGGGCCGATTTTCTTGCGCAGGTTGCTTACGTGCATATCGAGGCTACGGTCGTACAGGGTCAGCTTGCGTCCCAGGGCGATCTGCGCCAGTTCCTGCTTGTCCAGTGGCTCGCCCGGCTGCTTGAGCAGCGCTTCGAGCAGGCGGCTTTCGGAAACAGTGAGGGTCTGCTCCTGCTCATCGATGCTGACCACGCCTCGCACCGGGCTGAAGGTCAGGTCGCCCAGTTCGATCTGGCTGGACACCGCCGTCGGATGACTGCGGCGCAAGACCGCGCGCAGGCGGGCGGTCAGTTCCCGTGGATCGCAGGGTTTTGCCAGGTAATCGTCGGCCCCCAGTTCCAGGCCCAGGATGCGATCCAGCGGTTCGCCACGGGCCGAGAGCATCAGCACCGGCAGCTCCGGATGATCGTTGCGCAACTGCTTGAGCAGTTCCAGGCCGCTGCCGTCGGGCAGCATCACATCCAGCACCACCGCCGCCGGGGCGGTTTCGGCCAAGGCCTTGCGGGCGCTATGGCCATCGTGACAGGCCCGGACCAGAAAACCTTCCTGACCCAGCCAACTGCCGAGGAGCTCACACAGCTCCTGGTCATCATCAATCAGTAACAGCTCGCTCATGACTCACTCAATTTAGCCATTGCCGACGTTGTCTACGTCCACCGCTGGCAAAGATACCGCAGAGCAGGGCCAATAGCGCTACCCCGGCACCAATGACGAACCACTGCTGCTGATCGGTCAGCAGGCGTGGCAGGGGGCTGGCCTGGGCTTCCTTGAGTTGCAGCTTCAGACGCTGGTTCTCCTGGCGCAATCGACTCACCAGCGCGCTCTCGCGTTCGCTGTTGGCGTTTTGCAGTTGCTGGGTCAGTTCCTCGCGCATGCGTTCGCTGTTTTTCAAGCGTTGCTGCAATTCGGTGATCTGACTGCCTGCGCTCAAGGACAAGGGCGTCGAATGACTGCCGTCGGTGCTTTCTTCCCCATGGGCGGGAGCCCCGATCACCAACATGACCCCTAACAGGCACAGCGGACCTTTGCGCATTGCAACTCCTGAATTCCAATCGAGATTAGACAGGTTGTCGGCAGGTAAACGAGAACAATGAGCGATTGAGCGCAATGAGCCGCGAAGGCTCATCACGCATCGGGATGTTAAGGCAGGACTTGCTTGAACGGCTTGACCACGACATTGGCGTAGACACCGGCGGCCACGAACGGATCGGCTTCGGCCCAGGCTTGCGCCGCGGCCAGGGAATCGAACTCGGCGACGATCAGGCTGCCGGAGAAACCCGCCGCGCCGGGGTCGTTGCTGTCCACCGCCGGGTGCGGGCCCGCCAGCACGATTCGGCCTTGGGCCTTGAGCTGTTGCAGGCGCTCAAGGTGTTCAGGGCGGGCGGCCAGGCGTTTTTCCAGGGAATTGGCGACGTCGGTGGCAATGATTGCGTAGAGCATGTCAGTCCTCGGTTTTTGGCGTGGTGGTATCGGCATCGTGCAGATGACGGGACAGGTAGATGCCCTGGCCAATCAGGAACAGCAGCGTCATGCCCAGGCTGCCGAAGACCTTGAAGTCGACCCAGTAGCTCTGGAAGGTGAACGCGACGAACAGGTTGGCGGCGCCGCAGAACAGGAAAAAGCCGATCCAGGCGATGTTGAGCCGGGTCCAGATGACGTCCGGCAGGTTCAAGGCGTGGCCCATGATGCGCTTGATCAGCAGGCGATCGCCGACGAAGTGACTGCCGATGAACGCCAGGGCGAACAGCCAGTTGACCACCGGGGCTTTCCACTTAAGGAAAGTTTCGCTGTGGAAGGCCAGGGTCAGGCTGCCGAAGACGAGGCAGGCGATCAGGGTCAGCCACTGGCTTTTCTCCAGCTTGCGTTGGGCCACGAACAGGGCGCCATAGACCACCAGCGAACTGATGATCAGCATCGCGGTGGCGCTGTAGATACCGCCTACAGTCAAGGAGTGACCGGCAATGTCGACGGTCCGTGGGTCAAGTTTGTAGACGATGAAAAACAGCAGAAGCGGGATGAAGTCGATGAATTGTTTCACAGTGGCAGCCAGAAGCAGGATGTGGCGGCATAATAACAAACATCCTTGGCCGCGATAGGGCCAGCTGATTTGAGGTAACAAACTCTCGTGAATGTTGATTTGCACTGCCATAGCACGGCCTCCGATGGCGCCCTGGCGCCTGCGGTTCTGGTGGCGCGGGCGTTCGAGCACGGCGTGCGAGTCCTGGCCCTGACCGATCATGACACCCTCGAAGGCCTCGACGAGGCCCGTAGCGCGGCGACGACGCTGGGCATGCAACTGGTCAACGGGGTCGAATTGTCCTGCACCTGGGGCGGCGCGACTATTCACGTGCTGGGTTACGGTTTTGATGTAAATGCGCCGTCACTGGTCCAGGCCATTGCGCAACTGCACGACGGCCGCTGGCTGCGTGCCGAAGAGATCAGCCGCAAGCTTGCGCTAAAGGGCATGCCTGGTGCGCTTGAGGGCGCCCGGCAGATCCAGCAGGAACTGGGCGACAGTGGCAACGCCCCGGCCCGTCCGCACTTCGCGGACTGGATGGTGCGCGAAGGTTTCGTCAAGGACCGCGCCGAAGCGTTTCGCAAATGGCTGGGAGCCGGCAAGCTCGGGGACGTCAAGCAACACTGGCCGACCCTGGAAGAGACCGTCCAAACCCTGCGATCCGCCGGAGCCTGGGTCAGCCTGGCGCATCCGTGGCACTATGATTTCACCCGCAGCAAGCGCCGCCGCCTGGTGGCCGACTATATTCAAGCAGGGGGCCACGCCATCGAGGTGGTCAATGGCCATCAGCCTGCCGAGCAGGTCGGCAGCCTGGCGATTCTGGCCCGTGAGTTCGGCCTGCTGGTGACCGCCGGCAGTGATTTTCATGGCCCTGGAGGCTGGTCCGAGATAGGCGAATATCGCCCGTTGCCGGAAGATCTGCCACCACTATGGTGTAGATTCAAACATGATCCCGTTACCGCCACCGTCTGAACAGGTAGAACACGTGAGTCAATTTTTCCAGATTCATCCGGAAAACCCGCAAGCGCGCCTGATCAAACAGGCGGTGGAAATCATTCGGGGCGGTGGTGTGGTGGTCTATCCCACCGATTCCTCCTACGCCATCGGCTGTCAGATCGGCGACAAGAACGCTGTAGAGCGGGTAAGACGCCTGCGTCAGCTGGATGACAAGCACAACTTTGCGCTGATCTGCAGCGACCTGTCGCAGTTGGGCCTGTTCGCCAAGATCGACACCGGCACCTTCCGCCTGCTCAAAGCCCACCTCCCTGGGCCTTACACCTTTATTCTCAACGCCACCCGGGAAGTCCCGCGGCTGTTGTTGCACCCGAAAAAACGCACCATCGGCCTGCGGGTGCCCAGCCACCCCATTGCCCTGGCGTTGCTGGCCGAGCTGGGTGAACCGCTGATGAGCGTGACCTTGATCATGCCCGGCGAGACGGAGCCGATGAATGACCCTTACGAGATGCGCCAATTGCTCGAGCATCAGGTCGACCTGATCATCGACGGCGGTTTCGGCGGGATGAAGGCGTCCACGGTGATCAACCTGGCCGATGGCGAGCCGCAAGTGGTGCGTATCGGTTGCGGCGATCCAGCCCCGTTCCTGGTCGAGGCCTGAGTGTCCGCAGTGGAAACCGCCGTTAAGAGTGCCGACAGCCAGGCCGGCGCTCAGCAAGAGCTGCCGTTCGCCATGGTCTATGGCCAGGCGGTCATGGAAATGCCCCTGGACCTGTACATTCCGCCGGATGCGCTGGAGGTATTCCTTGAAGCCTTCGAAGGCCCGCTGGACCTGCTGCTGTACCTGATCCGCAAACAGAACATCAACATCCTCGACATCCCCGTGGCGGAAATCACCCGCCAGTACATGGGCTACGTCGAGCTGATGCAGTCGGTGCGCCTGGAACTGGCGGCCGAATACCTGGTGATGGCGGCCATGCTCGCCGAGATCAAGTCGCGAATGCTGCTGCCACGCTCGGCAGAGATCGAGGAGGAGGAAGACGATCCGCGCGCCGAACTGATCCGCCGCCTGCAGGAATACGAACGCTTCAAAGTGGCGGCCGAAGGCATCGACGGCTTGAGCCGGGTCGGGCGCGATGTGGTGGTGCCCAAGCTCGATGCGCCCGAGGCGCGAGCGCGCAAATTGCTCCCGGACGTCAGCCTCGAAGAGTTGCTGATGTCCATGGCCGAAGTGCTGCGCCGGGGCGACATGTTTGAAAGTCACCAGGTCAGCCGCGAAGCACTGTCCACCCGCGAGCGCATGAGCGATGTGCTGGAGCGGCTCAAGGGCGGCGGCTTTGTGCCCTTCGTCGAGCTGTTCACCGCCGAGGAAGGGCGGCTAGGCGTGGTGGTGACGTTTATGGCGGTCCTGGAATTGGTCAAGGAATCCTTGGTCGAGCTGGTGCAGAATGAGCCGTTCGCAGCGATCCACGTGCGGGCACGAGCCGAATAACGAGCAAATCAATGAATCTGACTGAACCCCGCGAGCTGGCGCCGTTGCTTGAAGCTTTCCTGTTGGCCTCAGGAAAACCGCAATCGATGGAGCGCTTGTTCGAACTCTTCGAAGAAGGCGAGCGGCCCGAGCCGGCCGTGTTCAAGAAAGCCCTGGCGCTGCTGGGTAAGTCCTGCGAGGGGCGGGCGTTCGAACTCAAGGAAGTGGCTTCCGGCTACCGCCTGCAGATCCGCGAGAAGTTTTCGCCCTGGGTCGGGCGTCTGTGGGAAGAACGGCCTCAGCGCTATTCCCGTGCCATGCTCGAAACCATGGCATTGATCGCTTATCGCCAACCGATCACCCGAGGTGAAATCGAAGATGTGCGGGGCGTGGCGGTCAACAGCCACATCGTCAAGACGCTGCTTGAGCGCGAGTGGATCCGGGTCGTCGGCTATCGCGACGTGCCGGGTAAACCGGCGATGTTTGCCACCACCAAGGCCTTTCTCGATCACTTCAACCTCAAGAACCTTGACGACCTGCCGCCGTTGGCCGAACTGCGGGAGCTGGAACCCGAGCCGATGCTGGAGTTCGACGACGCCCCCGTGCCCCAAAGCTTGCAGGAGCTGGCCGACGCCAGCGCCGAGCCGGAGGAACCCAAGGAAGAAACCAGTTTCCATTCGTTGTTGCTGGAACTGGACACCATGGAGGAGGGGCTCAAGACCGATTTCGACGATATGCTGCGTGAGGGGCCGGGGTCTGAAGGCGAAATGGATGAACCCGCGCAACCGGGCAGCGAAGTTGAACTTCAGGCCGAACCTGACCCCGAACCAGAAGAAGACATTCTTGGCGTAGCCGCGGCCCGGGAAAAACTGCTGGCCGCCGTCGCCGCCCTCGAACCACGCGAACCCGAGCCTGAGCTCAGCGATGAAGAAGCCGAAGCCCGCGCCCTGGCCGAAGCGATTGAAAACGAACGACGCCAGTTTGACGATTGATCACGGCTGACACAGCGCCGCCCCATTGTGGGAGCGAGCCTGCTCGCGATGGCGGTCTGTCAGCCAACATCATTTTTGAAGGTGAAATCGCTATCGCGAGCAGGCTCGCTCCCACATTAAGTCATGCGGTGCACCATGAGTTCCACCAAAGACCCCTGCATCAGCCTCTGCAAGTTCGACGACGACATCTGCATCGGCTGTGGCCGCAGCAAGCGCGAGATCAAGGCCTGGAAGAAACTCGACAAGGATGACAAGCGCACGGTGTTGGCCGAAGCGGCCCTGCGCCTGATCAAACTGGGCGCCACCGGTCGGCGGAAAAAGCGCTGAAGGTTCGTCGATCAGCTAGTCTCTGATGCGCAAATGCCTTAACGAGCGTATGATTCGCGACCCTTTGGCGATCCCTTCGCCATAGACCCGTTTTCAAAGTGTCAGGCCACGCCTGACCCGACCACACCGGGAGGTGCCCAGAATGAAAGACCAAGACCAGAACGACAGCCAGGAAATCGGCCCAGCAGGCGAGAAACTGCAAAAAGTCCTCGCCCGTATCGGCGTCGGCTCGCGCCGCGACGTGGAAACCTGGATCACCCAGGGCCGGATCAAGGTCAACGGCAAAGATGCCACCTTGGGCCTGCGTGTCGACATGCATGACGCCATCACCATCGATGGCAAGGTGATCAAGCGCGAAGAGGCCGCCGAAACGGTGCGCCGCGTGATCATGTACAACAAACCCGACGGCGAGATCTGCACCCGTGACGACCCGGAAGGCCGTCCGACCGTGTTCGACAAAATGCCGCGTCCGAAAGAAGGCCGCTGGATCAACATCGGTCGCCTGGACATCAACACCACCGGTTTGCTGATGTTCACCACCGACGGTGAGCTGGCCAACCGCTTGATGCACCCGTCCTACGAGATGGACCGCGAATACGCCGTGCGTGTACGTGGTGAAGTCGACGACGAAATGATCGAGCGCCTGAAGGCCGGCGTCGTGCTGGAAGACGGCCCGGCGCGTTTCACCGACATCAAGCAGGCGCCCGGTGGTGAAGGCTTCAACCATTGGTACCACTGCGTGGTGATGGAAGGCCGCAACCGTGAAGTACGGCGCCTGTGGGAATCCCAGGGGCTGGTGGTCAGCCGCCTCAAGCGCGTGCGTTTCGGTCCGGTGTTCCTCAACTCCGACCTGCCGATGGGCCGCTGGCGCGAAATGAGCCAGTACGAAGTCGACATCCTGGCGGCCGAAGTCGGCCTCAAGCCGGTGGCGATGCCGCAGATGACCGCCAAGAGCAAGGACAAGCTGGAGCGGATGCAGCGTAAATCTTCGCGTCCGATGGGCAAGACCGAGCGCGTGCGTACGCTGCGTCCTGCCGCTGATGGCCCGGCCGCAGGTCCGCGTCCGTCGCGCGAGCCGCAGATCGAAGGCGAACGCCCGGCCCGCAAGCCTGCGCCACGTCAGGACGGCGAACGCGGCCCGCGCACGCCACGCCCGGCCAACGGTCGTACCGAGCGCAACGAAGGTCGCGGTGCTCCGGCCGGTCGTGGTACGCCGGTGGCGGATCGCCCGGCCGACACCAAGCGTCCGGCCAAACCCGCAGCGAAAAAGCGCCCGGGCATCGTCCTGGTCGACCGCGACACGCCATCGGGCAAACGTCGCGGTGCCCCAGCGGGTTCGGGGCAGCGTCCGGGGTTTGGGCGTCGTAAGCCGGAGTGAGGCAGTTGTGAGGTTCTAGCTGCAAGTCGCAAGAAAAAACGCCAACCGTTGGGTTGGCGTTTTTTTTGTCTGGCTTTAGTGATGCAGTGCTGGTGAGTCCGTCATCGCGAGCAGGCTCGCTCCCACACTGGGACGGTGTCGACCACAAATTGTCTATTCACCAAAGATCAACTGTGGGAGCGAGCCTGCGCGCGATGGGGCCAGCAGCCCCACTACCATCCCAAGGTCGCCCGTCATCGCGTGCAGGCGAGCTCCCACAATGGGGCGGTGTCGACCACAAATTGTCTATTCACCAAAGATCAACTGTGGGAGCGAGCCTGCTCGCGATGGGGCCAGCAGCCCCACTACCATCCCAAGGTCGCCCGTCATCGCGAGCAGGCTCGCTCCCACAATGGGGCGGTGTCGACCACAAATTGTCTATTCACCAAAGATCAACTGTGGGAGCGAGCCTGCTCGCGATGGGGCCAGCAGCCCCACTACCATCCCAAGGTCGCCCGTCATCGCGTGCAGGCGAGCTCCCACAATGGGGCGGTGTCGACCACAAATTGTCTATTCACCAAAGATCAACTGTGGGAGCGAGCCTGCTCGCGATGGGGCCAGCAGCCCCATTACCATCCCAAGATCGCCCGCCTTTTCTTGCGGCTCAAAGCTTGCCGCTTGAAGCTGCCCCTAAAGCACAAACCGCCCATCAAACATCGGCTCGTTATCCAACGCCAACACACCGCTCTCGAAAATCAGATCCAGATGATGGCTGCCCTTGGCCCCGCCACCCAGCCCCAGGTGCAGGCCGCAATGGCGCTCCTCGAAACCGGCATTGCGGGCATAGAGGCTCTTGACCCCTTCGTTGGTGCCGATGCCCAGTTCCTCGATACGCCGGTTGGACGGGTTGGCGTCCAGGTATTTATTGAAGTCGTGTTCCAGGCCCGGCACATCGCTGGCGATTTTCTGAATGGTGGAGTCTTCGATCCACAACTCCAGCGGCGATTGCAGTACGCCGTATTTGCGGGCGAACGGGATGGTGCTCAGGAAAGTGCCGACGAACTTCACCTGACCGTTAATGGTGTCGCTGTGGGTAGCGATTTCGCCGGGTGCCAGGTCGTAGTTGCCAACACCGTTGATGTCGGTCCATTTCTTGACGCTGTTGAGGGCCGTATCGAAATACGAACCGTGGTCATCCTGAAAACTCAACGTCGTTGCTTGGGACATGCGCCGGATCAGATGACTGTTGAGCCCGGCGATGCGCTGGGGAATCACGCTGAAGGTGTCGTAGAAATAGTCGCCGTAGTCCTTGAACAGCAGCGATTTCTTCCAGTTGTCCGCCATCACGCCTTGCAGCGCGCGAACAAAGTCCGGGCCGTCGGGGCGTGGGTTGGGCAGGGTGGAAGAGTCGTAGAAGAAAATGTACAGATCGCTGTCGGCAATCGCCTTGGACAGTCGCTCCGTGGATTCAAGGTCCAGGCGCATGGTGCTGAACCGGAAGGGTGAACCGCTGCCAGCCTGTTCAGCAATGGCCCCGGTCAGTGCTTCGTAGTCGGCGGTATGGCCGAGCAACACCTTGGCTGGCTGGATGCCGGCCAGGGCGGGATGATGTTCAAGGTAGTAAAGGAAATGTGAGATGGCTCGTTGCGTGTCCATGCTTATTCTTCCCTGACAGTGGTGTTTGGCTTCCCTGAAATCTGCAAAGTGGCGGAGCCGACCGGCCGGATCGCCTCCGCCGGGCGATGCTTACAGAGGCCACATCGCCGTGCCGAACGGAACAACGGCGTCGGCTTGCATCATTTCAACTGCGGCTTCGTGGGTCGGTGCTTCAAACCATTCGTCCAGTTGCAGTTCGGTTTCCAAGTCTTTGTCCAGTGCTTGCATAGTGAATCTCCTAGATGACTTTTACGGAAAATTGCGAAGTCGATTCCGCGATGGAGAACTGACCGGAAGCGGCTGCGCAAAACCTGCCGGCACGACGCCTTGGCAAGTCGCTGAAAACCTAGTCGAGGGTTTTTTGGAATGCAAAAAAATAATTTATTTTTTTTCGTTTGAACTTTTTATTCCATTTTTACCGAAGAAATTAGTTATTCAAAAACAGTTGGCTGTGTAGTTTTTTGCTTAGGTAGCTAGCTACCGTCAATTTGCAGTCAGCTTACAGAAAATTCCCACACGGAAAGTTTGCGTTACGGTTTGTAAAGAAATGCTGACGATTTTTGCCTATCAAGCCGGTCTGTACCGGCGTTTGGCTGCGCTGTAAGAAAAAACTGCCGAGGAGGTCGATTTGACGGGGTTTCCGACACTTCGCAGCGCTTGTTTCAAACCGGCGGGACGGGTCAGATGCGCGGCAGACCTGAAGTACGGGGTGCGCAGGTGTCTGGTCGCAGTGGGGCAGCGGTGTACAATGCGCCGCGTTTTACTGTGACCCTTCGCGTACCCACGCATTTTCAAGGTTATCCGCCTTGTTCACTCCGCCACGCCACGAGCGTGTCGGGTTCGATTTCGTCACAGATAAAAACAAATAGGTGACGCATGACCGTTGTAGAAAATACGCATTCAGGCGAGCTGAAACGCGGCCTGAAAAATCGACACATTCAACTGATCGCCCTCGGCGGCGCGATCGGTACAGGCCTGTTCCTCGGCTCGGCGGGGGTGCTGAAGTCAGCCGGCCCGTCGATGATCCTCGGTTACGCCATTTGCGGCTTCATTGCTTTCATGATCATGCGCCAGTTGGGCGAGATGATTGTCGAAGAGCCAGTGGCCGGCTCCTTCAGTCACTTTGCCCACAAGTATTGGGGCGGTTTCGCCGGCTTCCTGTCGGGCTGGAACTGCTGGATTCTCTACATCCTGGTGGGCATGTCGGAGCTGACCGCGGTCGGCAAGTACATCCACTACTGGGCGCCGGACATCCCGACCTGGGCTTCGGCGGCAGCATTCTTCGTCCTGATCAACGTCATTAACCTGGCCAACGTCAAAGTCTTTGGCGAGGCCGAGTTCTGGTTCGCGATCATCAAGGTCGTGGCAATTGTCGGCATGATTGCCCTGGGCAGCTATCTGCTGGTCAGCGGCCACGGTGGCCCACAAGCTTCGGTGACCAACCTGTGGGCCCACGGTGGATTCTTCCCCAACGGCGTGAGCGGTCTGGTGATGGCGATGGCGATCATCATGTTCTCCTTCGGTGGCCTGGAAATGCTCGGCTTCACCGCTGCCGAGGCCGACAAACCGAAAACCGTGATCCCCAAGGCCATCAACCAGGTGATCTACCGGATCCTGATTTTCTACATTGGTGCCCTGGTGGTGCTGTTGTCCCTGACCCCATGGGACAGCCTGCTGAACACACTCAATGCCTCCGGCGATGCCTATAGCGGCAGCCCGTTCGTGCAGGTGTTCTCGATGCTGGGTAGTAATACGGCGGCGCACATCCTCAACTTCGTAGTGCTGACCGCCGCGCTGTCGGTGTACAACAGCGGCACCTACTGCAACAGCCGCATGCTGCTGGGCATGGCCGAACAGGGCGATGCGCCCAAGGCCCTGGCCAAGATCGACAAGCGTGGCGTGCCGGTGCGTTCGATCCTGGCTTCTGCTGCGGTCACGCTGGTGGCGGTGCTGCTTAACTACCTGATCCCGCAGCATGCGCTGGAGTTGTTGATGTCGCTGGTGGTCGCGACCCTGGTGATCAACTGGGCGATGATCAGCTATTCGCACTTCAAGTTCCGTCAGCACATGAACCAGACCCGCCAGAAACCGCTGTTCAAGGCGCTGTGGTATCCGTACGGCAACTATGTCTGCCTGGCGTTCGTGGTGTTCATTCTTGGGGTAATGCTGCTGATTCCCGGCATCCAGATATCGGTCTACGCGATTCCGGTGTGGGTGGTGTTCATGTGGGTGTGCTACCTGATCAAGAACAAGCGCAGTGCCCGGCAGGACATGGCTGTGGCCGCTGCTGCCAAGTAAGCATCCTTGAAATACAACAAACCCGGCACTTGGCCGGGTTTGTTGTATTCAGACTCATGCTGATCCCTGTGGGAGCGAGCCTGCTCGCGATGGCGCCAGCACATTCAGCATTGATGCAAGCTGACCCACCGTCATCGCGAGCAGGCTCGCTCCCACAAGGGTTGGTCGCTGTCTTGGGGATTCGCGGTATTCTGTGGGTCCTGATACCGGACCTCTTTTTCCATGCTGGCAATTTCCAACACTGTGCACATCCCGGACGCCGAGATCGAGCTGACGGCCATCCGTGCCCAAGGCGCCGGCGGGCAGAACGTCAACAAGGTGTCCAGCGCCGTGCACTTGCGCTTCGACATTGCGGCCTCGTCCTTGCCCGATTTCTACAAGGAGCGGTTGCTGGCGCTGCGCGACAGTCGCATCACCAGCGACGGCGTGTTGATCATCAAGGCCCAGCAATACCGCACCCAGGAACAGAACCGGGCCGATGCCCTGGAACGCCTGACCGAACTAATCCTCAACGCCACCAAGGTCGAAAAGAAGCGCCGTCCGACCAAACCGACCCTGGGCTCGAAGAAACGTCGCCTGGAATCCAAGACCAAGCGCGGTTCGATCAAGGCCGGGCGCGGCAAGGTGGACTTCTAGTTTTTCTCCCGCTCCTGACGATGCTTCGGCGCCTGGCGGTACAGGTAGAGACTCAGCAACAACCCGCCCAAGGCCGCCAGCGCGGCGAACAAAAAGATCGAAGCAAAACCGAAACCTGCGGCAATCGCACCGGCCAACGGCCCGGTAATCCCCAGGGACAAGTCAATGAACAACGAGTAGGCGCCCACCGCCGCGCCACGGCTGGAGGCGGGTACCAGGTTGACCGCTTCCACCCCCAGCGCCGGGAACACCAGGGAAAAACCGAAGCCGCTCAATGCCGCGCCGGCCAAGGCCCAGTGCGCATCAGGCGCCAGCCAGAGCAACAACAAACCCAGGGTTTCCACCGACAGGCAGGCAATCGCCACCCGGAAGCCGCCCAGGCGGTTGATCAAATTACCGAACAGTAAGCGCGCGCCGATGAAGCTGGCGCCGAACAGGCTCAGGCACAGCACTGCGTTGTCCCACTGCTGTGTGGCGTAATACAGGGTGATGAACGTGGCGATGGTGCCAAAACCGATGGAGCCCAGGGCCAGGCCGCAGCCATGGGGCAGGACGCGTCCGAGAACATGCATGAAAGGCAGCCGTTCGCCGGTGACAATGGGCGCCGCCGTTTTCGGCCAGGCCAGCGCCAGCCCCAGCAACGCCAGCAAAATAATGCTGACGCCCATGCTCCACAGCCCCAGGGATTTCACCAGCCACACCCCCAACGGCGCGCCAATCGCCAGCGCGCCGTAGCTGGCGATACCGTTCCAGGAAATCACCTTGGCGGTATTCGCCGCGCCGACCCGGCCGATGCCCCAGCCAATCGATCCCGAGCCTACCAGGCTTTCGGCGCTGCCCAGCACCAGGCGGCCAATCAGCAGGCTGATCAGGCTCAGCGTCGGTAGGTTTGACGTCCAGGCAGACGCCAGCATGAACACACCGCTCAGCCCGCAACCGGCGAGGCCGAACATGACCGCGCGCTTGCTCCCCAGGTTGTCGATGATCCGTCCGGCATAAGGACGACTGAGGAGGGTGGCCAGGTACTGGACGCTGATTACCAACCCGGCGATCACCGCGCCAAAACCCAGTTCGCCGTGGACGAACCCGGGCAACACGGCGAGGGGAATGCCGATATTCAGGTAGCCAATGAAGGTGAACAGAACGATGGAAACGACTTGCAGCGTGACCGCCAAGGGGCGCTGGGTATCTGGCATGGGTAAAGAGTCCACGGAGCAGCAGGATAGATAGGCTGCTTATGATAGCGGTGCCTGCGACCGTGAAGCGTGGAAAAGTAAAACTATTTGCCGGTTGGCGCTGGGGTGTCGTCTTGTCCAGTCACCAGGTGTGTGGTGACCAATGCAGCAAGGGCGTTTTCCTCCGTGCCGAAACGTGCCAGCAGGGCGGCTTGTTTCTCCGGGGAAAGGCGCGTCCAGATATCGACCATCTTTTCGGCGGTGCCGATCAGGATGCTGGCTTGGGCTTCGCTGAAGGTAGGGTCATCGGTCATGGGGGGCTCAGGATTCAGGCAGTGTGGAAAGCGCATCTTAGCGCTTTCCACACGGTCTGGTCGTGCGGGTGAATCAGTCTTCGCTGTCGGCCTGGCGGCGTTCAGTGGCTTCTTTGGGCTCGGGTTGCTGGGCGTCTGGTTGCCCTCCGGCTTGTAGCGGGGTCGTCTGCTCAGTTTCGTGCAGGCTAGGGAAGGGGAGATTAGGAATCTCGTGCATATCGCGCTCCTCGCAAAGTCTGTTGGTAGATCTGGTAGATCCGCGCTTTTACAAAGCTTGGGCAGGATACAGCAGAAGAAATGACAAAAAGACTTTTAAGTTCCGTTGCGGCGACAAAAGGGCTTGTCTGGACAGGACATGTCCAATCATCAAACACCTGCTACCGGTCGTCGCGAAGGCTCAAGAATACGCCCCGCGGGTCGATGGCTTGTACATATCCCGCATTCGGTTGCGACACTGCAAACCACGAACATGGAGGTCGGGACGTGTCGTCCGTGAGCTTGGCTCTTTCTTCTTTTCAAGAGATTTCCCTCCATGTTTCTACAAAAATCCCTGAGAGCGCAGATTCTCGCCTTGCTCAGTGGCAGCCTGCTGGCGATGTTGCTGATTGCCCTGGCGTCTTTCCATTTCCTCTCCAACGGCGTCCAGAACTATCGCAACCTGATCGATGGCCCGTTGCGTGCGTCGCAGTTGATCGATGAGGCCAACCTGCAATTCAAGGTGCAGGTCCAGGAATGGAAGAACGTTCTACTGCGCGGCAAGCAGCCGGCAGACCTGGCTAAATACTGGAAGCAGTTCGAAGATCGCCAGCATGATGTCCAGGGCATTCTTGGCCAGTTGATCGCCCTTGAAGGGGTTGCGACACCCATCAAGACTCGGATCGAGGGTCTGCGAGACGAACACCGTCAATTGGGTGCGGCCTACCAGAAGGGCCGTGATGCGTTTGTGACGGCGGGCGGCGATGCGGCGGCGGGTGATGCGGCGGTCAAAGGTGTGGACCGCGCGGCCAGCGAGCAAATGAGTGCGCTGGTGGTGGAGTTGCGCAAGCTTGCCAGCGAACAATCGGCGCAGATCAGTGCCGGTGCCGATCGCACGATTATGCTGGGCACTGTGATCATGCTGGTTTCCGGCCTGCTGATCGGGCTGTTCAGCCTGTGGCTGGTCAATCGCAACCTGGTGCAGCCGATCCGCAACCTGATCGAATACGTGACCCAACTGAGTCGCGGCCGTTTCGCCGAGCGGGTAGTCAGCAACCGGCAGGACGAATTGGGTGACCTGGCGCTGGCCGCCAATACCCTGCGCGACTTTCTCGCCGAAACCTTCTCGCGTCTGCAGCGCAGTGCCACGGAACTGGACAGTGCCAGCGGCGAGCTTAATGCCATCGCCAGCCTGATGAGCCAAGGCACCAGCGAGCAATTCGAACGCACCGACCAGGTGGCGACGGCGATGAACGAAATGTCCGCCACCGCCCAGGAAGTCGCTCGCCATGCCGCCGACGCGGCACAGGCCGCCGATGACGCCGATCACTCGGCGCAGCAGGGCGAGAAGGTCATGCAAGGGACCATTCATACCATCACCCGCATGCGCGGTGAAATCGCCAACACGGCCACAGTCATCCGCCAGTTGGAAACCGATAGCGGGCGCATTGGCAAGGTGCTGGAAGTCATCCGCGGTATCGCCGAGCAGACCAATCTGTTGGCCCTCAACGCTGCCATCGAAGCGGCGCGGGCTGGCGAGGCTGGACGCGGTTTCGCGGTGGTTGCCGATGAGGTGCGCAGTCTGGCCCAGCGCACCGCCTCGTCCATCATCGAGATCAACCAGATTATCCAGACCGTGCAAACCGGTGCGGTGGACGCAGCCCAGGCCATCGAGAGCGGTCAGTCGCGCAGTGAAGAGAGCGTGGAGCAGGTGACTCAGGCCGGTGTGATGCTCGAACGCATTACCCAGGCCGTGGAAGCGATTCGCGACATGAATCGTCAGATCGCCACTGCCGCAGAAGAGCAGACCTCGGTGGCTGAAGACATCTCGCGCAACCTGACCGAAATCACCTGCATCGCCAGCACTAACCTGGACAATGTACAGCGCACCGAAGCCGCGAGTCGGAACCTGCACGGTTTGTCGGGGCAGTTGAATGAAGTGACGGCGCGGTTGAGTGCCTGATCACTGTGAGAGTCAGTTGTTCGAAGACGTAAAAAAGCCGCGCAACCTTAAGGTTGCGCGGCTTTTTTGTTGTTCAATCAAGTGTCCTGTTTGTTGGACAGAACTTTGCCGGTAGTGGCGTCGAAGTCAACATCAAACTCTTTGCCATCGGCGGTTTTCAGTTCAACTTCATATTCGTAACCGTTGAAGTGGTTGTCCAGGTCGGTGTCGGTGATGGTTGCGCCTGGGTGCAACTTCAGGGCTGCTTGGTTCATCTCTTCCAGCGGCTTGATTTTTTCGTTCTTGACCAACTCAGGAATCTGGTCGACTCGAACATCAGCCTGGGCCAGGCCAGCGGTGAGGGTCAGGGCTGCGGCGGTGAACAGGGCAGTCAAAGTTTTCATGTGTTCTTTCCTTGCTGTGATTAAGGGGTGTGTCGTTTAAGTGGCTTCAGATTAACTTTGGCAACTTAATTCACCCTTAATTCAGTAACCGTTGTTCTCCAGTACCTGCGCCACGCTGCCTGTTTCGGGACGCTTCAAGTATTTGAGCAGTTCGCTGGCGCGGTTGGTAAAGATGCCATCCACTCCGGCCTCCAGCACTTTTTTGAAGTCCACCGCTTCATCCACCGTATAAACGTGCACCAACAAACCCTGGTCATGGGTGTATTGGTTCATCCACGGCTGCACCAAGTCCGAATAACTCTGGCTGCCGCCTTGAGTCAACGCGGCGGACGGCCCGGTGCCGATAGCGCCTTGTGCCTTGGCAAATTGGACCCATAGTTCAAACTCGGCGTTGTCCTTGGGCTGCTGTTTGGCGTAATAGGCCGCCTTGTCCGTTTCGCCGGACTCGGCAAACGTCACCTTCGACTTGGCCTCAATGTAGCCATCGCCCACCCACAACAGCAGGACTTTTGGCACGTTCGGCATTTCTTTTTGCAGCAGTTCGAGGCTGCTCTTTTCGAAGGTTTGCAACACCACTTTACCTTTGCCCTGACCTACACCGGTGGCGCGTTTGGCGAGCTTGGAGCCCGACGGGCTCAACCAGCCGCGGTCCTGCAATTTATCCTTCAGGTCGCGCTCGATGCCGGGGAACAGCTTCGGCTCCTTGGTTTCGATGTACAGCCCCGGTTTGTGCAGCGGGTTGCCTTCGGCGATGTTGATGACTTCATCGAGGGTGAGGATTTTCAGGCCCACGAACGATGGGCGGGCGCGGTCCGGGTAGGCGGTGTTGAACCAACTGCCGGCATCGAGGGTTTTGAGTTCCGCCATGGTGAATTCGTTGGCGGTGCTGTCCTTGCGCTCGGGGAATTTGGTCGCGACATCGGTGGTGCGCAGCAGGCTGTCGTCGTGTAGCACGAACAGTACGCCGTCCTTGCTGCGTTGCAGGTCCAGCTCCAGGTAATCGGCGCCCAGGTCGCGGGCCAGTTTGTAGGCCGCGGCGGTGGTTTCAGGCGCGTCAAACGAGGCGCCGCGGTGGGCGATCACCGCTGGGTGAGGAATGCCCTGAAGGGCCGCTAGGGACTTGGGGGGCGCGGCTTCGCCGGCCTGTGTCTGGCCGAAGCCAAGCAGCAGGCTCAGCAGCAGGGCACTACGGGTGAAGGTGACAGGCATGCTCGAGATCCTTTCGTGGGTTTCGCAAAGACCTATCTTTTAACAACTGAACGTTCCTGGCGCTATCGCTATACCGACATAAAAATGCGCAAAGCAGATTTTTCCCACGCTTTTGCAGGTCGCTTTGCAGTACGCTTGGCCGCACCAGTTTCCCCGGCAGAGGGAAACCCGAAGACAGCATCCAATTGCCCTGCGTGTAAACCATCGATCAGACGTCCTGCGGGACGCATCCATGAGGTTTACCATGCGAACCACTTCGACATTCATCTGCCAGGCCGCCGACCAGCTCAAGGGTTTTGTCGGCCTGAACCGCAAAACCCGCCAGTACATCGTGCGCTTCAGCGAAGATGCCTTTGGCATGGACGTGGCCGACGACGGCATCATCCCCACCTGTGAATTTGTCTGGACTCCGGCGGCGGACGGCACCATGGCCCTGAGTCGCCAGCGCATTCAGTTGCTGCTGGACCAGAACATCGACGACCGGATCAACCTCACCGAACCGTTGCGGGTTTACATGGCCCGTAGCGACCTGCCGGAGATTGTTGCAGTGCGCCAGTTGGTGGAAGGCTAAAGCCACGCCGATTATGAATGGGCTGAAAAACCCTGTGGGAGCAAGACTTGCCCGCGATGACGGCGGCACATTCAGCACTGATGCAAGCTGACCCAGCGCTATCGCGAGCAGGCTCGCTCCCACTAGGGATTTGCGGTGAGCACCGAATCGGTTAGCCCTGAAAAACCCCTGTGGGAGCAAGGCTTGCCCGCGATGACGGCGGCACCTTCAGCATGGATGCAAGCTGACCCAGCGCTATCGCGAGCAGGCTCGCTCCCACAAGGGATTTGCGGTGAGCACCGAATCGGTTAGCCCTGAAAAACCACTGTGGGAGCGAGCCTGCGCGCGATGACGGCGGCACCTTCAGCATGGATGCAAGCTGACCCAGCGCTATCGCGTGCAGGCTCGCTCCCACAAGGGCTGTGCGGTGAGCACCGAATCGGTTAGCCCTGAAAAACCCCTGTGGGAGCAAGGCTTGCCCGCGATGACGGCGGCACCTTCAGCATGGATGCAAGCTGACCCAGCGCTATCGCGTGCAGGCTCGCTCCCACAAGGGCTGTGCGGTGAGCACCGAATCGGTTAGCCCTGAAAAACCACTGTGGGAGCGAGCCTGCTCGCGATGACGGCGGCACCTTCAGCATGGATGCAAGCTGACCCAGCGCTTTCGCGAGCAAGCTCGCTCCCACAAGGGATTTGTGGTGAACACCGAATTGGGTAGCCCTGAAAAACCACTGTGGGAGCAAGGCTTGCCCGCGATGACGGCGGCACCTTCCGCATGGATGCAAGCTGACCCAGCGCTATCGCGAGCAGGCTCGCTCCCACAAGGGATTTGAGGTGAACACCGAATTGGGTAGCCCGGAAAAACCACTGTGGGAGCAAGGCTTGCCCGCGATGGCGGCGGCACATTCAACACTGATGCAAGCTGACCTGCCGCAATCGCGAGCAGGCTCGCTCCCACAAGGGATTTGTGGTGAACACCGAATCGGGTAGCCACGAAAAATCATTGTGGGAGCAAGGCTTGCCCGCGATGGCGGCGGCACATTCAACACTGATGCAAGCTGACCTGCCGCAATCGCGAGCAGGCTCGCTCCCACAAGGGATTTGTGGTGAACACCGAATCGGGTAGCCACGAAAAATCATTGTGGGAGCAAGGCTTGCCCGCGATGGCGGCGGCACATTCAGCATGGATGCAAGCTGGCCCAGCGCTTTCGCGACCAGGTTTTGTAGGCTGGCATCAGGTTTGGCGCTGGAAGGCATAGTCCCGTTCGACCTTGCACACCCGCGTGTGGCAATGGGCGTACCAGGTCGAGCGACCGCGTTCGCGGATTGCGCTGTGTTCGGGGTGCTGCTTCCAGGCCAGGATCGCCGCTTCGCTGCTCCAGTAGGACACGGTGATGCCCAAGCCGTCTTCGCCACGGGCCGACTCGACGCCGAGGAAGCCCGGCTGCTCTTGAACCAGAGTCAGCATGCGCTCAGCGGCTTGGGCGTAACCCTGGTCCCCCTCAGTGCGCAGGGAGGTGAAAATCACCGCGTAATACGGGGCGCTCATGATGCTGTCCTCCGGCAAGCCTCGACAAACGCACTGACCAGCGGCGGCACACGCCCCTCCAACGCTGCGCGCTCAGGCTGGAACAGGGTCGCGACAAAAAAAGGATGATCAGCCAGCTCCACGGCCCGTAAATCGCCTACCGAATCCCGGGCCACGGCGTGCAAGCGGTCACTCAGCAAATCCCCCTCAAACTGTGGATTGACCCCAAAGCTGCACCGATATCCTTCGAAAACCTTAAGGCGACCATAGGCCCTGGCAATCAACGAATCGGCGTCAAGTTCAAGACAGTCGATGGTTTCGATCAGCGCACAGCTTAACGGCGTCAGCAGTGCCCGTTCAGCCTCGGGAGCTGTTTCGCCATGGGCTGCGTCGGCCCAGCCCATCACATTGCGCGCGTATTCCAGCACGGCATGCTGAAAACCGCCGCAGGTGCCGAGGAAAGGGCGACGCTGTTCGCGGGCAAAACGAATGGCTTGCAGCGCGCCATTTTCGTTTCGGTAAGGGCTGCCTGGCACGCACCAGACTCCGTCGAAATCATTCAGGACGGCGCTGTCGGTGATGAGATCGGTGGCCAGCCATTGAAAACCAATGTGATGACCGGTTTGCTTGCTGGCCAGTTCGAGTGCGATGGGGATGGCCCGATGGGCCGTTATTTGAGGGTCATAGTCGCCGACCAGGGCGATGTGCAAAGAACGCTGGTTTTCCATGAGAGGCTCGCCGCTTGTTGATTCCTGGTCGCCACTATAGATTGGCGTTCACGCAATCAATATTGGCGTTTATCCAAGTGATCAATGCATCGACGCACTATCGTCTGGACTATCCCGATCTGTCCCTGATCCTGGCGTTGGTCCGTGGCGGTTCGCTGGCCCGAGCCGCGCGCTTGCTGCACGTGGATGTGTCCACGGTCTTCCGCTCGGTACGGCGGCTGGAGGCCGCCCTGGGCCAACCCTTGTTCGAAAAAAGCCGTGCAGGGTATTTGCCCACGAGCCTGGCCCAGGCGCTGGCTGAGCAGGCCGAGCGCGCCGAACAGGCGTTGGAGGCGGCGCGTATCGGGGTGGAGCAGGGCGGTGAGGTCGTCAGCGGCACGGTGCGCCTGACCTGCACTGACTCGGTCCTGCAAGCATTGTTGCTGCCGGCCCTGGCGCGGTTCATGCCTGCTTACCCGGCGCTGTCCCTTGAACTGAGCACCTCGAACGACTTTGCCAACCTGAGCCGCCGCGACGCCGACATCGCCTTGCGACTGACCCGTACGCCGCCGGAACATCTGGTCGGGCGGCATCTGGGTAATGTGGTTTATCGGGTATGTGCCGACACCCGCTATCTGCGTTCGGTAAATACGGATGATCTGGCCGCCATGACCTGGATCGCGCCGGATGACTTTCTCCCCGATCACCCCACTGTGGCTTGGCGCCGTCAGCATCTTCCTGGCGTGGTGCCGGCCTATCGCTGCAACAGCATGCTTTCGGTCACCGAGTTGGTTCGAGCCGGGCTGGGCGTGGCGGCGTTGCCGGACTTTCTGATCGGCGAAAACAAGGGCCTTACGCCCATTGGCGAACCGCTGGCGGGGTATGACACGGCCCTTTGGCTGCTGACCCGGCCGGACTGTCGCGCCTTGCGCTCAGTGGTGACATTGTTCGATGAACTCAGGTGCAATCTGCGCTTGCACTGACTTTTGTCCAACAGGGCGTTGATGGCTCAATCGAGGATGATCTCCCGGCGGTATAGTGACTTGAGCCCCAGCCTCAGGCAGAGAACATCATGATGACAGAATCGTCGCAGCCCACTTCCACAGCACCTGTTGATCACTTGCGTTTTCATCGTCCCCACGCGCATTTGGGGCCGACCTTTGGTAATGACCGCTTTGCGCTACGCGCGGAGGCATTCGCGCGTTTTTTCGGAACACCCATGTTCCTGGGGGCGCAGACCTTGATCGTGTTGATCTGGATAAGCCTGAACATGTTGGGTGTGGTTCATTTCGATGCTTACCCGTTCATCTTGCTGAATCTGGCGTTCAGCCTACAGTCGGCCTACGCCGCCCCGCTGATCCTGCTGGCGCAGACACGCCAGGCCGCGCGGGACAAGGCCCAAGCCGAAGCGGATGCTCAACATCGCGAAGCACTGGCCATTGCCAACAGTGAGCGCCAGGCCCAGGCAGCACAGAACACGGCGCAATTGCTCGAGTTGTTGGAGCAGAACACCCGCCTGACGGAAATGACCAAGGCATTGACCGAGCGCATCGACTGCCTGACTACCGAGATGCACGAGAAATTCGTGAGCAAGCCATCGATGCCGTAATCCGTTTCTGCGGTGGTAGCGACACTCAGACCTGATAGCGGGCCAGGAACATGTCGAGGGCCGATTCAACCACCTGAGTCTGTTCATCCTGGGTCAGGCACGGCTGGCCCATGGAAATTTGAGGCCAGAAGGCGAACGTCTTGATCAGCCCGTGCATCTGTTGCGCCGCAAACGCCGGCTCCACGGCTTTCAACCGACCGTCGGCTTGGGCCTGGCGAATCCACACGGTCAAACCTTCTTCGCGCTGACCCATGCGCGCAACCATATCCTGGGCTCGCTCGGGCGAATGAATCGTCGCGGCAATGGCGATGCGCGCCAGGTCGAGAAAATTATCGTCTGCCAGCATGTGCAATTTGGCTTGCAGCAGCTTTCGAAGCTGCTCACGCAGGGGCTGCTCCGGGCTGTAGGCCATGTCCTGTTCGGCGGTAATGCTGTTCCACAATCGATTCAGAATTTCCGCAAACAACTCCTCTTTGCTGGGGAAGTGGTTATACACCGTGCGCTTTGACACACCCGCCGTCGCCGCGATCTTGTCCATGCTGGTGATCTCGAAACCGCTGCTACGGAATTCGGCAATCGCGGCCTGGAGGATGGAGTCGCGTTTTCGCTCGGTGAGGCGCTGCGGCGGTACGGTCATGGTTAATCATCATCTGGAGAAGGGAAGTTACACTTGGCAGTTTACTTGCTCTCGGGATTGCTGCAATCTACAAACTACACCGAGTAGTGTAGTTTTCAATCAAGCGGCTGAGCGTGCATGCAACGGCCATTAGCGTCCCACAACGGCGAAGCGCAATTGCGACGACGTCCTTGGAGTTTTCGCATCATGACCATTTTTTCTTCGACTGACAGCCCTGCGGTGCTTCCTTCATCCCAGCAGGAGCAAGGAAAGTACCGTAACCACGCCCCTACACCGCGCCAAGGGCTCGGCCAGATGCTACGCATCATGTGGAACATGATCTTCCACAAACCGCGCAACACCCGTCCTGCGGGCACCATCGAGGTACAACCGCTGACGCGCGCCGACCTGCTGGCCGCGCCGAACAACAGCGTCTTCCGCCTCGGGCATTCCACGGTGCTGCTCAAGCTGCGAGACAAGTTCTGGCTGACCGACCCGGTTTTTTCCGAGCGCGCTTCCCCCCTGCAATGGGCTGGCCCCAAGCGCTTCCATCAGCCGCCCATCAGCCTGGAACAGCTGCCGCCAATTGAAGCGGTGATTCTTTCCCATGATCACTACGACCATCTCGATCATCAGGCCATCCTCCAACTTGCCGCCAAGACACGGCATTTCCTGGCCCCTCTCGGGGTAGGCGACACCCTGATCAAATGGGGCATCGACGCCAGCAAGGTGCGTCAGCTGGACTGGTGGCAGAGCACCGAAGTGGACGGCATTGAATTCATCGCCACACCCTCCCAGCACTTTTCCGGTCGCGGGCTGTTCGACGGCAACAGTACGTTATGGGCCTCGTGGGTGATGATCGATGGCGCCACCCGAATCTTCTTCAGCGGCGACACGGGCTATTTCGACGGGTTCAAACGCATCGGCCAGCAATACGGCCCATTCGACCTGACGCTGATGGAAACCGGCGCCTACAACGTCGAATGGCCGCACATCCACATGCAACCGGAGCAAACCCTGCAGGCGCATATCGACCTCAAGGGCCGCTGGTTGCTGCCGATCCACAACGGCACGTTCGATTTGTCGATGCATGCCTGGTACGAACCCTTCGATCGCATCCTGGCCCTGGCCTGGGAGCGCAACGTCTGCATTGCCACCCCGCAAATGGGTGAAGCCTTCAGCCTCGCGCAACCGCAACGTGGCCGCGCCTGGTGGCTGGACGTGGAACCCTCGGCTTATCAAGACCAGCCCGATATGGCCTGACCCTCGACGCATCGATCATTCGATCATTGCGTAGTCTGGCCGCCCCATCGGATCCGGCGTGGCGCCTTTGATATTCATGCCGCGCCCAGGCGCAAAGCCCGGGAAGAACACCAGGCCTTCGGCTTCCAGCCGAAAGGCCAGGGCCAGGCGGGTGACATCAAGTAGCTCGCCCCCCGCTTCGAAGCGCCGGATGGCCTGGGTCGAGACTCCAGACTGCCGTGACAATTCCTCGACACTCCAGCCCAGCATGGCTCGAGCCTGCGCGCTGTGGGCAGGGGTGAATTGATAGACAGCGATGCGTTCCAGGGTGGTTTTGATTGCGAGCGAGGCCATGGGAGTTCTCCAAAGCTGTGGATTCAAAAAATACTGTGTTTTTGTACAGTTGTTTTGAATCCTGATCAATCTCATTTTTTTGATCAATGACCGGTGGTCTTTTCCAGCCAGGCACTCGGTGCGTGACCCAGCACCCGGCGAAACATGGTGGAGAACGCCGCAGGGCTGTCGTAGCCCAGATCCAGGGCAATACGGGTTACCGAATCGCCTACGACCAATCGAGACAGCGCCGACATCACACAGGCCTGTTGTCGCCATTGGCTGAAACTCAACCCGGTTTCCCGGCTGAACAGCCGATTGAACGAGCGCAGGCTGATAGGCAACTGCGCCACCCATTGCACAGGTGAGACGTGGGCGTTGGGGCGTTTCAGAAACCCCTGGCACAGGCCGAGCAGGCGTGGGTCCTTGGGCAGTGGCAGGTGCAATGGCAAATGAGTGCTGCGCAACAGTTCGTGCAGCAACAGATTGATCAGCGCGCCGTCGCGTCCGGCCTCGTCGTATTCCGGCGCAAGCTCCACGGCTTCCAGCAGCAACTGGCGCATCAGGGGCGACACGCTGATGACCTGGCAACGGGCGTCCATGGCCGTCACCGCGGCCGGTTCGATGTACACGCTGCGCGTGCTGACCCCCAGCATCAGCACCTCATGGGCAACCCCGGACGGGATCCATACCGCCCGTTGCGGCGGCACCACCCAATTACCGTCTTCGGTGCGGACCTGCATCACACCAGTGGCGCCATACAGCAACTGCGCCCGGCGATGATGGTGCGAGGGCAGTAAATGTCCGTGGGGGTAGTCGGTGCCAATGGCGACGACAGCCCTGGGGATCGCATCCAATAAATCGATCGAAGTGTTGCGCATCGAGGCACTACTCATCATTGGCGTAAACGCAAACATTATTGGCTCGTTTGCTAGAGCGGGCCAAGCATCGCTTATCTAACGTGGGGCGCTCCCCATTTCACGGATTCGCCTCGATGTTCTATGTATTGTTTGCGTGCTTCGGCTGCCTGAGTGGCGTAACGGCGGTGTTGTTCGGCTTTGGCGGCGGTTTCGTCGTGGTGCCTTTGATGTATCGCATGCTGATGGCCCATCACTCGGGTGACGCCATCGGTGAATCGGCCATGCACATTGCCGTCGCCACCTCGACCTGCGTCATGATCGTCAACGCCCTGGTCGCCACCGGAAAACACCAGCGTGCCGGTCAGCTGATTCGTCATTACCTGTGGCCTTTCGGCGGCTTCATTGCGCTGGGGGCGGTCTTCGGCGCAGCGGCCGCCACTTGGCTCAATGGCGAGATTATCCGCTACGCCTTCATGGCTTACCTGGGCCTGACCATCCTGGACTGCCTGCTGCGGCGAGGTTTTCTGACACGCGCCAGCGATGCTGTCCTACGCCCTTTGGCGCCAATGGAGACTGCGTTGGGCGGCACAACCATCGGAATCATCGCCACAATGCTGGGCGTCGGCGGCAGCGTCATGACCGTGCCGCTGCTGCGCCGTTGTGGCCTGAGCATGTCCCAGTCCACGTCGATGGCCAATCCGCTGAGCGTGCCCGTCGCGTTGGCCGGCACCGTCACCTACATGGCCTTGGCCAGCTTCACCGGGACAGACTTCGGCCCGTGGTTTTTCGGTTTCGTAGACTTGCTGGCCTTTGTTGTGCTCACACTCGGCGCGCTACTGGGCATCCGCCTGGCAACGCCATGGATCGGGCGGATACCGGATCGGCTGCATGCGCGGGTGTATGTAGGGTTGTTGATGTTTGTGATGGTTGGGATGTGGCTGGGATAGGGTAGCTATTGACCAGCCAACCCCGGTGCTTCCCGAATAATGAAGTGATCCAGGTTCTCGATATTGGCACTGAACACCCCGAACGTCTGTTCGGGGTTTTTCTTGCTCGGCACCTGTTTCAACTCCGGCGTCACGCCATAAAAGAAGCAATACAACGGCGCGTCACTCTCGATGGTGTGCTTGATCTCTTCCAGAAACGCTTTGCGCTTGCGGTAGTTGTCGATCAGCTTCTTGCTCAGGTAAACGTTCACCGAGTAAGGCTTCTTCTTCGCCTCGTCCGGTTGCTTGAACCAGACCTTTGCTTCGAAGTCGATGCGAAAGCTCTGGGTGTAATCCTTGATCTCCTTGATCTTGCCCCAGTAAATCAACCCCTTGTTGTCCAGCAGGTACTCGATCTTCTTGAAGAACGATCCATAGGGCGCCGTGTGCTCGCCAATCTTCAGCGGCATGCGCTTGAGCAGCTCCTTGTCCGCGAAGTTCGACACAAAACACTCCACCGGATGGGCGAAGACGCTGGTCTTGTCCGGCGCTGAATCACGGCTCGGGTGCTCGACATGACTGGCGGCTGAAGGCTCTCGCTCATCGCGCAGAACGTCCGCCGCCACCGTCGGGCCGGATGGCTTGCGCACATACTCACGCCGAGTCAGCAACAATTCCGACGGAAAATGCTCCTCCGGACCGTCATCCGTTTCCCCGCCATCCGCCTCCAGGCCCGACGCCGCAGTCTTCAGGCTGACATAAGGACAACCCTCGATATGCCGCGTGCTGGGAATGTTCTTGAAGTGCGGCGTGCGCACGTAATTCACATTCTTGGCGTTGAACGTCCCCAACACATTCGCCGCATCAAACGCCGCCCGACAGGCATCGTTGGGGCATTGAAACTGTTCCTTCGCGGAATCGAACGCCACCGTCTCGTCAAAATTCAAATCGCGCACGTCATAGATCGACAGCTTGTCGTCGAGGCTGAGGCAGTAGGCGAGGTCGAATTTCATCGGGGCTCGGGTCCATGAGGGGGAAATGTATTAATAGCGAAGGGCAGGGCCGGTTGCACTCAAAGTTTCAGCACACCACCAAAAAACTGTGGGAGCGAGCCTGCTCGCGATTCCCAAAATCACCCGGCCATCAAGCCTGCCGATAACCTGTGACCTGACACCAACCCGTGGCGAGGGAGCTTGCTCCCGCTGGCTGCGTAGCAGCCCCAATTCCATATCTCCAACAAAAAACCGCCGCCTGAACAACGGACGACGGCTTCTGATGGAATCTCAAAACCCTCGCAAAATCCGAGAAGCTTTCCGCACCAATGCGCAACGATTCTGAGTTTTTCGTAGGGCAAAGGTTGCTTGGCTGCCCTGAAGTTAAACGCGATATTGGCTCTTATAGAAAACAAAAAACCCCGTTTTCACGGGGTTTTTATTTAAGCGTGCAGCCTGAGATTTTTCTTTCCAATCAATCCCAGCTAAGCGCACCACCCGTCTGATACTCAATCACCCGAGTCTCAAAGAAGTTCTTCTCTTTCTTCAAGTCCATGATCTCGCTCATCCAAGGGAACGGGTTCGTCGTCCCTGGATACTCTTCCTTCAGACCAATCTGCGACAGGCGACGGTTAGCGATGAACTTGAGGTAGTCCTCCATCATCGCCGCGTTCATGCCCAGCACGCCGCGAGGCATGGTGTCGCGCGCGTATTCGATCTCCAGCTGAGTCCCTTGCAGGATCATCTGGGTCGCTTCTTCCTTCATCTCGGCATCCCACAAGTGCGGGTTTTCGATTTTGATCTGGTTGATCACGTCGATGCCGAAGTTCAGGTGCATGGATTCGTCGCGCAGGATGTATTGGAACTGCTCGGCGACGCCGGTCATTTTGTTGCGGCGGCCCATGGAGAGGATCTGGGTGAAGCCGCAGTAGAAGAAGATGCCTTCCAGAACGCAGTAGTAGGCGATCAGGTTGCGCAGCAACTCTTTGTCGGTGTCCGGGGTGCCGGTTTCGAACTTCGGATCGGAGATCGAACGGGTGTATTTCAGGCCCCAGGCGGCTTTTTTCGCGACCGATGGGATCTCGTGGTACATGTTGAAGATTTCGCCTTCATCCATGGCCAGCGATTCGATGCAGTACTGGTAGGCGTGGGTGTGGATCGCCTCTTCGAACGCCTGGCGCAGGATGTACTGGCGGCATTCGGGGTTGGTGATCAGGCGGTACACGGCCAGGACCAGGTTGTTGGCAACCAGGGAGTCGGCGGTGGAGAAGAAGCCCAGGTTGCGCATCACGATGCGGCGCTCGTCGTCGGTCAGGCCTTCCGGGGTTTTCCAGAGGGCGATGTCGGCGGTCATGTTGACTTCTTGCGGCATCCAGTGGTTTGCGCAGCCGTCCAGGTACTTCTGCCAGGCCCAGTCGTATTTGAATGGCACGAGCTGGTTGAGGTCGGCGCGGCAGTTGATCATGCGCTTTTCATCGACGGCGACACGGGCGGAGGCGCCTTCGAGTTCGGCGAGGCCTTCGGCGACGTCGAGTTTGTCGAGGGCGGCCTTGGCGCGAATGATCGCGGCCGAGTCGCTGGCCGTCACGGCCCGGGCTTCGAGGGCGGCGGCACCGCCGGCGCTGTCGAGGCGGTCCATGTTGGCTTCAGAAGCGTGGCCGGCGTTGGCGCCTTTTACAGCGACTTCGCCGTCTTCTTTGTCGAATTCGTCCCAGCTCAGCATGACGTGTTGTCTCCTGCGTGAGGGCCAGATGCCCGTTGAAGGCCTACTGGCCGGTGGATCTTGGAAAATCGTTTGTTGCAGCAGCTGACGCAGGCAATAAACAGAAAAATGTACGGGTCGTTCTGAAGCGGCTGTGAGCGCGAGGAGGCAATGGGCCTCTGCGTGGGCTTCAGGCTGGTTTGACTCCCTGTAAGGGAATATTGCAGGCCCGTTTAAGGCGGCATTATAAGGACTTTTTTGCCTACGTGCTGCGGCGAAATAGCCCACGGAGGAGGTCGCGGGCGGTATATCCGCGTGGGAGCAAGGGTTTACAAGGCTTTGGCCGCTGAAGATTTTTTTTGCATGGGTCGGGTGACGGTATTTTTTGATCAAAAAACGAGCGTTTTTTGAGGTTTTGCACTACATGTTGTGTTTGCAAGGGCTTTTTGATGGTTACAGACACAACCAAGCCCGATCAAAATCGGGCTATGGAAAATGCCATTTATGATCAACCGATATGTGCCGAACCGGTGTGGTCATAGCCATCTTCAGCGACAGTAGCGGAGCCGGTGCGGTCGTAGCCATCCTCGGCAACGGTGGCCGAACCGGTTCGGTCGTAACCGTCTTCAGCGACAGCGGAGCCGGTGCGGTCATAACCGTCGGCGGCAAAGGTCTGGGCGGCCAGGACGGACAGGGTCAAGGCGAGGATCAGTTTGGTTTTCATGGAGGTTGCTCCTGGTTCGTTTAAGTTGATCAGCCGTTGGAGCAGCCGGTGCCCATGACGCTGTAGCGCAGGATGTGGCGCTGGCCTTTGGAGTCGTCGTATTCCATCTTGGCCGGGACCACTTCGCAGACGTTCGGGATGTCGCTCATGGAGATGACTTTGGCGATGTCCAGGTGGGTGGAGTAGGTGTACTCCTCAATGGCTGGTTTTTGCTGTGCAACGTCGGTCGGGGCCTCATCTGCCATCGCGGTGACGCTAAGGCCAGCGAGGACCAGAACCCATAAAGCTTTCATCTGTTTCACCTTTTTTGAGGTCGAGTGGGGTCACGCAACCTTTTTGGGGCTGCGTGTGGAACAGGTTTTGGGAGTTGGATTAACGGCCTTCGTGGGGGCTGTGTTGCGTTAATCGTGTTTGCCGGTTGGCGAGGTGGATTTTAGGGGGTGGGGTTAATCGCAAAAAGACCGGGTTTTGATAAACACTGTTGGTTGATCTGGTAATAATCGCGGCAGGTGGCGGGTGTTGTCTGTTGCATCTATGTTGGATTTGCCGCCGCCATCGCGAGCAAGCTCGCTCCCACAATGGGTCTGTGGTGTGTATGGGATTTTCGTTTTATTGGAGATCCTTGTGGGAGCGAGCTTGCTCGCGATGGCGTCAGATCAGCCAGTAGCACTGTTGATTGACACACTGCTATCGCTAGCAGGCTCACTCCCACAGGAAAAGGCCTGCTGGCAGGGGTTTGCACGTTAGTACCGACATTTTGTAGGGACTTGTTACTACCATCGTCGAATGGTTCTATAGGCTCGCCCCGGCTACAACGGGTACATACAAAAACAACTATGTCACCGAGGTAAGAAAGATGAGTGCGGCTTCTCTGTATCCCGTTCGTCCCGAGGTAGCGGCTAACACGCTGACTGACGAGGCGACCTACAAGGCCATGTACCAGCAGTCGGTGGTCAACCCGGATGGTTTCTGGCGCGAGCAGGCCAAGCGCCTCGACTGGATCAAGCCTTTCACCACGGTGAAGCAGACGTCCTTCGACGATCACCATGTCGACATCAAGTGGTTTGCCGATGGCACCTTGAACGTTTCCTACAACTGCCTCGACCGTCATCTGGCCGAGCGCGGCGATCAGATTGCGATCATCTGGGAGGGCGATGACCCTGCCGAGAGCCGCAATATCACCTATCGCGAGCTGCATGAAGAAGTCTGCAAGTTCGCCAACGCCCTGCGCGGCCAGGACGTGCATCGCGGCGACGTGGTGACGATCTACATGCCGATGATCCCCGAAGCCGTGGTCGCCATGCTGGCCTGCACCCGGATCGGCGCGATTCACTCGGTAGTGTTCGGCGGTTTCTCGCCGGAAGCACTGGCCGGTCGGATTATCGACTGCAAATCCAAAGTGGTGATCACTGCTGACGAAGGTATTCGTGCAGGCAAGAAGATCCCGCTCAAGGCCAACGTCGATGATGCATTGACCAACCCGGAAACCAGCAGCATCCAGAAAGTCATCGTGTGCAAGCGCACGGCTGGCAACATCAAGTGGAACCAGCACCGTGACATCTGGTACGAAGACCTGATGAAAGTGGCCGGTACCGTTTGTGCGCCGAAGGAAATGGGCGCTGAAGAGGCGCTGTTCATCCTCTACACCTCCGGTTCCACCGGCAAGCCAAAGGGCGTGCAGCACACCACCGCCGGTTACCTGCTCTATGCGGCCCTGACCCATGAGCGCGTGTTCGACTACAAACCGGGCGAAGTCTACTGGTGCACCGCCGACGTCGGCTGGGTCACCGGCCACAGCTACATCGTCTACGGCCCGTTGGCCAATGGCGCGACCACGCTGCTGTTCGAAGGCGTGCCGAACTACCCGGACATCACCCGGGTGGCCCAGGTCATCGACAAGCACAAGGTCAATATTCTCTACACCGCGCCGACCGCCATCCGCGCGATGATGGCCTCGGGCACCGCCGCCGTCGAAGGTGCCGATGGCAGCAGCCTGCGCCTGCTGGGTTCGGTGGGTGAGCCGATCAACCCGGAAGCCTGGGACTGGTACTACAAGAATGTCGGCAAGGAGCGTTGCCCGATCGTCGACACCTGGTGGCAGACCGAAACCGGTGGCGTGCTGATCAGCCCATTGCCGGGTGCCACGGCGTTGAAGCCGGGTTCGGCCACGCGTCCGTTCTTCGGCGTGGTGCCAGCGCTGGTGGATAACCTTGGCAACCTGGTGGAAGGCGCGGCCGAAGGCAATCTGGTGATCCTCGATTCGTGGCCAGGCCAGGCGCGCACGCTGTACGGCGACCACGACCGCTTTGTCGACACCTACTTCAAGACCTTCAGCGGCATGTACTTCACCGGCGACGGTGCGCGTCGTGACGAGGACGGCTACTACTGGATCACCGGTCGGGTGGATGACGTGCTCAACGTGTCCGGCCACCGCATGGGCACGGCCGAAATCGAAAGCGCCATGGTTGCCCACCCGAAAGTCGCCGAAGCGGCGGTGGTGGGTGTGCCGCACGACATCAAGGGACAGGGCATTTATGTCTACGTGACCCTCAATGCCGGCGAAGAAACCAGCGAGGCCTTGCGTCTGGAACTGAAGAACTGGGTGCGCAAGGAGATCGGTCCGATTGCCTCGCCAGACGTGATCCAGTGGGCCCCGGGCCTGCCGAAAACCCGTTCCGGCAAGATCATGCGCCGCATCCTGCGCAAGATCGCCACGGCGGAATACGATGGGCTGGGTGATATCTCCACCTTGGCTGATCCGGGTGTGGTGGCGCATCTGATCGAGACGCACAAGACCATGAACGTCGCCTGACGGTAGCCCGTAACACCGAAAAGCCCCGCCCGGTTTCGCCGAGCGGGGTTTTTTTATGGTCGCTAAGGCCAGGAGAGTTTGACGTGTGGTGCCTTTGTGGCGAGGGAGCTTGCTCCCGCTCGGCTGCGCAGCAGTCGTAAACCGGCCAATGCGGTATGACTGAACGACCGCTGTGCCTGGCTTTGGGGCTGCTGCGCAGCCCAGCGGGAGCAAGCTCCCTCGCCACGGGTTCGATGGATGAATAAATATCGGCGTTTAAAGTAGGAGGGGGCTGAACGTTACCGGTGTTTCGGAATGTGTAACCAAAGGCGCCACAACGGGGCGATGTGAAACGCGAAGCCCCGTTATAGGGCGGTTCCAGGCCTCTTGGAAAACAAGGCGACACGCTGTGCTTGCCGGATTAGNGATGGATGAATAAATATCGGCGTTTAAAGTAGGAGGGGGCTGAACGTTACCGGTGTTTCGGAATGTGTAACCAAAGGCGCCACAACGGGGCGATGTG
Organism: Pseudomonas sp. JL2; assembly: GCF_031570495.1. Taxonomy (NCBI): domain Bacteria; kingdom Pseudomonadati; phylum Pseudomonadota; class Gammaproteobacteria; order Pseudomonadales; family Pseudomonadaceae; genus Pseudomonas; species Pseudomonas sp. JL2. Next base: position 155,947 of record NZ_JAKUDH010000011.1, read on the forward strand.
AAACGCGAAGCCCCGTTATAGGGCGGTTCCAGGCCTCTTGGAAAACAAGGCGACACGCTGTGCTTGCCGGATTAGAAGGGTTTGCGAATAATGGGCCCGCAATTTGCAGCATAGATCGGTTTCCTTTCTTTTGCTCTTGCATGAATTTGCGGGGCTGTCAATGCGCTCAGGTCGCGTTTTCTGTGCTTCTGTAATTTGTTGTCGCATTGAAGAAATATCGGCTTCGGGCCTGTCGTTAGAATGCCGATCACTCGCTCGTCGTGAGCTGCGTTGAATTGACGCACGCTTTCTTAGGACGCAGCACTAAAGTTCGTTCCACCCATTCGCATATTGGGCTGTTGCTCACTCTGCCGTTTTTGCCCTTTCCCGATGGAGTCCCAAGATGAAGAAACTTGTGCTGCTTGGCGCCCTGGCACTGTCCGTGCTGTCCCTGTCGACATTCGCCGCAGAAAAGCCCCTGAAAATCGGTATCGAAGCGGCTTACCCTCCGTTTGCCTCGAAGGCCCCGGACGGCAGTATCGTCGGTTTCGACTACGACATCGGCAATGCGCTGTGCGAAGAGATGAAGGTCAAGTGCGTGTGGGTCGAGCAGGAATTCGACGGCCTGATCCCGGCGCTCAAGGTGCGCAAGATCGACGCGATCCTGTCGTCCATGTCGATCACTGAAGATCGCAAGAAGTCTGTTGATTTCACCAACAAGTATTACAACACCCCGGCTCGTCTGGTGATGAAGGCCGGCACCCAGGTCAGCGAAGGCCTGACCGAGCTCAAGGGCAAGAACGTCGGCGTGCAGCGCGGTTCGATCCACGAGCGCTTCGCCCGTGAAGTCCTGGCCCCGCTGGGTGCCGAGATCAAGCCGTACGGTTCGCAGAATGAAATCTACCTGGACCTGTCCGCCGGCCGCCTCGACGGCACCGTGGCAGACGCTACCCTGTTGGATGACGGTTTCCTCAAGACCGACGCCGGCAAGGGCTTTGCGTTCGTGGGCCCGGCCTTCACCGACGTCAAATACTTCGGTGACGGCGTAGGCATCGCGGTTCGCAAGGGTGATGCCCTCAAGGACAAGATCAACGGCGCGATTGCCGCCATTCGCGAGAACGGCAAATACAAGCAAATCCAGGACAAGTACTTCGCCTTCGATATCTACGGCCAGTAACAACGTCCCGCCACTCGTGCGAAATGGCGCAAGCAACAGGATCTCTGCGGTTTGCGCCATTTTTTCATTCCACTCTCGAGGACCTGAATCATGTTGAAAGGCTACGGGGCTGTCATCCTCGATGGCGCATGGTTGACGCTTGAGCTCGCCTTGTCGTCCATGGCCCTGGCCATTGTCCTGGGGCTGATCGGCGTCGCGTTGCGCCTCTCGCCAGTGCGCTGGCTGGCGTGGCTGGGTGACCTGTATTCCACGGTCATTCGCGGCATTCCCGACCTTGTGCTGATCCTGCTGATTTTCTATGGCGGCCAGGACCTGCTCAATCGCGTGGCGCCGATGCTCGGTTATGACGATTACATCGACCTGAACCCGCTGGCGGCCGGCATCGGTACCCTGGGGTTTATTTTCGGTGCGTACCTGTCGGAAACCTTTCGCGGCGCGTTCATGGCCATCCCCAAGGGGCAGGCCGAGGCGGGCATGGCGTATGGCATGAGTGGGTTCCAGGTGTTTTTCCGGGTGATGGTGCCGCAGATGATTCGCCTGGCGATCCCGGGGTTCACCAACAACTGGCTGGTGTTGACCAAGGCCACGGCGCTGATTTCGGTGGTGGGCCTGCAAGACATGATGTTCAAGGCCAAGCAGGCGGCGGATGCCACCCGCGAGCCTTTCACCTTCTTCCTGGCAGTGGCGGCAATGTATCTGGTGATTACCAGTGTCTCGCTGCTGGCATTGCGTCAACTCGAGAAGCGCTATTCGGTAGGCATAAGGGCGGCTGATCTATGATCTTCGACTACAACGTCATCTACGAAGCCTTGCCGCTGTACTTCAGCGGCCTGCTGACCACCTTGAAGCTGCTGGCCCTGTCGCTGTTCTTCGGTCTGCTGGCGGCGTTGCCCCTGGGGCTGATGCGGGTGTCCAAGCAGCCGGTCATCAACATGACCGCCTGGCTCTATACCTATGTGATTCGCGGCACGCCGATGCTGGTGCAGCTGTTTTTGATCTACTACGGATTGGCGCAGTTCGAAGCCGTACGCGAGAGCTTCCTCTGGCCGTGGCTGTCCAGCGCGACCTTCTGTGCCTGCCTGGCCTTTGCCATCAATACCAGCGCCTACACCGCCGAAATCATCGCCGGCAGCCTGCGCGCCACGCCTAACGGTGAGATCGAGGCGGCCAAGGCCATGGGCATGTCACGCTACAAGTTGTATCGCCGGATCCTGCTGCCATCGGCCCTGCGCCGGGCACTGCCGCAGTACAGCAACGAAGTGATCATGATGTTGCAGACCACCAGCCTGGCCTCCATCGTGACCCTGATCGACATCACCGGTGCCGCGCGCACGGTGAATGCGCAGTACTACTTGCCGTTCGAGGCTTACATCACGGCCGGCGTTTTCTACCTGTGCCTGACTTTTATCCTGGTGCGCCTGTTCAAGCTGGCCGAGCGCCGCTGGCTGGGTTACCTGGCCCCGCGCAAGCACTGATAACGCATCGATCCGATCGACTGCTCAACGACTGACGTTTTGTGAGAACCGACCGCATGTACAAGCTCGAAGTCCAAGACCTGCATAAACGCTATGGCAGTCACGAGGTGCTCAAGGGTGTGTCCCTCAAGGCCGCCGCCGGCGATGTGATCAGCATCATCGGCTCCAGTGGCTCGGGCAAAAGTACCTTCCTGCGTTGCATCAACCTGCTTGAGCAACCCCATGCCGGCAAGATTCTGCTCAACAACGAAGAGCTGAAACTGGTGGCTGGCAAGGACGGCGCCTTGAAGGCCGCCGACCCCAAGCAACTGCAGCGCATGCGTTCGCGGCTGTCGATGGTGTTCCAGCATTTCAACCTGTGGTCCCACATGACCGCGCTGGAAAACATCATGGAAGCGCCGGTGCATGTGCTGGGCGTAGCCAAGGCCGAGGCGCGCGAAAAGGCCGAGCACTACCTGAACAAGGTCGGCGTGGCGCATCGCAAGGACGCCTACCCGGGCCATATGTCCGGCGGTGAACAGCAGCGCGTGGCGATTGCCCGGGCGCTGGCGATGGAGCCGGAAGTCATGCTGTTCGACGAGCCGACTTCGGCCCTTGATCCGGAACTGGTGGGCGATGTGCTCAAAGTGATGCAGGCCCTGGCGCTGGAAGGCCGGACCATGGTGGTGGTGACCCACGAAATGGGCTTTGCCCGGGAAGTGTCGAACCAACTGATCTTCCTGCACAAAGGCATCGTTGAAGAAAGCGGCAACCCGCGCGAAGTGCTGGTCAATCCGCAATCGGAGCGGCTGCAACAATTTCTTTCGGGCAGCCTCAAGTAATCGTTCCCGTTACGCACCTGATTCAGGTCATGCTGCGCATCGCGCGCCAGATGGTCTAATTTGGTTGCAGCCGCTTTTGGCTTTAACACTGTTTTCGCTTCGGATTGCCCACCATGACTGCCCATCGAATTGGTTTCCTGATTTGGCCCAGCACTAAAGCCTTGACGCTGGCGCTGGCCGAGGAGGCCTTGCGTGTTGCTCAGCGGGTGCATCCGGATGTCGTCTACGAATTGTCGTTTTTGCAGGCCGAGCCGCAGACCGAAGGCGCCTGGCAGCTACCGGGCGAACCCTGGGCCGGCAAGCTTGAAGGTTTCCAGAAGCTGTTTCTGCTGGCTGATGAACCCCCGACCGCTCTTGCGCCACCCCTGAGCAGCGCGCTCAAACAGCTGGTGCGTGCCGGTTGTGTGATTGGCGGTTTGTCCGCCGGTGTCTACCCGTTGGCCCAACTGGGTCTTCTCGATGGTTTCCGCGCCGCCGTGCATTGGCGCTGGCAGGACGACTTTTCCGAGCGTTTCCCCAAGGTCATTGCCACCAGCCATCTGTTTGACTGGGACCGCGATCGCCTGACCGCTTGCGGTGGCATGTCGGTGCTCGATCTGCTGCTGGCTGTGTTGGCGCGCGATCACGGCGCGGAACTGGCCGGCGCGGTCTCTGAAGAGCTGGTGGTCGAGCGCATCCGCGAGGGGGGTGAGCGCCAGCGCATCCCGTTGCAGAACCGTCTGGGCTCCAGCCATCCGAAGCTCACCCAGGCCGTGCTGTTGATGGAAGCCAACATCGAAGAACCGCTGACCACCGACGAAATTGCCCAGCATGTGTGCGTGTCCCGTCGCCAGTTGGAGCGGATTTTCAAGCAATACCTCAATCGCGTGCCGAGCCAGTACTACCTGGAACTGCGTCTGAACAAGGCGCGGCAGATGCTGATGCAGACCAGCAAGTCGATCATTCAGATCGGCCTGTCCTGCGGCTTCTCCTCGGGGCCGCATTTTTCCAGCGCCTATCGCAACTTCTTCGGCGCCACGCCCCGGGAAGACCGCAACCAGCGGCGCAGCAGCAGCCCATTCGAATTGTCATCGGTGCCGTCCGAACGCGGCTAGGGCCGGCGCCTCCTCTGTAAGGGCGGGGGTATGTAACCCTGTGGCGAGGGGATTTATCCCCGTTGGGTTGCGAAGCAACCCCAAGACAGTCAACCCAATCTATCTGGCACACCGAATTGCCTGCTTTAGGGTTGCTTCGCAACCCAGCGGGGATAAATCCCCTCGCCACAAGGTTTTGCATGGCCAGGGAAATGTAGAAGCCAACGCCTAAAATCCCGCGACAACGTTTAAACTGCGCCTTTGCGACGCTATTTGTCGCATTGCCATAAACCCGCTAAAAACGGGGGTTGGCGCTATAAGAAGTTGTCGCTTGGCGACAAGGCCGGGCTGAAAACTGTCCTTACAATCCCCTCATCGCTCGCCAGTTCCAGGCGGGTGTTCCTCTTCAGGAGACTCCGATGTCCGTTGAGCAAGCCGCCGTACAACGCGCCGATTTCGATCAGGTTATGGTCCCCAACTATGCGCCTGCTGCTTTCATACCTGTGCGTGGCGCCGGTTCCCACGTGTGGGACCAGTCCGGTCGCGAACTGATCGACTTCGCCGGCGGTATCGCGGTCAACGTATTGGGACACGCCCATCCGAAACTGGTCGCCGCCCTGACTGAGCAAGCGAACAAGCTGTGGCATGTGTCCAACGTCTTTACCAATGAGCCGGCCCTGCGCCTGGCCCATAAACTGGTCAATGCAACCTTTGCCGAGCGGGCTTTCTTCTGCAACTCCGGCGCCGAAGCCAACGAGGCCGCCTTCAAGCTGGCCCGTCGCGTCGCGTTCGATCGTTTCGGGAGCGAGAAGTACGAAATCATTGCCGCGCTCAACAGCTTCCACGGCCGTACGCTGTTCACCGTGAACGTGGGCGGGCAATCGAAGTATTCTGACGGTTTCGGTCCTAAAATCACCGGTATTACCCACGTCCCTTACAACGACCTGGCGGCTTTGAAAGCGGCCATTTCGGACAAGACGTGCGCCGTGGTGCTGGAGCCGATCCAGGGCGAGGGCGGCGTATTGCCGGCCGAGCTGGGTTACCTGCAAGGTGCCCGTGACTTGTGCGATGCCCACGACGCGCTGCTGGTATTCGACGAAGTGCAGACCGGCATGGGCCGTAGCGGCCACCTGTTCGCCTACATGCATTACGGAGTGGTCCCGGACATCCTCACCAGCGCCAAGAGCCTGGGCGGTGGTTTCCCGATCGCGGCAATGCTCACCACTGAAGCGTTGGCCAAGCATCTGGTAGTCGGCACCCACGGCACCACTTACGGCGGCAACCCGCTGGCGTGTGCGGTGGCCGAAGCGGTGATCGATACCGTCAATACGCCTGAAGTGCTCGAAGGCGTGAAAGCCAAGCACCGCAAGTTCAAGACTCGCTTGGAGCAGATCGGCGAGAAATACGGCCTGTTCACCCAGGTGCGTGGTTTGGGGCTGCTGATCGGCTGTGTGCTGAACGACGCCTGGAAAGGCAAGGCCAAGGACATTTTCAACGCCGCCGAACAGGAAGGCCTGATGATCCTGCAGGCAGGTCCGGACGTGATTCGTTTCGCGCCGAGCCTGGTGGTCGAAGATGCCGACATCGATGCCGGCCTGGACCGCTTCGAGCGGGCCGCGGCGAAGCTGACGCAAGCCTGATTTTTAAAGGCCGGACCTGATCCATTGTGGGAGCGAGCCTGCTCGCGATGCAGGCGACTCGATCTGCCTGATGGGCCGAGGCGATCCTGATCGCGAGCAGGCTCGCTCCCACAGCAAGACCGTTTTACACGTGCGTTGAAGCGCTTGCCGGTCCGGTATTTTTTCTTTGTGTCGACCAATGGGTCGAACCATTTATTTCAAGTAAAGGAGTGACACCATGCTGGTGATGCGCCCCGCACAAATGGCGGATCTGGGCGAGGTACAGCGTCTGGCTGCGGACAGTCCGATCGGTGTCACTTCCTTGCCGGATGACGTGGAACGCCTGAGCGACAAGATCGCCGCGAGTGAAGCCTCGTTTGCCGCCGAAGTCAGCTTCAACGGCGAAGAAAGCTATTTCTTCGTCCTTGAAGATACCGCGACCGGCAAGCTGGCGGGCTGTTCGGCCATCGTTGCCTCGGCCGGTTATTCCGAGCCGTTCTACAGCTTTCGCAACGAGACGTTTGTTCATGCCTCCCGTGAGCTGAAGATCCACAACAAGATCCACGTGCTTTCCCAGTGCCACGACCTGACCGGCAACAGCTTGCTGACCAGCTTCTATGTGGTGCCGGAATTGGTCGGTTCGCCTTGGTCGGAACTCAATTCGCGTGGGCGCCTGCTGTTCGTCGCCAGCCATCCGGAGCGCTTTGCCGATTCGGTGGTGACCGAGATCGTCGGCTACAGCGATGAAAATGGCGACTCGCCGTTCTGGGACGCCATCGGTCGCAACTTCTTCGACCTCAACTACGCTGCCGCCGAGCGCCTGTGCGGGCTGAAGAGCCGCACCTTCCTCGCCGAGCTGATGCCGCATTACCCGATCTACGTGCCGCTGTTGCCGGACGCCGCCCAGGAAGCCATGGGCCAGGTCCATCCGCGTGCGCAGATCACTTTCGACATCCTCATGCGCGAGGGTTTCGAGACCGATCATTACATCGACATCTTTGACGGTGGCCCGACTCTGCATGCCCGTGTCTCGGGGATCCGCTCGATTGCCCAGAGCCGTGTGGTGCCGGTCAAGCTCGGCGAGCCCGTCAAGGGCGCCGGCCGGCAATACCTGGTGGCCAACGCCCAGTTGCAGGATTACCGCGCCGTTCTGTTGGAGCTTGACTACGCGCCCGGCAAACCGGTGACCCTGGATATGGAAGCGGCCGAAGCCTTGGGCGTCGGTGAGGGTGCCAGCGTGCGCCTGGTGGCGGTTTAACGCCTTACAGCGAAGTTTCGCGGGTGGCGCAAGCGGCCCGTTTGAGGAGATAGCATGATCGTTCGTCCCGTACGCAGCAGCGATTTACCCGCTCTGATTGCCCTGGCCCGCAGCACCGGCACCGGCCTGACCACCTTGCCGGCCAACGAGGAGCGCCTGGCTCATCGGGTCGGCTGGGCCGAGAAGACTTTTCGCGGCGAAGCCGGACGTGGCGATGCTGACTACCTGTTCGTGCTCGAAGACGACGACGGCCGTGTGGTGGGCATCTCAGCCATCGCCGGGGCCGTTGGGCTGCGCGAGCCCTGGTACAACTTCCGGGTCGGCCTGACGGTCAGCGCCTCCCAGGAGCTGAACATCTATCGGGAAATCCCGACGCTGTTTTTGGCCAACGACCTGACCGGCAACTCCGAGCTGTGTTCGCTGTTCCTGCATGCCGACTACCGCACTGGCCTCAATGGCCGCATGTTGGCCAAGGCGCGGCTGCTGTTCATCGCCGAATTCCCGAACCTGTTTGGCAACAAGATCATCGCCGAGATGCGTGGCATGTCCGATGACCGAGGCCGCTCGCCGTTCTGGGAAAGCCTGGGGCGACACTTTTTCAAGATGGAGTTCAGCCAAGCCGATTACCTGACTGGCGTGGGCAACAAGGCCTTCATCGCTGAGCTGATGCCCAAGTTCCCGCTGTACACCTGTTTCCTGTCGGAGGATGCCCGGGCGGTGATCGGCCAGGTTCATCCCGACACGGAGCCAGCGCTGTCGATGCTCAAGAGCGAAGGTTTCAGTTACCAGGGTTACGTCGACATCTTCGACGCCGGCCCGGCCGTTGAATGTGAAACCGGCAAGATCCGCGCGATCCGCGACAGCCAGGCACTGGTATTGGCCATCGGCACGCCGGGCGACGACGCCACGCCGTTCATCATGCATAACCGCAAACGCGAAGACTGCCGCATCACTGCTGCACCGGCGCGCTTGGCCGCGGGCACCTTGGTGGTTGATCCGCTGACTGCCAAACGTCTTCAACTCAACGCCGGCGATCAGGTGCGCGCCGTTGCGTTGTCCGCTGCTCGGGAGTCGAAATAATGAAGTCGCTGTACATCGCTGGAAGCTGGCTGGAAGGTCAGGGTGATCTCTTTGAGTCGTTGAACCCGGTGACCCAGCAAGTGCTGTGGTCTGGCAATGGCGCCACGGCGGCGCAGGTGGAGTCGGCGGTGCAGGCCGCGCGTCAGGCCTTCCCGGACTGGGCCCGCCGTTCGCTGGATGAGCGTATCCAGGTGCTGGAAGCGTTTGCCGCTGCCTTGAAGAGCCACGCCGATGAACTGGCCCACTGCATCGGTGAAGAAACCGGCAAGCCGTTGTGGGAAGCGACCACCGAAGTCACCAGCATGGTCAACAAGGTCGCCATTTCGATTCAGAGCTACCGCGAGCGGACCGGCGAAAAAAGCGGCCCCCTGGGAGACGCTACCGCTGTGCTGCGGCACAAGCCCCACGGTGTGGTGGCGGTGTTCGGCCCTTACAACTTCCCCGGCCATTTGCCCAACGGTCACATCGTCCCGGCCTTGTTGGCGGGCAACAGTGTGTTGTTCAAACCCAGCGAACTGACCCCGAAAGTCGCTGAGCTGACGGTCAAGTGCTGGGTCGAGGCCGGCCTGCCGGCGGGCGTGCTGAACCTGCTGCAAGGCGCGCGGGAAACTGGTATCGCCCTGGCGGCCAATCCGGGCATCGACGGGTTGTTTTTCACCGGCTCCAGCCGCACCGGCAACCTGTTGCATCAACAGTTTTCCGGGCGCCCGGACAAGATCCTGGCGCTGGAAATGGGTGGTAATAATCCGCTGGTGGTGGATGAGGTGGCGGACGTCGACGCGGCGGTCTACACCATCATTCAGTCGGCCTTCATTTCTGCCGGGCAGCGCTGTACCTGCGCGCGCCGCCTGTTGGTGCCCGAAGGGGCGTGGGGCGATACCTTGCTGGCGCGCCTGGTGGCGGTCAGCTCGACGCTGGAAGTCGGCGCCTTTGATCAGCAACCGGCGCCGTTCATGGGCTCGGTGATTTCCCTGGCCGCAGCCAAGGCGCTGATGGATGCGCAGAACCATTTGCTGGGCCTGGGCGCCGTGCCGCTGTTGACCATGACTCAACCGCAAGCCCAGGCTGCGTTGCTGACACCGGGCATCCTGGATGTGACGACGGTAGTCGAGCGTCCTGATGAAGAACTGTTCGGGCCGTTGTTGCAGGTGATTCGCTACGCGGACTTCGCCGCGGCAATCACCGAGGCCAACAACACCCAATATGGCTTGGCTGCAGGTCTGCTGTCGGATTCCCAGGAGCGCTACCAGCAGTTTTGGCTGCAGAGCCGTGCCGGCATCGTCAACTGGAACAAACAACTGACGGGAGCGGCCAGCAGCGCGCCGTTCGGCGGTGTTGGGGCCTCGGGCAACCACCGCGCCAGTGCCTACTACGCGGCCGATTATTGTGCGTATCCGGTGGCTTCCCTGGAGACACCAAGCCTTGTCATGCCGGCTGCCCTCACTCCCGGCGTGAGCATGGTGTGAACCCCAATCGCGAGCAAGCTCGCTCCCACAAAGGATTGCGCAAAACCCTGTGGGAGCGAGCTTGCTCGCGATGGCCGCGCTGCGGTTGTTACTTGATGCCTATAAAAAACAGATTCTCGTGGAGCCTCGCTGATGAAATCCTATGAAGTCAACTTTGACGGTCTAGTGGGGCCGACCCACAACTACGGCGGGCTCTCGTACGGCAACGTCGCGTCCCAGAGCAATAGCCAACAGTCCTCCAACCCCAAGGAAGCGGCGTTGCAGGGCCTGGCGAAAATGAAAGCGCTGATGGACATGGGCTTCCAGCAAGGTGTGCTGGCGCCACAGGAACGTCCCGACGTGGCGGCCCTGCGTCGGTTGGGTTTTGCCGGCAGCGATGCCCAGGTCATTCAGCAGGCTGCCAAAGAAGCGATGCCGCTGCTGGTCGCCAGTTGCTCGGCCTCCAGCATGTGGGTGGCCAACGCCGCCACTGTCAGCCCAAGCGCCGACACGGCTGACGGCCGCGTGCATTTCACTGCCGCCAACCTGAACTGCAAATACCACCGCAGCATTGAACACCCGACCACCAGTCGCGTACTGGGGGCGATGTTTGCCGATCAGCAGCACTTCGCCCACCACGCCGCGCTGCCGGCGGTGGCGCAGTTCGGCGACGAAGGCGCGGCCAACCACACGCGTTTCTGCCGGACCTACGGCGAGGCCGGTGTTGAATTCTTCGTGTTCGGCCGCAGCGCCTTCGATACCCGTTTTCCCGCGCCGCAGAAGTACCCGGCGCGCCAGACCCTGGAAGCTTCTCAAGCGGTCGCTCGTCTGCATGGTCTGAGGGAGGAGGGCGTGGTCTACGCCCAACAGAACCCATCGGTGATCGACCAGGGCGTGTTCCACAATGATGTGATCGCGGTGGGCAACGGCGAAGTGTTGTTCTATCACGAGGATGCGTTTCTCGAGACCGACCGGATGCTGGCCGAGCTGAGCAGCAAACTCGCCAAGGTCGGTGGGAAATTTCAGTCGGTGTGCGTGCCGCGTTCGGCGGTTACCGTCGATGACGCGGTACGTTCCTACCTGTTCAATAGCCAGTTGCTGTCGCGTCCCGACGGCTCGATGCTGTTGATCGTGCCGGAGGAGTGCCGCGGCAACGAACGCGTCTGGCAGTACCTGCAAGGCCTGACGGGCTCTGGCGGGGTGATCGGCGAAGTGAAGGTCTTCGACCTCAAGCAAAGCATGCAGAACGGCGGTGGCCCGGCTTGCCTGAGGCTGCGCGTGGCCCTCAATGAAACCGAACTGGCCGCCGTCAACCCAGGGGTTATCATGACCGCGCCGTTGTACGATTCGCTGACCCAATGGGTCGAGCGTCACTACCGCGATCGCATGACCGAAAACGACCTGGCGGACCCGCAGTTGCTGCTCGAATGCCGGGCGGCACTGGATGAGCTGACACAAATCCTTAAACTTGGCGCGGTTTATCCTTTCCAGATCAATTGAAAGCGCGCGCGACCTGACTACAGTCAAAGCAGGGCGCGTTGCCTTTTTCCCCCGACGAGAACGTAAAAACATGAGCGATACCTTGCAACTGATCCTTGAAGACACCGACGGCACCCAACTGGAAACCTCCTGCACCCGCGTTGCGGTCATGTGGCAGGGCAAAGAGCTGTGGATCCAGCAGGACGGCCGCGGTCAGTTGCTGATCGGTGTCGATGTCGAAGAAGGCGATGAGGAATACGCCAACCTGTTGTTGCGCCCATTGGCGACCAACCTGGTGAGCCTGCAACTGGAAATGGAACCGGCCGACATGGGCGACGATGATCATGTCCATGGCCCGGATTGCGGCCACGACCATTAAGGAGCCGCGCTATGCTCGCCCTCGGCAAATTGCTTGAACTGACCCTCGCCGGCCGTGAACCGGCGGAGAAGACTCAACTGACTGTCGAGGGCGTACGGATGCGCTGGCTGAGCGAGGGCGCGCTGGAGGTCAAGCCGCCCCAGGCCCGGGACAATGGCCAGGACCTGTTGCTGTCAGCCGGTATCCACGGCAACGAAACCGCACCGATCGAATTGCTTGATCGGTTGCTGCACGACATCGCCCGTGGGGATCTCAAGCCACGGGCACGCATTCTGTTTCTGTTCGGCAATCCCGAGGCCATTCGTCGCGGAGAGCGTTTTGTCGAGCAGGACGTCAATCGGTTGTTCAATGGTCGCCATGAGTTGAGCGGCGGCGCCGAGGCGTTGCGGGCGTGCGAATTGGAGCGGTTGGCCGCCAGTTTCTTCAGCGTGCCGGACCGCAGTCGCTTGCATTACGACCTGCACACCGCCATCCGGGGTTCGAAGATTGAGCAATTCGCCCTGTATCCGTGGAAGGAAGGTCGCCAGCATTCACGCCGTGAACTGGCGCGGCTGCGCGCCGCCGGTATGGAAGCGGTGCTGCTGCAGAACAAACCGTCCATTGTGTTCAGCGCCTACACCTATGACCAGTTGGGTGCCGAGTCTTTCACCCTGGAACTGGGCAAGGCCCGGCCGTTCGGGGAAAACGACGGTGTCAACGTCAGCCTGCTGGAAACCCGTCTGCAACAGATCATCGAAGGCAGCGAACCCGAATCGGACGAAAGTCTGGACGGCCTGCAACTGTTCAGCGTCGCGCGGGAAATCATCAAGCACAGCGACAGTTTCCGCCTGAACCTGCCGGCGGACATCGAGAACTTCTCGGAACTTGGAAAAGGTTATGTGCTGGCCGAAGACATTGCCCAGACCCGCTGGGTGATCGAAGAAGAGGGCGCCCGGATCATCTTCCCCAACCCCAAGGTGAAGAATGGTTTGCGGGCCGGGATCCTGATTGTGCCGGCGACGGACGAAAACCTGGCCTGACCTGAATCCCAAACTGATACAAGCCTTTTGTGGGAGCGAGCTTGCTCGCGATGACGGAGTGCCAGTCGCCATTGCTGTCGACTGCTACATTGCTATCGCGAGCAGGCTCGCTCCCACATTTGGATCTGTGTCTGGATTTAGACCGCTACCGCCCGCTGCTCACTGCGCCTCAACGCCCGGGTCTTGTGCAGGGTATCGGCACAGGTCTTCGCCGTTTCCTGGCCCTTGTGCACGAAATGCTCAAAGAAGAACTTCTGATGTTCTTCCCCAGCGTGGAAGTGATGGGGAGTGAGTACGACCGAGAACACCGGCACCTCGGTTTCCAGCTGAACCTGCATCAGGCCGCTGATCACCGATTGGGCGACGAATTCGTGACGGTAGATGCCGCCGTCCACCACCAGGCCAGCGGCGACGATGCCGGCGTAGCGGCCAGATTTGGCCAGCAGCTTGGCATGCAGCGGGATCTCGAAGGCGCCGCCGACTTCGAAGAAGTCGATATCGCTTTCCTGATAACCTTGATTGATCATTTCGGCGACGAAGCCTTTGCGGCTCTGGTCGACGATTTCCTTGTGCCAGCAGGCCTGGATGAACGCGACGCGCTCGCCCGGATGATGTTTGCTTTTGCTGTCGATTGCGGTGGGTTGCATGTTCTGGTTCCTGTTTGTGTAAAAAACAGGGCGTCATGAATCGAAGGGGATTCGAGGGTGCGTCGCGCGCAGACAGTCGCAGACGGCCCTTGGGTGCCGATCCCGTTCTCTCTTCATCCGGACTATGACCGTCGGCCCCGGAATCACACCGGGTCTGCTGACCTTGACGCTACACCGCAAAAGCCGTGTATCGCCAAGCGCTCGCGGGCTATGCACCTTGCGTGCAATTACCGCCGGTGGGGAATTGCACCCCGCCCTGAGAACGTTTCGCCGCCATGGTTTTTGGCGGCGCAGGATTTTTAACACATAACCCCTGTGGGAGCGAGCTTGCTCGCGATAGCGGTGGTTCAGATTGCATTGATGTTGGATGCGCTGCCGCCATCGCGAGCAAGCTCGCTCCCACAGGTGTTCTGAGAGATCTTCAGGTGCAGGTGATCTTTTCCTTCGACTGGTCTTGATTAATCGTCGCCATGACCGCAGTAATTGACCTTCGAAAGGGAATTCCCCCCACCCGCACCCGAGGCCAGATTCATGAGCGTTATCGATCTTCGCAGCGACACCGTCACCCAACCTTCCGCCGCCATGCTGGATGCGATGGCCAGCGCGCCGACCGGCGACGATGTGTATGGCGAAGATCCGACCGTCAATCGCCTCGAGGCCGAACTGGCCGGGCGCCTGGGCTTTGCCGCGGCGCTGTTCGTACCCACCGGCACCATGAGCAACTTGCTGGGGCTGATGGCCCATTGCGAGCGTGGTGATGAATACATCGTTGGCCAGCAGGCTCACACCTATAAATACGAAGGCGGCGGGGCGGCGGTACTGGGTTCAATCCAGCCGCAACCCCTTGACGTGCAAGCGGACGGCTCTCTGGACCTGGAGCAAGTTGCTGCCGCGATCAAAGCCGATGACTTCCACTTCGCCCGTACTCGCCTGCTGGCGCTGGAAAACACCATGCAAGGCAAGGTCCTGCCGCTGGACTATCTGGCCCGGGCCCGGCGTTTCACGCGCGAGCACGGCCTGGCGTTGCACCTTGACGGCGCGCGGCTGTACAACGCCGCGGTCAAGTTGAACGTCGATGCCCGGGAGATCACCCAACATTTCGATTCGGTGTCGGTGTGCCTGTCCAAGGGCCTTGGCGCTCCCGTTGGCTCGGTCCTCTGCGGCAGCGTCGAACTGATCGGCAAGGCGCGCCGGCTGCGCAAGATGGTGGGCGGGGGTATGCGCCAGGCCGGGATCCTGGCTGCGGCGGGGTTGTATGCCCTGGATCATCAGGTCCAGCGCCTGGCCGATGACCACGCCAATGCCCAGCGGCTTGCCGAGGGCTTGCGTGGGGCGGGTTACGAGGTCGAGCCGGTGCAGACCAACATGGTCTACGTGCAGATGGGCGAGCGGGCCGAGGCCATCAGGGCGTTTGCCGCCGAGCGTGGTATCAAGCTCAGCGCAGCGCCACGCCTGCGAATGGTGACCCACATGGATGTCAGCGCCGCGCAAATCGACGAAGTGATCCGCTCTTTCGTCGACTTTTCCCGTAACTGACCCGCCAAGCGGCCCAATTGACAGTTTCTATCGCATAAACACGCTGTACCCCACGCGAAGGGCCGATATAATGCGGCCCTTTGCCGTTGCTTCGTCTGTTGACGTTTTGCACAGGCCTTTGGCCGCAGCCTCCGTGGAAGAACCTAATGAAAAGCGCAGAAATCCGTGAAGCCTTCCTTCGCTTCTTCGAAGAGCAAGGCCACACCCGAGTAGCCTCCAGCTCTTTGATTCCGGGCAACGACCCGACCCTGCTGTTCACCAACGCGGGGATGAACCAGTTCAAGGACTGCTTCCTGGGCCAGGAAAAACGTGCCTACACCCGTGCCGTCAGCAGCCAGAAATGCGTGCGCGCCGGCGGCAAGCACAACGACCTGGAAAACGTCGGCTATACCGCTCGTCACCACACCTTCTTCGAAATGCTGGGTAACTTCAGCTTCGGTGATTATTTCAAGCGCGACGCCATCACCTTTGCCTGGACCTTCCTGACCTCCGACAAGTGGCTGAACCTGCCCAAGGAGAAGCTCTGGGTAACGGTCTACGCCAGCGATGACGAGGCTTATGACATCTGGACCAAAGAGGTCGGTGTCCCGGCTGAACGCATGGTGCGCATTGGCGACAACAAGGGCGCGCCATACGCTTCCGATAACTTCTGGACCATGGGCGACACCGGCCCGTGCGGCCCTTGCACCGAGATTTTCTACGATCACGGCGCCGACATCTGGGGCGGCCCACCCGGCTCGCCGGAAGAAGATGGCGACCGCTACATCGAGATCTGGAACAACGTCTTCATGCAGTTCAACCGCACCGCCGATGGCGTGTTGCATCCGTTGCCAGCGCCGTCGGTCGACACCGGCATGGGCCTGGAGCGGATCAGTGCGGTGTTGCAGCACGTTCACTCCAACTACGAAATCGACCTGTTCCAGAGCCTGTTGAGTGCTTCGGCCAAGGCCATCGGTTGCAGTAACGACAACCAGGCTTCGCTCAAAGTGGTGGCCGACCATATCCGTTCCTGCGGCTTCCTGATTGCCGATGGTGTGTTGCCGTCCAACGAAGGCCGCGGCTATGTGTTGCGTCGGATCATTCGTCGCGCCTGCCGTCACGGCAACAAGCTGGGCGCCAAGGGCAGCTTCTTCTATCAGATCGTCGCGGCCCTGGTGGCCGAAATGGGCGAGGCCTTCCCGGAACTCAAATCCCAGCAGGCCCACATCGAGCGCGTGCTCAAGGGTGAGGAAGAGCAGTTCGCCAAAACCCTGGAGCAGGGGTTGAAGATCCTCGAGCAGGATTTGGCCGAGCTCAAGGGCAACGTGGTACCGGGCGATGTCGTGTTCAAGTTGTACGACACGTACGGTTTCCCGATGGACCTGACGGGCGACATCGCCCGCGAACGCAACCTGACCCTCGACGAGGAAGGTTTCGAGCGCGAGATGGAAGCCCAGCGAGTGCGCGCGCGTTCCGCCAGCTCCTTCGGCATGGACTACAACAGCCTGGTCAAGGTTGACGTGGCCACCGAATTCACCGGCTACGCCGCCACGACCGGTTCGGCCAAGATCGTGGCTATCTATAAGGACGGGCAGTCGGTCGACATCCTGAGCGAAGGCCAGGAAGGGGTGATCGTGCTGGACCAGACGCCGTTCTACGCCGAATCCGGCGGACAGATCGGTGACAGCGGTTACCTGCAGGCCGGCAACTCGCGTTTCGATGTGCGAGACACCACCAAGACCGGCGGCGCATTCCTGCACCACGGCGTATTGGCCTCGGGCAGCCTGATGATTGCCGCTCCGGTAGCCGCGCATGTCGACGCCGAGGTTCGTCACGCCACCTCGCTGAACCACTCGGCTACGCACTTGCTGCATGCCGCGTTGCGTCAGGTACTGGGCGAGCATGTTCAGCAGAAAGGCTCTTTGGTGGACAGTCAGCGCTTGCGCTTTGACTTCAGCCATTTCGAGGCTATCAAGCCTGAGCAACTCAAGGCGCTGGAAGACATCGTCAACGCCGAGATCCGCAAGAATTCGCCGGTCGAGACCGAAGAAACCGACATCGAGACCGCCAAGCGCAAGGGCGCCATGGCGCTGTTTGGCGAGAAGTACGGCGACAGCGTCCGTGTGCTGAGCATGGGCGGCGATTTCTCCGTGGAGCTGTGCGGTGGTATCCATGCCAACCGGACCGGTGACATCGGCCTACTGAAGATCATCAGCGAAGGCGGTGTGGCTTCTGGTGTGCGTCGCATCGAAGCGGTCACCGGCGCGGCGGCCCTGGCGTACCTCAACGCCGCCGAAGAACAACTCAAGGAAGCGGCGAGCCTGATCAAGGGCAGCCGTGACAACCTGATCGACAAGCTCTCGGCTGTGCTGGAGCGCAACCGTCTGCTGGAAAAGCAACTCGAGCAGTTGCAGGCCAAGGCTGCCAGCGCCGCGGGCGACGATCTGTCGGCCCAGGCCGTGGACGTCAAGGGCGTGAAAGTGTTGGCCGCGCGCCTGGATGGCCAGGACGGCAAGGCACTGTTGGCGCTGGTCGATCAACTGAAAAACAAACTCGGCCGCGCAGTGATCCTGCTCGGCAGTGTCCATGAGGAAAAGGTCGTTCTCGTCGCAGGCGTGACCAAAGACCTGACTGGCCAACTCAAAGCCGGTGATTTGATGAAGCAGGCCGCTGCGGCAGTGGGCGGCAAGGGTGGTGGTCGTCCGGACATGGCGCAAGGCGGCGGCACCGACGCCGGCGCGCTGGACGCAGCACTGGCCCAAACCGTTGCATTTGTAGAGCAGGGTATTTAAGGCAGTGCTCCGGGGTCGTCGTCTAGTGACGACTCCGGTCGCTGTTGAGTGATTATTGGGCGCCCTTCATGGGCAGAGGCGGCTTTGAAATGGCTTTGATCGTACAGAAATTTGGAGGCACCTCGGTCGGTACTGTCGAGAGAATCGAACAAGTCGCCGACAAGGTTAAGAAATTCCGTGAAGCGGGCGATGACCTGGTGGTTGTGCTGTCGGCAATGAGCGGCGAGACCAACCGTCTGATCGATCTGGCCAAGCAAATCAGCGGCGACCAACAGCCGGTTCCGCGCGAACTGGATGTGATCGTTTCCACTGGCGAGCAGGTGACCATCGCCTTGCTGGCCATGGCGCTGATCAAGCGGGGTGTGCCGGCGGTGTCCTACACCGGCAACCAGGTTCGTATCCTGACGGACAGCGCGCACAATAAAGCGCGTATTCTGCAGATCGACGATCAGAAAATTCGCGGCGACCTGAAGGCCGGTCGCGTCGTGGTGGTCGCCGGTTTCCAGGGTGTGGACGAGCACGGCAATATCACCACTCTCGGCCGTGGCGGTTCCGATACCACGGGCGTGGCGCTGGCGGCGGCACTCAAGGCTGACGAATGCCAGATCTACACCGATGTGGATGGTGTCTACACCACCGACCCACGGGTGGTGCCTGTGGCTCAGCGCCTGGACAAGATCACCTTCGAAGAGATGCTGGAAATGGCCAGCCTCGGTTCCAAGGTGCTGCAGATCCGGGCCGTCGAATTCGCTGGCAAGTACAACGTTCCGCTGCGCGTTCTGCACAGCTTCAAAGAGGGTCCGGGCACCCTCATTACTATTGATGAAGAGGAATCCATGGAACAGCCGATCATTTCCGGCATCGCTTTCAACCGCGATGAAGCCAAGCTGACCATCCGTGGCGTGCCAGACACCCCCGGCGTGGCGTTCAAGATTCTCGGCCCGATCAGTGCCGCGAACATCGAAGTCGACATGATCGTGCAGAACGTCGCGCACGATAACACCACCGACTTCACCTTCACCGTGCACCGCAACGACTACCAGGCCGCTGAAGCGGTGCTAAAAAAGACTGCTGATGAGATTGGTGCCCGGGAAGTGGTGGGTGATACCAAGATCGCCAAGGTCTCGATCGTCGGTGTCGGCATGCGCTCTCACGCAGGCGTGGCCAGCCGTATGTTCGAATCCCTGGCCAAGGAAAGCATCAACATCCAGATGATCTCTACTTCGGAAATCAAGGTTTCCGTGGTCATCGAAGAGAAGTACCTGGAACTGGCCGTGCGCGCCCTGCACACGGCTTTCGAACTCGACGCTGCTGCCCGACAGGGCGAGTAAGGCGTTGTCTTGGGGCGCGGTTTACCGCGCCCTTTGTTTTTCTGAAAGGCGCGCTCCAAAACTGTTCTTTTGCTCGCGCTGGTCAATACTAGGCTTGTAGGCTGCGACCGTTTCGGTTCGTAGGGCCTACGCCTTTTTTTGCAGACTGTTGTCCCTGAACTGAATTGCGTGAGGAGAAAGGTATGCTGATTCTGACTCGTCGGTGCGCAGAGAGCCTGATTATTGGCGATGGCGAAATCACCGTGACCGTGCTCGGCGTCAAAGGAAACCAAGTGCGGATTGGCGTCAACGCCCCGAAAGAGGTCGCGGTGCACCGAGAGGAAATTTACCTGCGTATCAAGAAAGAGAAGGACGACGAACCAAGCCATTAATTTTTATCGTTTTTTATGTTTGCAAACGGGGATGAAGGTGGTTAATATACGCCCCGTGTTGCGGAGAGCTGGCCGAGTGGCCGAAGGCGCTCCCCTGCTAAGGGAGTACACCTCAAAAGGGTGTCGGGGGTTCGAATCCCCCGTTCTCCGCCATTATTTATTTAGTGCGACGTAATCTGGCTTTATCGGTAAGTTGTTGAAATTACTGAAAAAAGCGCTTTACAAAAAGATTCGGCGACCTATAATGCGCGGCAACAAATGCACTCGTAGCTCAGCTGGATAGAGTACTCGGCTACGAACCGAGCGGTCACAGGTTCGAATCCTGTCGAGTGCACCATTTAAGAGTTTTTTGCAGTGATGCAAATAACTTGGCTTCAACCAGTTGTGATCTGGTATAAAACCACAACTTGCACTCGTAGCTCAGCTGGATAGAGTACTCGGCTACGAACCGAGCGGTCACAGGTTCGAATCCTGTCGAGTGCACCATTTAAGAGTTTTTTGCAGTGATGCAAATAACTTGGCTTCAACCAGTTGTGATCTGGTATAAAACCACAACTTGCACTCGTAGCTCAGCTGGATAGAGTACTCGGCTACGAACCGAGCGGTCACAGGTTCGAATCCTGTCGAGTGCACCATTTAAGAGTTTTTTGCAGTGATGCAAATAACTTGGCTTCAACCAGTTGTGATCTGGTATAAAACCACAACTTGCACTCGTAGCTCAGCTGGATAGAGTACTCGGCTACGAACCGAGCGGTCACAGGTTCGAATCCTGTCGAGTGCACCAAACACCAAAAAGCCCGCGTTTAACGCGGGCTTTTTGCTGTCTACGATTTGCCTTTCACGCACCCTTTCTCATCGAACACGATCTCTGCGCTGCGACCTTTTTTCGCTTTGTAGGTATATCGCGTGCTCGAATTCCTGATCTTGACCGAGTCGGGTCTGCCCAGGGCGCTTTCCACGTCCTGCTGGCTCATGCCACTGACGACTCGCCGGTTCATGATCGCTTCGCGGCGTTGCCTGGCATTGAGCAGGTTGCCACAGCGGTCTTCGAGCTGGCCGACAACAGTCGGTTCCTTGCGGTTGGCTTTGTTGTCGAATGTTTGCCGAAACTCTGCTTCGGGCAGCATGGCCTCTGTCATTGGCTCGGCCCTGCCCGGGCTGGTCGGATGGATCTGCTGAAGTGACAGGGTTTCTTCCGGTCGGCAACTCAGGGTGGTAAAGGTCACGTGCCCGGCGGTATTTTCGCAGCGATGCACGCTTTGCCCGGCAGCCCCCAAAGGCAGGCAGGGCAGGGCAGCGAGTAAAAACAGGTAGCGACTGACGAGCATCCTGACGTCCTCCTTGACGGTGAAGAAAAGAAGGTTAGCCGCTACATTTTTACCGGGGCGTGTGTTTTCTTTTCAGGATAAGTCGTCGTAGGCATAGAGGTTCAATCTGCGTTCAGGTATGTCTCGCAAGCGCTTGTTCTTGCCATGATTTTTTAACGTTTTAAAGCGTCAAGCGGTGTATGATTGCGCCCGTCAGCCCCGCCGGGGCTTGTGGAATATCCCATGGACTTACCCAGTAGTTACTCAATATCTCGTTTTACCAATCATGAACTGACTGATTGATCCTTCCGGCGTGCTCCACTGCTGGGAGTGGAGTTCGCCTATGACCGAAATAGAAGTAAAGAAAACGCAGGAAAGCCTTCAGGATCGCCTTGCTCAAGTCGTTGAGCTGCTGCATCGCCAGCGGGTGGTCGAAGACCTGACGCATCGCCAGGAAGGCCCGCATCACGACCTGGTCGAGAACCTGGTCCACCGGCAGAATCTCGTCGAGCTGCAACGCAAGCTCGATGACCTGCACTCCGCCGACGTCGCCTACATCCTTGAAGCCTTGCCGCTGGAAGAGCGTCTGACGGTCTGGCAGTTGGTCCAGGCGGATCGTGACGGTGACATCCTGCTTGAAGTGTCCGACTCGGTTCGTGAAACCCTGATCGCTGACATGGATGATCACGAACTGCTGGCGGCGGCCAAGGAAATGGACGCCGACGAACTCGCCGACCTTGCGCCCGAACTGCCACGGGACGTTATCCACGAAC
Organism: Pseudomonas sp. JL2; assembly: GCF_031570495.1. NCBI lineage: Bacteria > Pseudomonadati > Pseudomonadota > Gammaproteobacteria > Pseudomonadales > Pseudomonadaceae > Pseudomonas > Pseudomonas sp. JL2. The sequence continues at coordinate 177,487 of NZ_JAKUDH010000011.1, forward strand.
TGATGGAAACCCTCGATGGCCAACAGCGCGAGCGCGTGCGTTCGGCGTTGTCCTATGACGAGGAGCAGGTCGGTGCGCTCATGGACTTCGAGATGGTGACCATCCGTGAGGATGTCAGTCTTGAAGTGGTATTGCGTTATCTGCGCCGTCTCAAGGAGTTGCCGGGGCATACCGACAAGCTCTTTGTGGTGGACTACGACGGTGTGCTTAAGGGCGTGCTGCCTATCAAGCGATTGCTCGTCAATGATCCGGAAAAGCAGGTAGCCGAGGTCATGGCCAGTGATCCGGTGAGTTTTCATCCGGACGAAGATGCCTACGATGCGGCCCAGGCGTTCGAACGTTACGATTTGATTTCTGCGCCCGTTGTCGACAAGAACGGCAAGTTGATCGGCCGTCTGACCATCGACGAAATGGTCGACCTGATTCGTGAGGAGAGCGAAAGCGAAGTCCTCAACATGGCCGGTCTGCGCGAAGAGGAAGACATCTTCGCCTCGGTCTGGAAGTCCCTGCGTAACCGTTGGGCCTGGCTGGCGGTCAATTTGATCACGGCTTTCATCGCGTCCCGGGTGATCGGCTTGTTCGAAGGCTCCATCGAAAAACTGGTGGCCCTTGCGGCGCTGATGCCTATCGTTGCAGGGATTGGCGGTAACTCCGGCAACCAGACCATTACCATGATCGTCCGCGCCATGGCGCTGGACCAGGTTAGTACCGGCAATACATCGCGATTGATGCGCAAGGAACTGGCCGTGGGCTTGATCAACGGTCTGGTTTGGGGTGGGGTGATCGGCGTGGTGGCGTACCTGCTATACGGCAGTTGGTCGCTGGGAGTGGTGATGACCGCCGCCATGACGCTCAACTTGTTGTTGGCGGCCTTGATGGGGGTATTGATTCCCATGACCCTGGCTCGAATGGGGCGTGACCCCGCCATGGGGGCCAGTGTGATGATTACCGCCATGACCGACAGCGGCGGGTTCTTCATTTTCCTGGGATTGGCGACGATTTTCCTGCTCTGATTCGCGCCTCAAGAAAGCCCGCCAATTTGGCGGGCTTTTTCGTGGGCGCCGGAAATCTCAGTCACCAAATGCCATGTCTAGTCCTGAAATAGGTTTACACCTGTTTCAGTCTCAA